>CAYSER010000005.1:0-55864 GCA_964430205.1 uncultured Candidatus Peribacteria bacterium | reverse complement strand
AAATTCTAAATTCTAAATTCTAAATTCTAAATTCTAAATTCTAAATTCTAAATTCATTATATAATGTCTATTGCACCGGAACTCTTGGCAGAACAAGTGATGGGATATGCGGTATGAGCTACCGAACTGATACCGACACTCAAACCATCGCTCAAAAAACCATATACTATCGCTATAATACCGCAAGGGCCTCATTTCTATACCGGATTACTCCAGGCTGCGGGATGTTTTTTGCTCGATCATCAAAAAAAACGATTGCTCGTGCTTTCACAACAATCGACAGATGATAAACACATCATCATGGACATGAATACCTATGGAGCTATTCTGGGGAAAACCATGGACATATCCTCGCATAAGAAGAAAGAAATCGCCGGTGATATAGGAGCGAAGATGGCAAATGAGGCTGATAGTCAACTCGCAGATCAAATCCGCCTTCAGATGCCGTTCTTTAGGATGATAACAGATATAGAAGGGGTTCTCCATCTCAGCATAGGCCAGAAGGTGACAACATCGAAAGTGAAGGCATTGATGAACCGGATCTGAAAACACAAAAAAGAGTATGCCATAGCAGTCATTACTAATATCGATGTTTGCCAATCATCGTCCAAAAGGAAAGCAGATGAGCAGAAAGAGATAGATGAAGCACTTCAAAATAGAAGGAAGAAATCAGCATTGATCAGTATCTTCAAGGATCTTGTCGCTATGCATAGGAGAAAACCAAGGGTCATCGCATATGTGAATCCTAAAGATTTCAATACATCCTCGTCACTGACGACTAGATATGTCTGTGCGGTAGGGTAGAGGTTCCGACTAACGATTGATTATGAACAAGCAGCAATCAAAAAAAAGCGTTCAGCAATTGTTAGTTATTGGTTGTTACCGGTTAGTTGATATAATTTTCTCTTGAAAACATCTTGCATTTCGATACAAAGAATCTGCAAAACTTTTTTTATTATTGAAAAAAAGGGAACATGATGAAATTCATCTATGATAGTCTGGAGACTGTCAAGAAATTGAAGCATCCCACCAAGAAAGATTTTATCAATCTGACTATTGCAATATTTGCAGCCATACTGATCGCTGGCGTATACTTCATAGCGACAGATACCGTATTCTCCGGGATATACAATCGATTTTACAGCATTATGAAATAATGAGCAATACCTAAACAGTATCGTTTAGGCGTGTGATCGTTTTATTGTTTTATCGTTCAGTATGCAAAAGTCAGAAGCAAGTACTTGAGAGATCAAAAGACAGATAGAGGATAATACCTATAAACGGTATGTACTCAGTGTCGTATCTGGACAAGAAGACTTAGTTATAGAGAACTTGAAGGAAAGGATAAAGAAACAGGACCTGATGGATACTGTGGAAGATTATATGTCTCCCATGATTAACGAATCATCACTCAAAAAAGGCGAAAAGGTGATCAAACAGAAGAAACTCTATCCATGATATGTATTCATAAAATCGAAGATGAATGATAGGATACGGTATGTCATAAGGAATACTCCTTGAGTGAGATTGATAGTAGGCGCCGAAACACGCCCTATACCATTAAGCGACGAAGAATATGATAAGATAATTGATCAGATCAAGAAATCTCAAGAAAGATCAGAATTGAAGATTCCATTCAAAGAGGGCGATGTAGTATTGCTCAAGACATGAGATTTCAAAGGAATGAAAGGAAGTGTAAGGAATATCGATCCAGAGAAGTGAACTGCAGTAGTCAATATCGAGATGCTATGAAGATTAACGCCTGTAGTTATAGATCTAGATAAAGTAGAACTCATGAGCTAAAGACATATGCGTGGAGTACACCTTTGTGTAGCTTCTCTCCATGGTTTTATTTGCTGATCATTAGGATGCAAGCAAAAGAGCAAAAGATCCTTAGATTCTCGATGATGCTTCTCTTTTTGGCACTAATGATGGTATACATTGTACGATATCAAGTGCAATGAGACGAAATGAAGACCGTAATGCAACCTCAATACTCATGAGACTGAATACAAATAACAAGCAAGAGCTGAGACCTGACAACGACCCTGACCCCTATGGAAGAGGATGATATCCTATCTATGGAGGATGCTACATGACCATCGATAACAGGATCGATATGAACAGCGACCAAAGCGACAACGTGAATGATAGAGACGAAACGACAGACCGGTGCAACGACCAAAAACACAGCGATAAAATTGCTATCAGGCACGAGCATCTATTACGGAACGATAGCAGTCATAGAGAAACTCGGGATAAAATACCAATATGCATTGGCTGACGAAAAAGGTATACGATACATCTATTTGGGTACTCCGAGCTACGACTTCGCAAGTATAGTGAGAGCATTGAAAGGCAGCCTCTTTACGTTGGCGACAGAACAGGATATCATAGAGAATAAGCTTTTCGGGAATAAGGTTGTTTTCATCAATCTTCCTGAATACAAGGACAAGCAAGTGCTTATGCTCATCTATATGGATGATGGCATACGGTTAGTGCAGGTCGAATACTCATTATATCACAAATCAAAAGCATACCTGAAATCTTTATTTATTGATTAATACTACCATGGCAGGAAAAATTACCAACATTCTCAATCTCGAGATACCAGCAGGGAAAGCGCAACCAGCACCTCCACTAGGGCCTATGCTTTGAGCGAATGGAGTGAATATCGGACAATTCATCAAAGAATTCAACGATAAGACGATGGATCTCATGAAACAATTCGGCGGAGCTGACGTCAAAGTCAAGGTCCAGCTAACGATCTATGCAGATAGGACATTCGATCTTAAACTCTGAAGCCCAGTCACATCAAATCTGATCCTTCGGAAGCTCAATCTCAAGTCCGGATCATGAGAACCGAACAAGAACAAGATCGGAAAACTCACCAAGAAAGATCTTGAAGAGATAGCAAATCTCAAGAAGGGTGATATGAATACCGAAAATATGGAATCGATGATGAAATCTATAGCGGGAACAGCAAGGAATATGGGAATAGAAGTAGAAAAATAGTTCAATTATGTGGGAGTTCGCTCAGGCGAACGATGGGACCACTTTTATCATATTAGAAAGAAAGAGAAAATGACAACGCACGGAAAAAAGTATCGTGAATCCGCTAAAACCGTGGATTCGACAAAAGCGTATCCTATCAATGAAGCAGTAGCTCTGCTCAAGAAATCAGGATACACTAAATTTGATGGATCAGTAGAGATCGCAGTCAAAACCTATGCTGATGCAAAGTACAATGATCAGATGATGAGAGGAACCACTATCCTTCCTCATGGTACGGGAAAGACCAAGAGGATAGCTGTATTTACCTCAGATGAAGCTGAAGCGAAGAAAGCATGAGCTGATATAGCGGGAACTGATACCTTGCTTGCTGATATCAAAGCAGGGAAATTGGACTTTGATGTCTTGCTCACTACTCCTGAGAATATCAGGGAATTGGCTTCGGTAGCTAAACAGTTATGACCGAAAGGACTTATGCCATCGCCTAAATCTGGAACCGTAATAGCGAATATCGCTCAAGCCATAGAAGAATTCAAGAAAGGAAAGATTGAATTCAAGCTGGATAAGACAGGGAATATCAATGCTGCGATAGGTAAGCTATCATTCTCCGAAACTCAGATAGAAGAGAATATCAAGGCATTCCTCAAGGCATTGGAAGAGAACAAGCCAACCGGAGTCAAAGGCAAATTGATCAAGAAAGTCTTTATCGCGCCTACGATGGGTCCTGGCATACAAATAGAGATCTAATAGTGAAATAAATAATCGACAGATAAAAAAACAGGTTTGCATTCTTGCTTACCTGTTTTTTTTCTTGTACATCACCATGAATTACAGCTGTTTATTGAGGGTATTGGCGAAAACACGCGAGAATCAGAATCAGACTCAAGTAACGACGACGATTTCGCCGATAAATATTCATAGGATAAGAGCTATATTATCGAATGCGCTCCAAAGCGTTATGGAGAACAGACTGTACACATAATAATTGATGGTCAATGAGGATATGAGCAAGAGGATAAGACAGATCAGGAATGCGAATCAGAGTACATTAAGGGTGAGAGAGATGAATCCCTTGGTTATCTGATTATACGTTGCTCATAACGTTTTCTTGATCTCAAGCTCCCTATGAAACTTATGGAATATGTTCTTGAGCAGGAATCCAAGGAAAGAAAGGATCATGATCAAGAGGATGGTAATGATGAAGTAAGAAAATCATACAATGAAATTGCTAAGATTGATAATGGTAAGAACCCTATTCTCTTGATCCTTGATGGTCGATCAGGAATCGATATCCTTGGTGTTGAGGATAATATCCTTGTTCTTTAGGATAATGGTCTTGAGCGATTCATATTTCTTATCGCTATCGAACATGACGTACAGAGTCGCTGGCAATGGATTATCTATTCAGAATTTTTCGAAGTTACTGACAACATCCGGGATTTTCTTTTGAAGAAAAGCTAGGGCATCCTCTTTGGAAGAGAACATGACTTTGAGTCACTGAGCCTCTAGTTCGTCTTTCATAGAGATCACCTTCTTGTAGATCTCATTGGTCTGTGTGGTATCTTCCTTGATATAGAAATACATGCCCAGTCTATCTTTGAGTTCGCCAGTGAATTGGTTCGTATAGAGAGAAAGTCCCAAAAAGAGATTGAGCAGGAAAAGAAGGAATCAGATGAATATGCCTACACCAAAGACATTTTTCCATGAATGCCTGAGAATTGATGAGAACTCGTGTCCGGTGTCATTGGAAAGAGCGTTAGTATGCATCATAGAGATAGAGAGATAATAAATGGGTGTTTATCTTTTTGCTTATTTCTTAAACATATGTTGAGTAGTTATGAACTTTTCGAATAGGGAGATCTTCTGATCATAGAAATCCAACGCCTTATCGATGGTCTGTAATTTTTCGCGATGTTTGTAGAAATACCTTATCATATCTTTCGCTTGCTTATATTTGTGTTCAAGGATATACAGCTCGATGAGATTATAGATAACCTCGGCATCATTCGCATTGATATGGAATGCATCCTTCAATAGGCCCAATCACTTTTCCCTATTGCCATACCGATATTCACATAATCAATAGCATCTGAGTATCTCGTGGTTCTCAGCCTTGGTGAGTTCCAATGCTTGTTGAAGATATTTTTTCGCATCCATTCGATGATTTTTTTCCATTTCAAGGACTCATTTGATATAGAGGCCAAGAGGATCGCTATGCTTTTTTTTTGCATTCAAGAAATCTATGGCTTTCGAAGCTTTGCTGATTTCGCCTTTTCTATACTGGATATCTGTCACTTGAAGCAATGCATCCTCATTGTTGGGATCCTTGAAAAGGATCGTATTCACCTTCTTTATCGCCTCATCGAACTTTCATAGTTCCTTGAGCTCTTCAATCTCATTGATCAACGACTCAGGTATATATGTAGGCATATTACAACGGAGAAAATAAATATATATAGGCAAGTGTATCCAAAAAAGAGCGTATTTTCAATTTTTCTTTGCTTACCAAGAATATTCGGATTTACATTCCATAAAATAATTACATAAATATGCTATGAATCGTGAACGACAGACATCTACTGTACTGATGGTCATAAGACGACATCAAGGGTCATTTTTTGAGTGCCTCTTAAGATGTCGATACGGATAGCATCTCCAGGGATATAGGTATAGAGTTGGTAAAGGAAAGGTAATTCAGAGGAAATGGGAGTGTCGTTGATACTCATGACAATATCTCATATTTTAAGTCCTGCCTGTCGTGCCGGAAGATCAGCCAACACATCGGTAATGGAAATGCCTGTGGCTAACGAATCTCATCCATGAGGTAGCTCTTTATATTGTATTCAGATGACAGGTCTGGCGATCTTTCAGAGCATATCGATCGATCTGATAGTCCCGGAAAGGAACTCTGAACTGAGAGGTAAGGCGAAAGCGATTCATTGTCCCTCAGTGATGGCTGTGGTGATACCAAGGACATTCCCTTCTATATCGATCAAGGGACCTCAACTATTTCCAGGATTGACTAGTGCATCTGTCTGATACAATCAGATATATCTATTGTTCTTGTTGACGGTGAGCTGTTTGTTTTTCCCTCATATGATGCCCAGGGTCGTATTATTCGCATAATTGGAGAGAGAGTTGCCTATAGCGAGAACGAACTGTCCGACCTGGACTTTGGCAGTCAAAGGAAGGAAGGAAGCAGGAAGAAGATCTGCAGGTATTTTTCATTCTGTATCGACGATCTTTAAGACCGCCAAGTCCAAAAGATCATCAAATCGTATTTTATCTACATTATACGTTTTCCCATCATATAAAGTTACGGAATATTTTGCGTCCATGTCCTGGACGACATGCTTGTTGGTGATGACATATCATTTTTTGGAGATAATGATGCCGCTTCATCATCAGATCTTCGCGGTCTGTTGCTGGACGGTTCATGGGCCATTGACCTGAGAGGGATCTTCGAGATAGAATTTTATGTCTTTGCTGATAGTAATACTGACGACCGATTTTTGTGCACGTGCTATAGTATCTATCAGAGAGGACTGAAGAGCGAGGAGCGTGGATCATTTGAAATCACTCACTTGGTTGCCAACACGCGATTCCAAGGACATTCACATCTCGGAAATCTTATGGCTGATCGTTCATCGGACAATGAGCATACCCATAAGCATGAATACAAAAATGGAAATAGCGAACAAGGAAAGATGCTTTTTTGATATCATGAGATACGGGTAGATGATAAAGAGAGGGAATTATGCAGCATCTGCAGACTCTTCAGATGGCTCTATTGATTCGGATTCCGTCTCTTGTGAAGTTTCTTCATCGTTAAGGAGTCATTTTTCTATTTTTTCAGCTTCTTTTTCAGCCTTTTTTCTTTCTTCCTTATATCTGAGATTTTCATCTTTCTCTTCCCGTGGTCTATAGATGACATCGATATCTTTGTCTACCATCTTTGCCAATGGTGTTTCAGGTTCATCAAGATGGATATCGTTGGAATGGAGAGTCTTGATATTGCTATCCTTGAATCTTATCCTGATCGCTCATTCTATGATACTGATACCTCATTCAAGTACCTCATTGCCAGTCATCACGATCTGCCCTTTCCTAGCTCTTTTCCGGACCTTGAGATCTTCCAGATTCAAGAGTTTTCCATTCTTGTTAGCATGGATAAGGATGAATGGCTCTCCCTTATGAAGGAACATATTAGCGACTTCATCATTTTCCTGGAGTTCGATAGCCTTAACTCATCCAGCTGTCTTACCCATCGGTCTGAGATCGCTGCTCTTGAAAAGGAGCATCCATCAATGTTTGGTCAAGATTCATATATTATCGGTATCATTCACTGCCTCGACGCTCAGGATTTTTTCCTTGTCAGCGAGTTTCATGATGATGGTAGGAAATTTCTTGAAGGAGAGGACTAGTTCTTTCTTGATCTTCTTGATGCTATTCTGGTTGGTAAGGAACACGAGATGATGATAATCGAAGTGCAGGGTCTTGGCGAAGACGATTTTACCTTTAAGTCAGAAATGCTCATTGAGATTGAGCGCATTCTGTTTCATGGCAAAGACGCCCAGATCCTTTAGTCTTTGTACGACCAGTTCTCCGATATCAGTGATGATGATCAGCTTATCCTGATTGTGCGTATAGATGAGGTCCATGGTTTCTTCAGGGATAGCCTGTATCCTAGACTGATAGAGGACTTTTATGCCATAGTCATTTCCGATCCAGACAATAACATCTTCTTTGATTTTATCTGCTGCGTCCATAAACGCCTTAAGGCTTCAAGAGATATTATATACACTGAGATCTTGTGATACTTCAGTCTTTCTTTCATCACCATATTGTTTTTTCATATATTTGAACTCGTCTTTGATGACGCCATCAAGCTTTTCTGGGTTGTTGATGATATCCTGAAGTTCCTCAATCAGCTTTTTTTTCTCATCTATTTCATCCATGATTTTCTGGATTTCGAGACCGACCAATGATTGAAGTCTCATCATCAGGATATATTCAGCCTGCATTTCGGAGAATTCGAACTTTTGTATAAGGTTTTGTTTTGCATCGGCCTTGGTCTCTGATTTCTTGATGGTATCGATAACCTCATCGATGATATCGATCGCTTTTTTCAATCATTCCAAGATATGGAGTCTATCCTTGGCCTTATTGAGCTGGAAGACAGATCTGCGGTAGACAACATTCCTTCTGAAGGTAACGAATTCCATGAGCAGATCTTTTATATTCAAGAGCCTCGGTTGGATACCGTTCTCGACCAATGATACGTTATTGAGATTGAACGATGATTGCAATTCGGTGTATTTATACAGCTCTATCAATATCTTATTGGCATCGACGCCTGACTTGAGATAGATGGCGATCCTGATCTTGTTCTTGCTGGATTCGTCTCTCATGTCGGAAATGCCCTCTATCTTCTTATCGACGACCAATTCACCGATTTTGGAGACAAGAGATGATTTGTTTACAAGATAAGGGATCTCGTCGATGACGATGATATTTCCATGCTTCTGCTCTTCGATATGCGTCTTTCCTCTCATAATGATGCCTCATTTCCCTTTTTTGTAGACCTCCTTGATGTTGTTTGAATCATAAATGGTGCCTCAGGTAGGGAAGTCAGGTCCTTTGATGATCTCCATGATTTCGTCGATGGAGATGACGATAGGTTCTCATTTCTTATCTTTCTTTCCCTCCTTCTCCAAAAGCAGAAGTGAAGCATCTAGAACCTCATTAAGATTATGCGGAGCCATATTGGTCGCCATACCCACAGCGATACCCATAGTACCATTACAGAGGTGATTAGGGAATTTTGTAGGAAGCATGACTGGTTCTTGCAGACTGCCATCAAAGTTTTCCCTCCGGTCAACCGTATCTTGGTCTATATCGGAAAGCATCTCTTCAGCGATCTTAGTCAATCTAGCCTCAGTATACCTCATGGCTGCAGGTCAATCCCCATCGATAGATCCGAAATTACCCTGTCCATCGACCAAAGGATATCTGAAAGCCCATGGTTGCGCCATACGCACCATAGCTTCATAGATGCTACTATCACCATGTGGATGGTATTTACCCATAACATCTCAGACAATCCTAGCGGATTTCTTATGCTTCTGGTTATAGAAATTATTCATCTGATACATTCAGAAGAGGATCCTTCTCAATACCGGTTTGAATCCGTCTCTCGTATCAGGCAAGGCACGTGAAACGATGACGGACATCGCATATTCGATATATGATTTTGAGATTTCATGCTCGATAGCGTGGGGAATGACCGTTCAGGAAATAGGTACAAGTTCTTTTTCTTTCATATACAATATTATAAGGGAAATAAAGTTTCCGAAGACAAAAAAACTTCAAGGCGACGCCTCCAAAGTTTAGAAGACTTTTGGCCTCAAATATATAACGAAAACCAGGGGAAATTCAATCTTTTGGCACACATCAAAACTTGACAAAAGAAAATTATATTATAAGAGAAAAAACACGCAAACACATGGTCCAACGTACTTTTCTTACAAAAAACACCATGATCTTACGGTATCGATTATTTCTTTTTGGCAGGTTTTTTAGCCTTCACCGGAATTTTTGCCATTTTTTTGGCGGGTTTACGTGTTGATGAGGCTGGAAGGGCTTTCTTCACAGGAGCAAAAAGGCCAAACATTGTGCCTAAAGTAGGCATAGGATACTTCTTAGTGAATTCGTTGAATTTTTTTGGATCAGTGAATTCCTTGGAAATTTTTTTCTCCTTGCCATTAATGTTTTCATAATACATGAACTTGCCATGAAAGCTGTTTTTGGTGATCATCTCGTAACTCTGATTAAAAGATAAAGACAGGTGATATTGTATCCATAGTAAAAAATAAAGCAATAAATTAGCAAGAATAATTCAAGAATTTTTGAAGACTGGACAGGAAACAAAAGAGGATTACCTACCAGAAAATTTGACAAATAAATATTTTAATATATAATACAGAAAGAAAGCATAACAGGATTTACGTTGGTAAACAAACAATGGCAGAACAAGTATTTGTCTCATTAGGGATAGTGATATGAATCGTACTGGTGGGCGCTGGCATCATGAAAGCGTTCAAACAGCCTATGATCATCTGATATATAATAGCAGGAACAGCTATTAGCATTTTTTTCCCGACACTCTTGCATGAAAATGCAGCGTTCCAATCGTTCGGGAATTTGGGGATAGCATTGTTGTTGTTTATCGTGGGTATGGAACTCAACCCGACAATCATAAAGGATGTAGGGAAAATTTCGGTGATCGCATGAATAACGCAAGTCATAGCCACTGCTTGAATATGATATTTGATAGCTATAGCATGTGGATTCGAAAGCATGACGGCTATTTTTCTGGCAATTGGGTTCGCATTCAGTAGTACGATCGTCGTATTGAAGATATTAGGCGATAAGGATGAGATGGAGTCCACAGCAGGAAGATTAAGTATCGGAATATTGATAGTACAGGATCTGATGGTGATGCTGCTGATCCTCTGAATGGCTACCATAAAAAGTATCGAGCAGACCGCATCAAACATCGTGATCATAGGGATCATAGGGAAGGTGGCAATATTGGGACTTGGCATATATCTTATCAGCAGATATCTCATACCAAGGATAACCAAGAAAATCGCGGAAAGTCAGGAATATCTCTTCCTATTCTCGATCGGACGATGCTTCTTGCTAGGAGCACTATTCTATCGACTCGGATTTGGAATAGAAATAGGGACGTTGATTGCGGGAATGACGTTAGCTAACTCTTCATATAGGTTTGAGATAACGAGCAGGATCAAGCCATTGAGGGACTTCTTCATCGTGATCTTCTTCGTGTTGCTTGGGTCGCATGTGAATTTCTGAACGATGAATCTATCTATGATCCTGCCGCTCGTAGCGCTGGTTCTCTTTGTGCTGATTGTGAAACCGATCATCACGATGATTGTATTATGATTCCTAGGGCATGCTAGAAAGAATAATTTCCTTACGTGAATGTCACTCTGACAGATAAGCGAATTCTCTTTCATTATCGTAACAATGTGAATAACATCAGGATATATCAAAGATCCGAATATCCTTTCTCTGATCACACTGATAGGTCTCATCACTATAGCATGATCGAGCTATTCTATTATCTATGGAGAGAGATTATATCAAAGAATCAAACCGATATTAAGCCTATTGCCTGGTGTATGGAAAAAAGAATACAAGAAGATAAATAAGCAGGAATATGAAATAGTGATTTGCGGATATGGAAGATTCGGCAGCAATCTCTATGCGACGCTTCACAAAACCCATGAAAAGATACTCGTGTTGGATGAACATCCATGAATCATAGCTCATCTACAGAAATCCATCATCCCATGTATATATGGAGACATATGAGACATAGACTTCCTGGAAGAGCTTAATCTCGATAAGAGTAAGATGATGATAAGTACCGTCAAGAATTACGATGACAACATCGTGCTTTTGAAGACTATCAAGCACAAGTTTCCGAAGCTGATCGTCATACTCGTATCCAATCATATCCATGAAGCGATTAAGCTCTACGAACAAGGAGCTGATTATGTGATACTTCCGCATTACATAGGTGTCGATCATACCTCATTGATGCTTGAAGAGTATGGTTTCGATATCCAGAAATTCATGGCAAAGAAAAAAACATTGATCACCGGTCTCAAGAATAGGCATCAAGATCTCATGATAGAGATGTTGCAGAAATAAAAAAAAGGATCTGGAATACAGACCCTGGTTTCAGATACGATCTCATCGGGTTCTCACAAGGACGGATCATGATCGCATCCTACGAACGATGCGAATCCCATATCATGCTGCAAAGGAAGGGCATGAAGGAATTCATCAGGCGTAGGCAATATTTTATGTCCCGCAAGAAAAACGATGAGTGCATGCTTGTCTTGCTCTTGAACGAAAGGTAAGGTTATGAATTGTCCTTTCGGAGCTTTTGGAGTAGGATTCCTATACAAAAGCTTGATAGTACGAGATTCATAATCCATCAGGATGATTTTTGCAAAAGCGGCCTGATGAAACGCTCCCGAAGGTAACTGGAGAGCGATGGGATCTTGGAAGGTGAAAAGTTTTACGATAACGCTTTGGCCATTTGTTCTCTTCATGGTTTCAAAAGCGGCATCAATGCTCCTGATGTGAGCGATAATCTGTGAATTATTCATGCTTTTATTGGTTTTTTTGTGTTTTTTTGGACAACATATTTAATTATATGTCATGAAAAGTCAAGATGTAGGGGAAATGGTTGCAAAGCCCGAATAATTAGCTATACTGAAAAGCAATTTTTTTTATCTCTCCGAGAGAAACTATGCAGAGGAGTACAACAAAAACATATGTAACAACCAAACCTTTCGATATCATCGATATAACCGATGATATAATCGCCTTCATTAAGAAATCGTGAGCGAAAGTGTGATTATGTAACATATTCACGCGTCATACAACCGCAGTCCTCAAAATCAATGAAGCAGAGGAGTGATTCTGGAACGATCTGAGAAAACGATGTGATAAGAATATTTCCATAGATGAACGATATCAACATAATGATTTGGAACATAGAGATCCTAGGACGATGTGCGAAAGCAAAGAGGAATGTCTGAATGGACATTCACACATCAGAGCCATGCTGATAGGAAATAGCAGTGAGACCATACCGGTACAAGAGGGTAAACTGATGCTAGGAAGACGGCAGAGAATACTGCTCTTCGAACTCGATCATGCAAGAGAAAGGGAAATAGTATTCTCATTCATATGAGAGTAATATGCACACGAAACATTTATACCTACACAGAAGTTTTCATGGAAAAAATCGTCTATTATCTCAGTCCGTCGAGTTTCTGTTTCTGAGTGAAAAGATCGATAGATCAATTGAACAGTATCGTGGACCAGCACAGATGAGAGAAAATCTATTGCATACATGCGTTAGTCCACAACCCTAAGGTAACGGAAGCATTTGAGGCAAGATGAGTGAAATTCGTAGAGGATATCAGTAAGGTTAACGATTCAGAAGCCCTCATCATATTTTCCGCACACGGGACAAACAGAAAAGTCATAGAAGAAGCGAAATCCAGATACAAGATAGTATATAATCTCGAATGTCCGTTCGTTACCAAGATATATTTGGAAGCGGAGAACATCCTGAAGGAAGGGATTAGTAAGTTTTTATATATATGAAAAGAGCATCATCAGGAAGGCAAGAATATCATTGAATATATCCGTTTCAGGGGAGGGGAAGTGGTGCTTTGTGAGAGCAGAGAAAAGAGTAAAAATATTCCTTATGATCAACAAGAGAGATTCTGAGTCTTATCTCAGACAACATTGAACTTTTCACATGTACAAAACATATTGGATGATATAAGAGAGAGATTTCCTAATGCAAAATTGCCTGAACTCTCTGATGTATGCAAAGCGACATATGAAAGACAGACCGTCATTATGGACAATCTCGATAAGTTCGATACCTTGATCGTGATCGGTGGAAAAGAGAGCAATAATACGAAAGAGCTTCATAATATAGGTATATCCAACAATAAGAGAACTTTTTTTTGAGAATCATTGGATGATATCGTAGCATACGGAGGACAAGAGCTTTTTGCAGATGCAAGCATAGCGATCACCGGATGAGCATCTACACCAATTGAAGATATCAAGGCGGTTTTCAATTACTACAAAGATCACGGCTATGATCAGAGGATCATCGAACTCCAATAAACAATCTGATCATGTACACGTGCCACACTTTTCGATCAAACAAAAAAATGTTGGCAGATTCATTGCCAACATTTTCATATCGAGCATAGCTTAATTCAATCAAGGCATACCACCCCCGCCAAGCATATTCGCCATATCGGAAGGGTCAACGCCGAGTATTTCCTTGGTCTTCTCTCCGACGATCTCTTGAGCCTTATCTTGGGCTTTCTGAAAACACTTGGTAATAAGAGACTCGAGATTGGATTTTTTGGATGGATCCAAGAGCGATTCATCATTGATATGAAGCTCCCTCAACTTCATCTCTCCACTGATATCCACGACGATTGCATCTTGCTCTGTGCCGTCCAATCAGATAAATTTCCCTTCCTTTCACCTGATAACAAGGTTTTTGAGAGCCTTCTGCAACGTCTTGTACTTATCGTACATCTTTTTCATTTCTCATAATTTGCCGAACATGCTGACTACATAACAAGATAAAATCTGCTATGAAACTGTATATAAACGGTACATATTTTCAACTACAATTCATAGTGAATACATGTAAGCGTCTATTTTTTTTCGATAAGCGAATAATTTATGATGAATTTTGCCATCTCTCAGAATATCTTTCCTGCGGTAGAGGCTCACCGAAGATTTTGTCTCGGCCTACGTACCTGGATGACGATAATATATTGAGGATCGTCCTTCGTTATGATACCGACGAATGATCCATTGGTCCATCAGATGCCGTTCTGGTATTTTCCCTTGTAAGAGATTTGTGAGGTTCAACTCTTACCTCCGAGTTGATATCATTCGACCTTTGCATATTTGAGCTCATAATTCTGATCAATGACATTGAAGAGTCATACCTTGAGAGCATCAGCGGTTTCAGGCCTAAAAATCTGTTTCATGATCTTCGGAGATGATGGATAGTACGTATTGGTCTTTTTGTCAAATATTCATTTGACCAGGGTTGGCTTGACATAATATCATCCATTGACGACAGCTCAATATCATGCAGCCAATTGGATTGGCGTAACTAGCAATCATTGGCCAAACGTGTTATTGAAGAATCTGGCATCGGAGACAGAGGTGACTCATTCAACGAATCATGGATCTTCATTCGCCACTTCGATTCAGGTGGTCTTTCAGAATCCGAGCTTATCCAGATAATTATAAAAGATCTCTTTTCAGAGTTTCTGCGCTATCCTGACCATTCAGATATTGCAGGATCGTACGAAAGCATGAAGATAATTCCGATCTCCCATACAGATATCATCTGCATTCTTGATGGTGAATTGCCCTACCTTTACTTTACCCGGATCGTTATACGGGTCATAAAATCTTATTTCATCGGTATCAAGACCGATAGCGACAGTAAATGCCTTGAACACACTTCATGGTTCATAGGACATAGAGGTATTCTTATCCACCAACACTTGTGGACCATAGATGTTTTTGGCGATATATTTTGGTATCGTGGTATCCGTCCTCTCGAAACTAGTAGCTAGCGTATATTCTCCTCCTGTCTGAATATAAACGGGATTTTCTATATACGTGAGATCATCTATCATATATCCATACTCCGGGCCAAGCGGCTGTACCGTAAATGCGTCATTGTAATTATTCGGATTGTAGGAGGGATAGCTTGCTGATGCTTTGACCTGGCCATTGAATGGGTTATAGACAAGAATGCTTATGGAATCATCCTTGAGCATATCATGATATCTCTTGATAATGCTTTCTGCTTCCTTCTGGATACCGATATCTATAGTAAGATAGAGATCATTGCCGTCTAGGACCTCGTCGATCTCAAATTCATTGGCTCATACCGAACCCATCCACGCAGAAGCACGTCAAACGATTTTCCCGTCTTTTCAACGAAGGATATCATCATAGTACTGTTCTATGCCATAGAACGCATTATTATTCTTGTCAACGAATCAAAGGACATTGGAAAGGAAAGAGCCGTATTGATAATATCTC
This sequence comes from uncultured Candidatus Peribacteria bacterium, assembly GCA_964430205.1. Taxonomy (GTDB): domain Bacteria; phylum Patescibacteriota; class Gracilibacteria; order Absconditabacterales; family Absconditicoccaceae; genus CAJBLF01. Next base: position 40,135 of record CAYSER010000005.1, on the reverse strand, counting down.
TTGGTATAGGACTCCATTCATAATCAATGGAGGAGAGGAATCTTGTCTCTGGAACGTGTCGTATAATATTTGAGCTTAAGATCTTTTATCTGTTGAGCGATCAAGGGATTTGCGTCAGAAATAAGCTTAACATACCTATTCTCCTGCTCATAGAAGCTCTTTTCGAGATTTGGGAAATGGGAAAGATATCCATATTTTTCCATAAGCTTCTTGAGTGGGACAATATCTTTATTCACATTACCTACCTTATTTGGAATGATGTATACATAATTCTTACTCTGGATATCTATATAATTGAGATTAAACTTTACGAGCTCTGCAAGAAAATTTTGGTTTGCGAAAAATCATAGATAATTCTTGGGTTTGATACCTATATATATCATCTGATTGAGCCTGGTCTTGATGAGATTGAGAGCGGCATTCTTATTGAATCAGCTCAGGATCTGCTGGACCTGCATATCATATCATGTCCGATCAAAAAGTGTATATCAGGTAGAGACTATTCAACTACCGAAATAGAAGAATTGGGGCTTGATAGGAAGCAATTGCGTCTGGGCGAATTGTTCTATGTTATGTATGCAATCGATAGGAGACACTTCAGACATGCCGTGAAGTTCACAGAAATGTTTATAGAGGACTGGAGTGATGATATCTATGAATCTATCCTTATCCCATATGAATTTCGGATCGACAAAAATATTATACATGCTGATATTATCAGTAAGCTGGATATGTTTCTCTGCTTTATCATCTGCAAAGATATTTCCTCTCTTGGCCTTCAAGGAAGTCTCGCTCACATGCTGTTGATTGAGCAGGTTGTCATAATAATCGTGTTGGATAACCTGGACAAAGAAGAGTCTGATCACCAATACTAGGAAAAGCAATCAGAAAAAAGACAACAGATAGAAATCTCTTGTCACTTTTACGAATCTGAGAAAGGTATGGTTTTGTAACCGATATTCCAATCTCTGATCAAAACTCCTATAATGAGAAACGGATCTTATCATTAGACAATGATGATAAACACGTAGATATTGTAGACAATATCGTAAGCATTCGCGTACATTTTTCAACAGAAGTATTCATAGGCTGATACCCTATGAAAATAAGTTTGCAAACGCAATGAAAATTTGTACTATGATTGACGATTGGTTTGTAGAAAAAATCTTGATTTCATATTCTATAAACCTATTATGTAGCCAACTTAATCTTTTTAGATTGTTTAAAAAACGAAACACATGAAAAAATTTTCATTAAAGGTTGTGACGCTCCTAGGACTTGGAATAGTTAGCCTATGAGGATTGGTAGCACTAGGACAATCTACTCCTTCAGGATTCGGAGATGTTACTTCAACAAGCAACGTCGGCGTTTCATGAACAGGGACAGCTCAAGGGGGCAAATTGATCGATGTCATAAAGACCTTCATCAATCGGATGCTCGGAATGCTGGCTTTGATTGCTTTGGTGATCTTGCTTCGGGGATGATTCCAGATGGTCACTGCAGCTGGAGATGATGGAAAATATAAGAAGGGATTCAAGATTCTTCAACAAGCTGCTATCGGACTCGTATTCATATGAGTTTCTCGGTTATTGGTAAGTGTCATCTTCCGGCTATTGGGAGTGATCTGAGTATAATTGGATTTTCATCTATAAAGATACGAAAAGATCCCTGTGCAATGCAGGGATTTTTATTTTGATAAAATACTTTTTCTGTTTGAAAAAACCCACTGAATTACTATACAGAGAATGTGCATGATTTTTGATATTCCAAATGCTAAATTTCAAATTCTGCATTCTAAATTCTTAATCCTAAATTTGAACATATGCATATCCACGAATTCGAACTGCGTTACCGTGCGTACAAATGACTAAACCACAAATTCAACCTCTGACGAGATCAAGAAGTTGTTTTGGAGATGACGAAAATATCAGACAAAGGAACGCTTACCAAACCGGTGCAAGAGACAAAGCCAGAAGAGCTTCATGAGCTAACGTTGGAGACATATACGGAATACAAGAGGAATTTCATCGATAACAACAGGGAGAAAGAACTGATTCCGCTCGGATGAAAGAGATCATATGGGACTTTGGGAGAATATATGGGTCGTCTCGAATACGAACTCAAAGTGATCAAGGAGATGGGATTCAACTCATATTTTCTTATCGTAGCTGATTTTGTCCGTCGAGCTAAGAAGAATATGATCGTGGTCGGTCCCTGAAGATGATCAGGAGCAGGATCAATCCTTGCATGGGTTACGAGGATAACCGATATCGATCCTTTGCAATTCGGGCTTCTCTTCGAAAGATTCCTCAATCCAGCACGTATCTCAATGCCAGATTTCGATATCGATTTCGAAGATGTAAAAAGGGAGAGGGTGATCCAGTACGTCACAGAGAAATACGGACAGGATCAGGTGAGTTCGATAGGTACCTATATGCAGATGGCAAGCAAAGCGGCATTCAAGGATGTAGCGAGAGTTATGGGGGTGCCATTTGAAAAATCCAATCAGATTTCCTGACTCATGATAGATAAGATGTCATTACTGCAAGCGATCCAATCGCCTGATGCTAGCGAAGATCTCAAGTCGATAGTCGAATGAGATGCAAAGGTACAGCAAGCCGCTGAGCTATCTGAGAAACTTCAGGGGAATATGAGACAACTAGGCAAACATGCATGCGGGATCATCATAGCTCCCGATAAGATAACGAGATATTCGCCTATACAGGTAGTCAACAATAGTGATATCGTAACACAATATGACGGTCCGACGCTTGAGACCATAGGGTTGTTGAAGATGGATTTTTTGGGACTAAGAAACCTCTCCGTCATCAAGAATTGCATTAAGATCATTCAGAAGAGACACGAGAAAGAGAATCTCCCGTTGCCTGAGATGTTTGCGCGTTTTTTCGAAGACACATCGTTCCAGCCACCAATAGAAGATCAGCTCACTTTTGAGAAAGTGTTCCAAGTGGGGAATACGACATGAATATTCCAATTTGAATCTAATGGCATGAGAAAATTCCTGATAAAGCTAAAGGCAGATTCGATCAATGATCTTGTGGCTATGAATGCGTTATATCGTCCTGGACCTATGGAGTTCATCCCAAATTATATCGCAAGGAAAAATGGAGACGAGCCGATAAGCTATATGAGTTCAGAACTTAGGGACATATTGGTCGAGAAATACGGTGAGGAGGAGACGGATCAGGAGAATAGCAAACTTGTTGAAGATCTGGCTCCGATCATGAATCTAACCTATGGAATTGCCGTATACCAAGAGCAATTGATGTTTCTCGTCCAATCCATGGCAGGGTTCTCTTTGGCGGAAGCGGATCTGCTTAGAAGGTGAGTAGGAAAGAAAAAAAAGGAGATCATAGAGCAATTGAAGAAAGAATTTACCAAAAGAGCCAAAGAATTCAGATGATACAAGAAAGAAACAGCAATCTACGTCTATGAGAAAATGATCGAACCAGCAGCATCGTATTCGTTCAATAAGTCGCATTCCGTGTGTTATGCTATGATCGCATATCAGACAGCATACCTTAAAGCATACTACCCTGTGGAATTCTATGCATCATTGATAAGATCAGTAGAGGAGGATACTGACGAATTGAGCAACTACATCTATGAGGCTCAGATTCAAGGAATAATGGTTTTACCGCCGGACATAAATCACTCCTTCAATCATGTCGCCGCAATAGGCAACGACATCAGGCTATGATTCTTCTGTATCAAAGGGATTTGATGGGAGATAGGAGAGATGATCCAGAAAGAGAGAGAAAACAATGGAACATATGCGACATTGGAAGATTTCATCAAGAGATGTTCATCCATAGTCAATAAGAAATCCATAGAATGACTCATCAAAGCTGGAGCATTCGATAATTTCGATGATCGTTGAATATTGCTTGCCAATATCGAAACCATCTTGGAACGAGCAAAAAAATCAAAGGACACAGGAAATGGTCTCTTCGGCATGATGGAAATGGCGACCAAGATGGTATTCAAACCGTGACCGACAACCACCATGATGGAAAGGCTGTTGATGGAATATGATGTATTCAAAGTATTCGTATCAGGGAATCCCCTGGATGGATTGTACACATACATCAAGAAGTTCAATTTCATATCTCAATTTAAGGAAAAAGAGAATTATGGGGCTTTCGTCATCATAGGATATATCAAGAACATTCAGAGAGCGAAAAAGAAAGGCTTCTTCATCAAGATAGAGGATATCTCATGAACAGTAGAGATATTCGTGAGAGAAGTCTTGGATTTCAAGAGATTTGACATAGTGATGATCACTTGATTTAAAGGCAAATCGATCAGCATAGAGAAGATAGTGAAAGTGTCTCGTGAACATCTCATCAAACAAGCAGGAAGCAGATACAATCCTGAAATGACCGTAGTCAGAGCCAAAGCATTGAGATCGCAGTGACCTCTATGAGATTCTGTTGAGCCAAATAAGCCTATGAATGAGCAAAAAACCATTGATCCCATCGCACCCACGCAATCCGATCCACAAACAGCATGGACTTTACCGGATAACGCCAAGAAAATAAATGAGATCATTACGATCATACAGACACATAAGGGCGACCATGAGATCAAGATAAGCGATAAGGCATTCCTTCTCAATGAAGAAGGCATAGCGAAAATAAGAGATTTACTTGCTAGATAACCATATGATGATGCATAAGCACAATACAAAAGCTAGGCATATGATCGAAAACGCAAAGAAAATAGCTATCTTCGGACATATGAGTCCGGATGGAGATTGCATATGAGCTATGCTTTGATTGGGAAAACTCTTGGAAAAGCAAAAGAAAACAGTGAAATATATCGTTCCCAATAAACCAAGCAAAATTTTCGACTTTATCAGACCTATCAAGAGATTGAAAACCAATTTCGACTACAAACGCTATGATCTCCTAATATTCGTCGACTTTACATGAGCGAATCGTATGGGAATAGTGAACCAAGCGAATCCATGATATTTTATAGATAAGCCTATAGTTGTATTTGATCATCATATAGGAAATGGATTGGAGAATGGAATTATCATCAAAGATACGCAGAGCATAAGCACCTGTGAGATACTCTTCGAACAAACGCACATCCGACGACCGGAACTCTATGATAAGGAGATAGCTACCTATTTCTATCTCGGCATCACCTCGGATTCAGGCAATTTCCTTTTTGAAGAAGATCACATCAGAACCTTTAGCAACGTCGTCAAATTGCTCAAGCTGGGTGCAGATAAAGATATGGTAGTGAATAACCTCCTGCGTAAGAGATCACTGAATGCTATAAGATTCCTCCAGCTCTTGCTCAATAGGATCAAACAAAAAGACGATGTGCTCTATACCTATTATGATGAAGATGAATTGAAAACGTATGATATAGATCAAGAAGAGGCATCATACGGTCTCCATATCATACAGAATATCGATTGACCAAAAATGGTGCTCTTGGTGAGGAAGATAGGAGACATCATAAGATGATCGTTGAGAGCCAAAAACATCGAATGAGAGCTTCGTAGCAAAGACAGCGTGGATTGCAATAAGATAGCCAAAGCATTATGATGAGGGGGGCATAAGCTAGCAGCATGATTTGCTATCCCTTCCCAGGGAGATTTCGAGCATCAGATCGATACGGTAGTGAATCTCATAAACAAAATGACTAATAAATAAAATCTAACGTATGCAATAAAGTGCTGCTTTTTTATCATCTAATCGCGCATGATGCAAAGGAAATATAATGTTATGCTCCGTTTGCTGAGGCCAGTGATCCATATAGCGATCATCATAGTGGTATTTTATGTCATGTATAGAATCCGTCTGTTTACGGATCTGATCCCTGGAGTTCAGTTGAAAATTCCCATCATCAATTATCAGGAAAATATGGCGTTCTGAATCATAGCGGCATTTGCATTCGTTTTCATCGGAATCATAAAAGATCTCTATGAGCTCCATAAACCCATCCAAAGATACTTTCAGACCTTCACCAAGACATGGGTTTACTGGATCATCGTCATCACCTTCATCAGTTATTTCTGACAAGGATTTGTGTTCTTTTTCTGAATTTCGAGATTCATCATCGTCATAGGTGCATTCGTGAGCTTTATCGGTATTTTCCTTTTCGACCAAATCCGGAATTATCTCGAGGCTAAAAGGCACAGGGACGGAGACAATAAAATACTCATCATAGGAAGCGATACGATGGAAAGCTACAAGGCTTTGGAGAAAATAAAGAATGGATTTTCATTTAAGACGGAATTCATCAATCATAAGGACATCGATGATATAAATATCGTAGATTATTTCATCGTGATCGCAGTAGGGAGCTTTGATAAGGAAATATTGCAAAATATCTTCGAGAAAGTGAGATTCAGCGACAATACGAGATTCTATCATATCAGCGAGGGCTTCTTCTTGGAAGATGTAGTCTATTCGCCTGAGAATATCGACAATATCATTGCATTGGAATACAAACATTCTAAGCTGGATGGACGAGCTATCATACTCAAGAGATTGGTTGATATACTTTTCTCATTCATGCTTATCATCATCACTTTGCCGTTGATGATACTCATAGGCATAATCATCAAGATAGATTCTCGTTGACCTGTACTCTATATCTCCAAGAGAGTCGGTAAGTATGGTAAGCTTTTCGATTTCCTCAAATTCCGTAGTATGTATACGAAGATGAGTGTAGGATATGGAGGCAAGGAAGCGGATAAATTGTATGAAAAGCTCATCAAATCCGATGCAAATGTCAGACAATGAGTACTGCCGAAAATAAAGGATGACCCGAGAGTGACCAGAGTGGGAAGAATCTTGAGGAAAACATCGCTGGATGAGCTTCCGCAGCTCTTCTGCGTATTGCGATGAACGATGTCATTGGTCTGACCAAGGCCACATCTCCCCAATGAAGTGAATAAGTATGAATCATGGCAGAAGAGGTTGCTTTCGATCAAACCAGGAATCACCTGATATGCACAGGTCTTCGGAAGAGACAGCATCGATTTCGAGGAAGAAGCGAAATTGGATCTCTACTATATCCAGAACCGATCGCTTTTCTTGGATGTATATATCGTATTGGCTACCTTTGGCGTAGTATTTAAGGGGAAATAATATCAGATTTAAAAAAATTAAAAGAAAAAAATTTTAATGCCAAAAAAATAGTTCAATCTTTTAACCTTCCAAATCTTTTGATGAGTTTAGCAGAACAAACAAAAACAATCCAATCATTCATCAGACAGCATCCTAACCCATGAAAAGTGTCAGAAAGGGGAATATCCGAATTTTATGCATCGTTGATCGACTGTGTGATCGATCACAATCACCTCTATTACATAGACAACACTCCTATCATATCCGATAAGGAATATGACGAACTCTTCGACTATCTCAAAAAGATAGAAGAGCATTATCCACAGCTTATCACATCGAACAGTCCGACACAAACATTGATAGGACAGGTAAGCGAAGGATTTAAACAGGCAAAACATGATACGAAACTCATGTCATTGGAAAATACCTATAACGCAAATGATCTCAAAGAACGGGATGACAGGATCAGAAGGATTATTCTGAAAACCCATCCTCATGAGAAGATCACCTACCGTGCAGAACCTAAATTCGACGGACTGAGCGTAGAGCTCATCTACAAGAAAGGTGCATATATGCAAGCAATCACCCGTTGAGACGGCCGGGTAGGTGATGAGGTAACGGAAAATGTCAGGACCATCAAGAATATCCCCAAAAGATTGAAGTACCCATTGGATATTCACGTCAGAGGAGAAATTCTGATGCCCAAAAGCATGCGAAAAGAGATGAACAAGGAAAGGGAAGATGAAGGTGAAATACCATTCGCCAATACGAGGAACGCCGCCGCAGGAAGCATCAAGCTTCTGGACCCCAAAGAAGTGGCAAAGAGAGGATTGGTTATCTATGTCTATGATATCTTGAATGATGTCGAATTACCAAAAGGGACCTGTCTCAAAGACATTTTTCCTGTATTTCCCCGGGAGAAATTAAGGCTCAGTATAGCACAGGTCATCGAGCTCTGCGAGGATCCCAAGACCAAGAGATTCCTGGAAGAGCAAGATATAGAATTCGACGGACTCGTGATCAAGACGGAATCATGAGAACAGCGTAAAATCATCTGATCTACGGATCATCATCCGAGATGGGCAGTAGCATACAAATTCCCTGCACAATTAGCTGCTACACAAATACTCTCTGTAGACGTGCAAGTGGGCAGGACCGGAATTCTTACCCCAGTAGCTAATTTCGAACCTGTCCAATTGAGTTGAGCGACGCTGAGAAGAGTATCATTACACAATCGGGATTTTATCAAGGGAAAGGATATTCGCAATCATGACCGGATCCGATTACAAAGAAGCGGAGAGGTCATTCCCTATATCGTCAGTGTAATCTCTGACCGTAGGACGGGAAAGGAAACCAAGATACATCCGCCAAAGACCTGCCCGTCATGCCATAAATCTATAACAAACATAGATATCCATTACTATTGCACCAATCCTCATTGTCCGCAGAAAGTGAAGCAGCAGATACAGCATTTCGTCAGCAAGCATTGCATGGATATTCAAGGGATCGGCGAAAGCATGGTAGATATCCTAGTCGACAACAATATCGTAGAAACCGTGGCGGATATCTATAAGCTCACAGAAAACGCGGTACAAGTGCAATTGACGAAATTCCCCGGCATAGGAAGCAAGAAAATAGCTGAAATCATCAAGGGGGTAGAGGAATCAAAACACAAAGCCTTATGGAGATTGCTGAACGGATTGGGAATTCCCCATGTCGGAAAGAAAATGGCACAGGACCTCTCCGAAGCAATTACAAATTACCAATGACCAATTACTAAAAGTCATGAATCCTGGATAATGAATCTTGTATCTAACGAAGAATTTCTTCGTTCTATCTATGGTATCTGAGAAAAGACCGTAGAGAGTATTACCAAATTTTTCAGTGCCAAGCATAATCTGAAAGTGATAACTGAGCTCAAAGAGTACGGTGTGAATATGGATCCTAAGAGATATTCCGATCTTCTCCAGGCTAGCGAAGCAAAAGGGAATTTCTCTATCACGTGATCATTCGATCTTCCGAGGGAGAAAATAGCGGAAATTATGCAGCAGCACGGATATATTTTCCACGAACAGCCATCTAAGATGACGGATTTTATGCTTATCGGAGAAAAAGCGGGAAGCAAGAAAGAAAAAGCGCAAGAGCTTGGACTCAAGATATATGAAGGACGAGAACATATAACAAAACAATTCCCATTCCTGAAAAACAACCAAGATGACTCGGCAAAACCGAGAACCCAGAGTTTATTTTAACACACCTCATGATCACTGAAGTGACGATGGCCTTCCTCAAGGCGGTCAAAGAGAATAATAACGTTCAGCGGATGAACAGGAATAGAGATCTCTATCATATGGAAAGGGATAATTTTTGCGATTTTGCAAAAGGGCTCATAGAGAGAACCTGTGAGATAGCTAAGAACATATGACCATTGGAGGTCAAGGATGCGACATTCCGCTTTAATAGGGATATCCGTTTTACCAAAGACAAATCACCCTATAAAGGCAACTTTTGAGTGATTATCCGTGAAGGAGGGAAAAAGGGCGATGGACCATGATATTATCTCCACATAGAGCCAGGCGAATCATTTATCTGATGATGAGCATATCAACCGTCTGCTCAAGCGTTACCCAGAATGAGAACCTACCTGGCACGCCACTACAGGAAATTCCAAAAGATCATACATGATCCGTCCTTCAAAAAGACCTTCGGAAGCATCATGGGCGATGAACTCAAGAAGATGCCAAAGGGATTTGATCTCCATCACCCAGCCGAAAGATATATCAGGATGAAATCGCGGTATGTGGGGCACAATCTTTCAGACAGGGAAGTCTTGCAAGATGATCTCATGGAATACTGCATATCGATATTCAAGACCATGAAACCATTGAATGATTTCCTCTATCAGGCTTATCGATCATAAAAAGATCGCCATAACAGCAGTCTACAAGGAGATATATAAGGGTTATTTGAACTCTCCTATATAATAATCGTTAAGTTTCATCTCAGGCTTCTCTTTGCCTCAATGTATTTTCTCGAAAACTTGAGTAGAGTCCTTTCCGCACATAGAGACGATATTCTCGGCACCTCCTGGATGTAACGATACCCAAAACGTAAAGTCATAGACTTTATCTTTTACGATCGACCGACATGATTCAGCAGTAGAATGTTGTACTACATCTTGAAGCGAATAGGTCTTGACCTGCTCAGAACCAGTAGCCTGATTGGTGACCATGGATGGAGTAGTAGGCGTTTGAGAGGTAGAGACGGGTTTTGATCAGCATCAAGCGACGAGAATCACTCCAAGTGATACAAAAAAGATAGATATTTCCTTCATAGATATATTACGTATCGGATAAAAATTTAAGGATAGAGGCTTCGATAGAAGGATATTGATTATCGATGATAGCCTTTTCTTCCTTAGGGAAAGGGGAGAGAACATAATCAGCCACACGATCTTGGTCGATAGGTCTATCAACACCTATCCTCAATCTCCGGAAACCGGCCCCAGCCTCACCAGATCCAGCGATTCAGAGTTTGGCGATGATATCCTTGAGTCCGTTATGTCATGCGCTGCTTCCTCCGAATTTCAATTGAACCTTTCAGACAGGTAAATCGATGTCGTCATGAATAATCAAGATATCTTTCGGTGAAATCTTATAGAAGCGAGCCACAGTGCTGACTGCTCCTCATGAGCGATTCATGAATTCCATAGGTTTCAAAAATATCACTTTCTGACCTTCAATATTCGATTCGATGATCTCTCATTTCCGTTTATTTTGATATTCTCGTTTACCTGCCTTTTCCCGATCGACAAAATAATCTACCGTTACGAATCCGATATTATGCCTAGTCTTTTCGTATTCCTTACCGGGATTCCCAAGTCAGACCACCAATTTCATGCAGATTGAATAATGGAAGATGAAAGATGAATAATGTACGGATCCGTAAAAAAATGAACTATCGTAAAAAAACACAATAGCCTATATATGGACACTACCAACATTATTCATTATTAATTATTCATTATTAATTAAATTTTAATCGATTTTGTCTTGCATTTCGTAGAATTCTATGACATCTCAGATTTCTATCCTTTTCCCGGTGACGACCTTGAGTCAGCATTGATCTCATTCTGCGACTTCCTTGACCTCGTCCTTATTCTTATGGAGAGATACGACTGTTCCCGTGCATAGGATATCTTCGCCTCTAAATACGGTGAACTTAGGTTTACCATGAAGCTTTCCGAAGATCACTTGACCTCAGATGGTCATATCCTTGTTCTTAGTGAAGAATACGCCTTGGACGTCAAGTTTAGCAAACATGACTTCATATTGTTCGATCTCAACCATTCAGAGAAGGAGCTTATTAAGGTAATCAGTAAGTTCATAGATGATATCGAAATTCTTCATCTCTATCTTCATGGAATCAGCCTTTTTCTTCAGTAAGGCGTTCATAGAGATATTGAATCCAAGAAGCAATGCTCAAGACGCTTGTGCGAGAGAGAGATCAGAATCAGAGAAGTGTCCGACACTCGCATGGATGACTTTGATAGTCACGTTCTTAGGTAATTGGATACCATTAACCGCTTGTTGAAGTGCTTCCAAGCTGCTTGAACCGTCAGATTTCAGGATAAGTTTGAGTTCGGCTCAAGAAGCATTGGATTGCAATTGTGTGATGAATTTCTTTACTACCGAATCATGGACAGTCGTCTTCACCTGTTCTTGAATAAGAGACATTTTTTCTTGTGCTTCTTTCTCGTTTTTTACCACTTCAACGATACGACCTGGTTCAGGAAGATCAGTGATACCGAGTACCTGTACAGGCTCTCATCAAGTAGCTGAGGAGATATTTTGTCATTTCCGATTCTGCATCCTCCTGATCTTTCCTGTAGTATTGTATGCGACGATGATATCTCATATCTTCAACGTTCATGTCATGACGATGATTGTAGAGACAACACCTTGCTTAGGATCCTTATGAGCATCGACCACGACTCCGACAGCCGACCTATCAGGATTGTATTTGAGATCGAGGATTTCAGATTGCAAAAGTACAGTATCGAGAAGCTCAGGTATTCACTGACCGGTCTTGGATGAAATGCCGATCATGGGAGTATCTCCTCACCGGTCTTCAGGAGTAAGTCACTGCTTAGCCAGATCCTGTTTGATCTGATCTAAATTCTTCCCTGGTTTATCAATCTTGGTGATTGCTATAATGATAGGCACTCAAGATTCTTTTGCATGTCAGATGGATTCTATGGTCTGAGGCATGACGCTATCATCAGCAGCGACAACAATTATAGCGATATTGGTAAGTTTGGCTCATCTCGCCCTCAGGCTAGTGAAGAGTTCATGTCATGGAGTATCTATAAAGCAGATTTTCTTTCCATTATAATCGACCACAGAAGCTCAGATGGATTGAGTGATTCCACCAGCCTCTCATTCGGCTACGGAAGTCTTCCTCAAATAATCAAGTAACGATGTCTTTCCATGATCTACATGTCACATGACCGTAACGATAGGAGGTCTCGGCAATAGATGTTCTGCATCCTTATCCATATCGAGGATGGCCTGGAGATCTCAGCTCATGAAGGTCTGGACATCAACTTTGTTTTCATGCTTTTTGACGATGATACCGAATTCAGAAGCGATCAAAGATGCTGTATCGAAGTCCAATGATGCAGTTATCGAAGTCATGATCTTGTTCTGGATAAGCTTCTTCATAAGTTCTGGCAAAGGTACACCCATCTTCTCTGAGAATTCCTTGACCGTTATCTTGTCGTCGATAGTCACCTCCATCTTCTTCACTAGATTAGCTGAAGTAGTAGCTACTTTCTGGACTCTCTGTGCCGCTTGAACAGGATGAACCGGTTTTGGCTGAACTTGCTGGAATGTAGGCTTATTGAAAGTGGGTCTATGTCAAGGAAATGGTTTAGCACCATGATGGACCCCACTCCTTAGTTTAGGCGTTTCCTTATATGATTTAGTAACGGGTTTACTGGCAAAAGAATCGTCCTGTCTTCATACAACATGTATCTTGGTTTGTTCGACGGTATCGAATGACATCGGGCTGCGTCTCGGTTTTTCCAAGACTATGCTTTCGGCGTGTTCTTCCTCTTTGCGTCTTTCTTCTTCCTGTTGCTTAACGGTCTTTTCCTCTTTTTTGAATCATAGGCCAGAAAGGAATCATCCTCCTCATCCCATGAGTTCGTCGGATTTCAATACTTTGGTAGTCTCTTTTTCGGCAACGGGAGAAATTTTTTCCACCTTCTTGGTAGGGGCCTTTTCTGGGGTTTTTGTCGATGGCTTCTTTACAGTCGTCTTGGCTGATGGTTTCACTAGTTTCGATGTGCTTTTTGGCATACATAGATCAATGACGTAAAAAATATGGAAATCATAATAATGATATCGTGATGGATATCAAGCAAAAACATACAGAACAGGCAGAAAATAAGGCAAAACATACAATGGTTTTTCAGAGAGCGAAAATTTGCATTTTTTTAAGGTCCAGGGTATAATAGTACAGGAAAATACCCTTTCTAAAGGGGGATAAAATCAGATGATAGGTATTAACTGATGTTTTAACGAATTTTATCACTTTCATCAGAAGCAATGAATCCATCACATCCAAACAGATCATCGAAAAAGAATTTAATGCTGCTTTTTTTCACGATAGCATTGTGATTCGCATCGGTCGCCACTTTCGCTGACCTGAATATCTCCTCAGACATAAATAACGCTCGGCAGACGATAGCTCATATGACTATCACAGAAGATTGATTAGACAGTCAGAGCCCGCTATTTGATGTCTCATCATGAGGAATATTCATAAAGACCGATCGGATCCAACCTGGATGATATCCATATAGTGGAAAACTTTTGGGTATAGATATGGATGGCAAAGTGAAATATATGTGGGTAGCTGACCTTAATCTAAGTTGATGAAATGGAAGCTATTCATGAGACGATGGCGATCGGACTATGGTTGGAAACAATATCTACAGGTATACAGGGAATGTCGGTATAGGGACAACCAATCCGACCCAGAAACTCCATATCGTCAATTCAGGATCTACCGATGTATATATCGAAGAGACTGCCAACGGCATGGCAGCTAATCTAAACCTCAAAAACCCTGTCAGAACACGGGCAATGTGATGAGATTCATATCCTGATGTCTTTTACATAGGTGAAGCAGGGAAAGATATAGCATTCTCTATCAATTCATGAAGAAATATAGGTATATGAACGATATCTCAGGACGAGAAATTGGAAATCAGCTGAGGTAATGTCAGGATCAACAATCTCAAAAGCAAAGTAGTGCTTGGTACGGATAACAACGGGACAATAAAGTGATCTACCAGTGGTGAAGTATATAATTATATCAGCGGATTGATTGCTGAAGCAGCAGTATGAGCAGCGGGAGCCAATACGCAAATTCAATTCAATAGCGGTGGAGTTCTGCGAGCGAACAATAATCTTGTCCGAACATCGGGGAGATTATGAATAGGACTAGCAAATCCAAACAATATCATCCAGGTCAAAGATTACATAAATTTCCCGAATGGCGGGGCATCGACCTATTTAGGATATAAAGCATGAGAAAATGTATGAGATAATATGCATAATATAGCTATAGGGCAAAATGCGCTGAATAGCGCTCAATGAGGGAACAATATTGCAATCGGAATCCAAGCATGATATCAGACACTAGGAAGCGGCAATGTGTTCCTATGATATCAGGCAGGATATGAGGAGACAGAAAGCAACAGATTGTACATAATGAACGGGGTAGGACAACCATTGATCTACGGAGAATTCGATACCAATAAGCTCGGAATCAATGCGACAAATCCTACGACGACACTAGATATCAATGGAGATCTAAGGATTAGGACCATTACTGACGATCCGGCTCAGCAATATATTTTAGCGGTCGATGGCTATGGCAAGGTTTATAAACTCAATAAAAATACGCTTTCTGGATCATCTAACTGATCAGGAGATAATCTCGGCAATCACATTGCGATAATGAATCTTGAAATGTCAACCTTTTGAATCAGACATCTTGGAGCAGGAGCATCAATGGATACTTGCTCATTGGCAGAGTCAGGGAGCATGAAATTCAAGGATAATTGCTTTCAAGGATGCGATGGATCGAATTGGGTAGTTATGTGATGAACATGTATATGATGATCAGTGGTATGTGGAAATGGTATCAGAGAAAATGGAGAGCAATGCGATGACGGCAATACAAGCAACAATGACTGATGTAACTCGGGTTGTCAATGGGAAACCGAGATACAGAGCTGCATCAATATCCCGTCGAACGCTATTGCAAATACGGTGACTTCAATCTCACAGACTTGCCAAGCATCCAACGGAACGATATGCATCTTATGGATGCCAAGCAACTATTACGCATATAGCATCACAGGAAGCACTACAGCCTGTTATTTCAAATGTGATACAGGATACGAACGGGATGGAAATTCATGTACACTGCAGATATGATGCGGTAATGACGTAGTGCAAACAGGGGAGCAGTGCGATGATGGCAACATCAACAATGATGATTGATGTAGTGAGACTTGCCAATGGGAAACACCTCCGTGCACATTCAGTTTTACCCCTACGACAGGTACAATTCCACTTACCGTCACCTTCATGTGAACAGAAAAGAACCGAGCATTGTATCGATTGAATCTCGGAAATGGATATGGATTCAATAATCAGGTATCATTTTCATGAGTCAGCTATACCTATACGACCTCATGAACATTTACGCCGATATTGACAGCAAAAAACAAATATGATATAAACACATCTACAAGCTGTTATGGATCAGTTACGACGACGATTCAAGCGAATCCATCACCTAAAGTATGCTGAGATGGTATCATCCAAAAGCCGAACGATAGTGGCCACAATGAACAATGTGATGACGGGACACAGAATTCATCAACATGAATGTGTTCGACAGGCTGTATTTACAACACGCCAGATTGCTCGATATTCGCGAATCCATGAATATTGACATGAGGAAGCGGAAAAATCGATGTAACATGAGATACAAGCACATGGGCAAATTATATAATCAAGATAACAGATCAATATGGAAATCAGGCATGATCATCGATTCAGTTGACACCATGAGGTTCAACATTCTTGGAAAATGTGCCTTTTGATACTACAGGGTCATATATCATCACACTCTGATCCGTTGACTGATTATGAATAAGCTGTTCCACGACAGTAGATGTTTATGATAATGATGAATTCGCATGTGGCATATATCACAGAACCGATCAATATGATCTGACAGACACTATAGCATGACTATGCGCCAATGGATATAGTCCGATAAACTTCACAGGAGATCACAATACGATAAGGAACGTATGATGAAAAACATGAGCAAAAGTCGCAATACTGTACACCGTATCAGATAGCAACAATTTCTCATATACCATGATAGACTCAGGGAAGAATATGGTACAATACACGTGATTGCATCAGACAGGCGTGGAATCATATTATATCAAATTCGCAAGAAAAGTGCTTGGACTAGATGTGACTATTCTCCTACCGGAGCAATGATATGCATACCGGACACGACAATGCGAAAAAGAGAAAACTATTGTATCCTCATGCTTTGCACACAAGAGCCTTAATGGTAGTTGTGCATACGACATGAATATAGATGACAGTGTACAAGCGCAATATCTCACCCAAGAACAAATATCAGGAGCCATGATGAATTCGGGATTCTTATTCAAATGTGCACTATTGGACTATCCGGATCAATTCGATGAACCGATCCAGAAATATACACGATGATTACCAGGGACCAATCCACGTGGAAACGGTGCATGTGAAGTGATACCGATGGGACCTACGATAGAAACCAATCTCTACTATCTCCATCGGACATGTCCATGATACAATTATGGCAAACCATCTGAAAGCTGCGATTCCGTAATCATGAGCGGCCAATGATTAGCATCGTGTGCAGAATTATTCAATAGTCTCTATGTCCATACATGAACCACTTTAACACAACAGGGGTGATAAACATAAAGACGGCCATATCTATTTATATCCAAGATAGGAAATGAATGATCCATGGAATCATAATCTATCCACAAAGAATCTCATTCTGCTCTTTTTGACGATAGCTTTCGGTTTTGCATCGATGATCACGCTCGCGCAGATAGACATACTATCGGATATCTCAAATGCTCGACAGACCATCGGGAAGGTCACTTTTACCGAATCAGGAGAGAATACGGAAAGACTGATCGAAGCATCACCCATGGGTATCTACATCAAACCTAGAATCTTAACGGGAATTTCACCATATTCAGGGAAAATTTTGGGGCTCGATAAAGACGGTAATATGATCTATGCAAAGAGCGAGGATATCGTAATCAAAGAAATAATGGCTGATAACATGGGAAATCATATGGCAACAAAAAACTTGGCCATAGGATATCATCTGATTTCGTATGATGGTAATATAAATAAAGGAATAGCCATAGACACAGAAAACAATCTTATCGCTTACCAAAGCATTGAGACAGACAAAACGGTCCAGATAGCGAATGAAGGACGAACGGATTGCTCGGTCACCAACGGAGGAGAAATAAGATATATCAGCTGATGTCTCCAAGGGTGTGATAGCATATCGCGAGTGGATCTTGCGGGATCCGGCTGCGGCACTATGCCAACCCTGAGTAAATGTCAAGGAACTATCGATACGCATGGACATAGCACTTCGATAGGAGTCATTCCTCCACACACCAGTCGGCACCACAATGCCATAGCAGAAGCATGCAGTTTCGAATGTAATGCTCCTGGATATGTATGGAATTCAAACACGAATGTCTGTATTCCTGCTACGATAGAATGAGCGTGTCAGTGACTACCGGAGCATGCCATGTGGAATACCGTGGACGGTATAGCAATCACCTGGAACGGTACGTCCTACATACCATCATTGACATGAACATATAATGAAACATGATCAATGACGGAATGCAGATTCACGTGCAATAGAGGATATGAATGGAATCCTACGATTCAGCAATGCATACAATAGATGATAATACTATATCTTATTCTGCGACTATCCCAATATTTTATCTCTTTTGCAATATATGTTCACCCAACACAGACTATGATCACAGACACTCTCAACAAAGAACCTCGTTCTGCTGTTTTTGACGATAGCATTCGGATTTGCGGCCGTTGTGACCTTAGCAGCAGTACATATCACCTCCAATGTAAATAATGTCCGACAGACGCTCTCGCAGCTGAGAATCACTGCATCCGGAACTGAAGCTCCAAGTATCATCGAAATCAGTTCGGGTGGCATCATGATAGATGAAGATATCTTGGAAGAAAGGAGTCCCTTCATAGGCAAAATCTTGGGAGTGGACGAAAACGGGAATGTGATCTATGCGGAAAGCCAAAATATCGGGACTGGAGACGGATCAGGAGATAACCTAGGGAACCACATTGCAGAACAAAATATAGTCATGGGGGCTCATCTCATAGCGAATAATGAAAGTGTCGACGCAGGCATCGGATTCAGCACAACAAACGACCTCATAGTCAAACAAAGAATAATCACTCATCAAACGCTATCGATCAAAAACGATGGGACAGGATGATGTTCATCGACAAATTCGTGAGAAATAAGATACCTCAACAAATGCTTCCAAGGATGCGACGGCCACTGACGAAAAGATATGTGAGGTATAGGGTGCATACTATCGAATCCCTAATTACGGCCCACGAATTTTATCATATCATAAGCTTCTATGTTCAAACAGCACAGAGTATGATCGCAACAGCTACCAACCAGGAACCTCGTTCTGCTGTTTTTGACAATAGCATTTGGATTTGCAACCGTGATAACGCTTGCACAGGTAACGATCACACCAAACATAGGAACCACATCAATAGTACTAGAGAAACTGACTATCAAAGCAGACGGGAATGATACAGCAAGTAGGGATATAGAGTTCTCAGCATCATGAGCATATATAAGTCCTGCAATCCTGCAAGAAAAGCTCAATTTTACAGGTAGGGTCTTGGGTATAACTGACAATAAGGTCATCGCAGCCGATGAACAGCAAATCATATGGAACGCAGGGAATATGATCTGAGATAATCTTGGGAATCATAGAGCAGTCAAGAATCTCGTCATGGGGATGTATGATATCTCTAATAGTGGTCTGAGCGACCATGGAATTAGTTTGAATGCAAACAACGACCTCATAGTATATCAAAAGATCAAGACAGAACAGAAAATTAAAATCAGCAACGACGGATCGACAGAAGAATGTTCATGAACAAATGCAGGAGAAATAAGATTTTTGGAAGGATGTTTCCAGGTCTGCGACAGCCTTTCATGGAAAAATATCGTGGGATCAGGATGTGTGGTATCAGGATAAGCACATGACAATACAGAGGGAATGGAATAAAATACGCACATAGCACATCAATGGGTCAAATTTCGCAATACGCAATAAAATCGTTTCCTTAATCCTTGAAAAGCAGGGTTGAATAATTAGACTAAGTAAAGATTTTTTTTATACTCTCACAAATACTATGCAAAAGACTATCAAGAAATGAACACACGCGAATTATGAGATCCAACTCATCGTGACCGGAAAAGAATTCGAAGACGCAAAACTCATCATGCTCAAAGAATTCCAGAAAGATTATGAAGCGCCAGGATTCAGGAAAGGAGCAGCTCCGCTCGATATGGTTGAGAAGAATGTCCAACCAGAATATATCTCCATTTGAGCATATGAGAAGCTCATCAATCAAGGGCTCCAAGAGATTCTGAAAGAACAGCCGGAGCTTAAGCTGATAGGGGAGCCATACGATCTCAAACAGGAAAAGAAGAACGATGATACGGTGATAGAGCTCAAATTGGATATTTTCCCTGAAGTGGAAGTGATTGGCGATGATCGGCAAAAAGAATCATGCACACCTATCGAAAATGAAGCTACACAAGAAGAGATAGAAGGCACCCTGATGAACATAAAAAAACAATACGCTGATTATCAAGACACGGACACCATAGCATTGGATACGATCTCCAAGATCACGCTCGAATATTTGGACAAAGAAGGAAAAGTGGTTCACACGGGTCACACCTACATCGGTGAACAGGAATTTACCGAGGATCCCTTTTTCCCAGAAACCTTCATCAACAAGAAGAAAGATGAAGTGATAGAGCTCTCTCATGACGAGAAGAAACTCCCAGCGATCTTGCACAATAAGAAGCCAGATATTTCGCCTGAGAAGATCAGACTTACCATCAAAGATGTTAAGAAGATAGTCTTGCCTGAGATGACTCCTGAAATGCTCAAGAAACTCTTCGGGGAAGATACCAAACTTACCAATCAGGACGACCTCATCAACTATATCAAAGAATCCATAGAACACCAGAAATACGACCAAGAGCTCATCAAGAAAGTGGAAACCGTACTCCAAGACATCAGAAACAAGTCCATGAAAGTTACGATTCCACAGACCTTGGTAAATGAAGAGTTGAAGACAAGGATGAAAAGCTTGGAAGAAAGATTAGGAGGCAAAGAGAAGATGGATGAGTATTTCAAGAAAATGGGTGATGATAAATCTAAGACATTCTTTGAAGATATCGCTAAAGCGGCAGAAGAGAGTTTAGAGAAGTTCTTCATCCTGCAGAAATTCACACAATTACTCAACCTTGATGTAGATCGGAATCAAGCTTCACATATGGCAGTAGAGCAAAAGCTCTACGATAAGCTCGTAAAAGGAGATACGAGCAAAACCAAGAATCCGCATGTGCACTAAACTCAAGTGATTAGCGCTTAGTATTTAGCACTTAGCACGTATGTATATGTTTCGTTTCATCCGAGATACAGTAATCTATCCATTCGATCCGCACAAAGACACAAACAAATTCGCAGAATTCCTCAAGATGATATTCAAAGATTATCCAGCATTTCTTCGGATCAGACCGAATATAAGGAAAATATTTGCATTCCCGTTCGTGATGCTCTACTATGTATTCAAAGCCAAACAATCCAAATAAATAAGAAAAAAACGCCGACATGATATCGGCGTTTTTTTAATCAAGTAAGGGATTATTCATTATCTTTAAGCTCCTCATAATTTTCCTTGAGATAGTTCCTGGATTTATTGAGAATGAGTTTGACCTTATCGGAATCAGAAAGATCTGATTTGGAGATTTTAATCTTTGTGCTGATATAACGATTATATCAATACTCCTTTAATTTTTTGAGAAAAGTAGGCAGTTTGAGGATTCAGTCGCCTGGAAGGACATGATCTTCTCATACTCTGCTTTTATCGGAAAAGTAGATGACGGAAAGATAGGGAAGGAAATCCTTCATCTTTCTCATGAAATCAGTCTCGAAAGCATCAGAATCAAGATTGGCGATATCAAGTCCTATGTAGCAAAGATATTTCTTAACGATCTCGACCATATTACTGAAACGGTACTTAGGGATAGGTAAAGCGAATACACTCGAATCTTCAGGGTTAATGATGGAGAAATGGATGCTCTTATGTTCTTTTCTCCGTTTTAGGATATTGTCAGAGATGAAGCCGAATGCTTTGAAATTGAAGAATTTGGGAGCATTGATAGCTATTGTATCTGCGCCGAGCTCATAACAAAGATCTATCGCTCTATTGATTTCCTTATCATTGAGATTGTCCGATGTCTGAACCACTTTCACGGGCAGTTCATATTTTTCTGAAAGTTTCTTTACATAATCTATTTTCCGGGAGTCAAAATTCTTTCGAATCGCTAGATCTATGCCATCAAATCATGCTTCTTTGGCCAATTCGAAGACCAGATCAAGTCCGTATCCGGAAAGAGAATCTGTACTAAAAAGGCATTCGGTTTTCTTGGTCATTTTTGGATCTTCAGCCGATTTGCCCTGTTCCATCTCAAAGAAGAAGTCTCTCTTTATTGATCAGAGTTGAGTATCATCTATAGGTCTCTCTTTTTTGTTTATCATTGGTTGCAGGCATAAACCATATAAAGCATGGACTTATTATAGCGTTTTTTGATGATTTTGCAAATTTTACTAAAAAAAAGCCACTTATTCCGGCTGGATGGTGAACAAGAATGCCTTATGATCAGAACCGGGCATAGGAACGCTTGTAAGTTGTTGGATAGCGAGCGAAGGAGTCGCTCGAAGATGATCGATATGAGCACGAAACAAAGGGAACGACTTGAAACGCCAAGTGAAGAGCAACGGGAGATGTCTAGTGGCGTTCTCCATCGTACCAGAAAAAGCATCGGAAAGGATGGAATAATAGGATGATCGAGGGGTGATATTGAAATCTCATATGGCAACGATATCACCATGATGCCTCTCCGATTCATGGAGAGTGAAATCATTGACGAAGGTGGTGAGCTGATCATTCCTCATGACAAAATGAGCATAACTATCAGGAGAACTAGTATGGATAAGATAGAAATAGATATCGTGTCATTGGAAGGACAGGGAAAAATATCCATACCTCCGCATTCACTGAGGGAAATCGAATGCCTTGTTGACAAGAGGATATTTACTGAAGACCATACTACCTACAAATTTTTTTGATCGGGTCGTACTATTTGTGTAAGGATAGGACGACTGGAGAAACTCTTTGAGATTGTCATAATGATGATCAGCGAACTCTACGAACATAAGTACATCCGGGTCAGTATCGGAGATAAGTTTTTCTATACTAGCATACTCGGTATTATATTTGTGGATATTCGCATAGAGGATTTTCAATGCATGCGGTTGAGATATATATTCACCGGAAACAAGATGTTCTGTATCGGATAATGGTTGCATATAGAAATGATTGAACTGCCTGCTATATCGGAAGAAAATGAATCATGAAGAGAGAAAAATAAACGCCCGGAGATAACGATGCAAAAGAACGGTTTTATCGCATTTCATGAAATCTCTCAAAAAGAAGAAGGTGAAGATAATCAATGAGATACAACCAACCAACATATAAGGCAAAAAGCTTATCATCAATTCGCTGGGATAAGTTCAAGGGAATAATAATGGGAAAAGAAGAAGTATAAGGATGATTCATGCAAGAGCCAGCATACAGAGATTCTATCGAGATAAAAGATATGCAAAACGAATAATGGTAGATTAAATGTACCATTCAAGAAAGAAAATGCAATCAAAAAAAACTGCATGGATATACACACGCAGTCAAACGATAATCACCCCCAACCTTGATTCATACCAAATCTTTTGAATGGCATGTGTTTGGAATGGTGTTCATGTTCATGAGGAGAAGAAAACTTTGAGTGTGCATCCACCCAAAGTTCACTGATAGCCCTATCCATAATTGGATTGAAATGTTTGGATGCCAAGATAAGAGAGCTTTTTTCATGCTTTTTCACCAAGCACCACAATTTTTGTTTTTGAGAACGATAGAGATAATACTCGGCATATTGGTCCAATACATTGGAGATACCAGCCAAGTCAAATCCTTGTTTGCTGAGATAGAGCATCTCTTCATAAGAAATCTGGATGCTTAATGATGATTCATCGATTTCCATAGTATATAATTTTTTCGTGAAGACACGATACGCATTTCCAGCGAAATTACAAGGTTTTTTTCTTTTTTTGTTGATTACTTCAAGTAAATCGATAGGCTAAATCCGTTTATTTTTCAGACGATAGATATGAAATTCCATATCCTGGTATTCGGATGCCAGATGAATTATGCAGATAGTGCGAGGATAAAAGCAGTGCTTACGAACTGTTGATTTTCATATACTGAACACATAAAAGATGCGGATATCATCATCTTCGATACCTGCTCGGTAAGACAGAAATCCGAGGATAAGATCACCGGGAAGCTGAGAACTATAAGACCGGAACAGAAGGTCCGGATCACCGGATGCATGATTCAGCACACCATGAGGACTGGAAAACTCAAAGCGGAAGGAATGAATCTAAAGAAAGGAAACTTCATGTGAGCGATCAAAACGAAGAAGCCGAAAGTGTTATGAGTCTCGGCAGACGAAGTCAATCGTCTTACGACAGGAGACAAAATGCAGGAAATCGTAGGGATAAACAACGCATTCAATCCGCTATTCCATAAGCTTCATGACACCTATCCCAACATCGAGCTGATGCGAAGGATAGATGATACGGGGTTTTTGCCACTCATGATCAGAAAAATATGATACAAGATCACGTATGATCACGAGATAACCAACGAATATGAAAAGATCATACCCGAAGATATGATTACCTCGATGAACAACCATAAGACAACAGCCTATATTCCGATTTCTACCTGATGTAACCAATTCTGTACCTACTGCATCGTCCCTTATGCAAGGGGGCTGGAGAAATATTTCCCCGTCAGTCAGATCGTCGAAGAAGCAAAAACACATCTCAAGAACGGAGCACAAGAGATCGTACTTTTGGGACAGATCGTAAACAAACATCCAGATTTCGTGAATATACTAAAAGAGATCGTAAAACTCAAATGATTGAAACGGCTTAGATACACATCGCCGTATCCTACCTATTACAGCAAGGAATTGTTGGCGTTACATGAAAAGGAAAAGAAGCTCTGTCCTCATATCCATATGCCATTGCAGTCGGGATCAGATCAGATCCTGAAAAAGATGTTCAGAGGATATACAGTGGCCCAAGCCAAGGAGTTCATAGACAACATCAGGGAACTGAAAAGGGACATTAGCATTACGACCGATATTATCGTAGGATTCCCTAAGGAGACGGAAGAAGACTTCCAACAGACCTTGGATTTGGTGAGATATGGGAATTTCGATATGATTTATATCGGAATCTATTCTCCTAGACCTGGAACATTGGCAGCAAAGAGCTATCCTGACGATATTCCGCGTAAGATAAAACGGGATAGACGGAATAGGCTCAATGACCTCCTGACCGATATTTCCTTGAAGAACAACAAGAGAGAGATCTGAAACAGCAGAGATGTACTTATCAATTCCATCACCTCATCAAAAGCGGGGAAATGAGATTACGTAAACACCCCATCATGTAAGCATTTCATCATTGAATGATATACCGACAACATGAAACAGATCATCATAGAGCCTAAGATTTGAAACGTAAAGCATAAAGACAAAATGGAGATAGGGAAATTCGTCAACGTAAAAATCACGGAATGAGTATCATTCAAACTCTATGGTAAGATAACAGATTAAATAGCCTGTACTCAGAAATTATAATTTATGCTCTTATTGAGATAGATGGATTTTATAGGATCAGCGAAATTCTTTGAAGCATCTATAGTCTTGACAAAATCAGGATAAGATGCCTTATCTCTAGCGATAGTGTTGGTTACATAAATATTTTCGAAGAATCACTGTGCATGCAACGCCTGAAGCTTTTGTAATGCATCCTTATTGAACATGCCATGCGTAATGACAACATTGATGCTGCGTGCTTTGAGCGAATGAAGTTTTTCGATAAGCTTGATAAGGCTTCATCAAGTATCTAGGATATCATCATGGATGAGAATGTCTTTCCCCTCAATATCTCCATGTACAAAAATCTCATCGACGGAATTTATCTTGGTGTAATTCCTTTTCTTGAGTACCGTGATATGATCCATTCCCAGATCTTTTGAGATAGAGGAAATCTTCTTCAGTCCTCATTCATCCATAGGTGCAAGGATTACCTGATCCTTCCCATCTTTCTTGAGGATATCAGCGACATGTTGAACGAATCGTCAGGTATAGAGATTGACGAAGTTCGTTTGATTGGAATTATTTATGACTGCAGGATTATGCATGTCCATAGTAAGGCAATAATCGACTCAGAGATAATTTTGGATGATATCGGTCATGAATTGAGCTGAGGATGGTTCTCTAGTGACTCTCTCCTTGAGCCCTCATTGGATAGGCTTATCCTGTCTTCAATACGGGAAACAGGTGGATACGAAATTGATGGTCTTGGCATGATATTTATTTGCCTTATGGGCCAAAAGGAACATCTGCATCAATCTATCGTTGTAAGATATGGTAAGATCACCTAATCATGAATATCCATTCACATCACCCACTACATAGACATGCTTATTTTCCACAGGTTCCTGAAATCCTACACGAGTCAAGCCAAGAGGGGATTCATCATACAAGGATATCTCGGAAGAAACCGTATGTGCTCATAGCTCTTGGATGAGATATTGTTGCATGGAGTTAACTATTTCGGCAGTGTCTTGGGTGCCGACAAGATGGATACGTTCCTGTTGACGAGGGAACATGCGTTTCCTTTCTTCAAATATGTTGAACACATCGTTTCAAAAGTCTTCTGCTCCTCATCGATTGGGTAATTTTTGAGAGAAAGGAGAAGGAAGCTGTTTCTTGATATCATAAAAAGGAATAGTATCTACTGATATTCATCTTGCCCCATGAGTCTTCGCAGTAAGACGTATGAGCAGATCATGGATGAGGAGATCATTGAATTTCGGTGACGAAGGATGTCTTTTTGGGTCAAGGATATTCACCATATGTGTCCATTTTTCACGTACGCTTTCATTGAGAATGACGTGAACCTCTCCATTGGCGAATTGTTTGTAAGGGACGATCTCATGGGAAACATCAGAAAAATTCTGTGACAGCTTCTCGACGACATTTTTTACCTCTTTTTCCATCCCTTGGGTTCAAATGACATGTTGTTTATCTGAGAGTTTCAACATGTGGAAGAAGGATAAGCACTAAAAAATAGCTATATATATGTATATATATATATTTATAGAACAAAGTCAACCACTTATGATTCCTCTATAAAAACAGCGAATGTGCATTCCCCTTGAATATACCAACCAAATACATATCAATTACGACACATCACAGGATTTTTTTTTGTTAATTTTTCATTCTTATTCATTATCTATGGAATACCCGAAACACGTGGCTATCATACCTGATGGGAATAGGACGCGAGCCAAGATAAATGGTAAAACGGTACCAGAAGCATACATGATATCCTATGAAAGAGCGTTGGAACTAATAGTATATACGTTTACCAAGACCGAGGTCAAAATATTCACCCTACGGGGACTCAGTACCGAGAACGCAAAAAAAAGGCCGAAAGAAGAATTCGATTTCCTCATGAACATGTATAAGATTGTCGAAGAGGATCTGGACGAATTCATGAAAGAGCATAAGATCAACTTCAAAGTCATCGGTGACCTGGAAGGTATTACGGATGATTTCAGAGACTATCTGACAGCGAAACAGAGAAGAAATACTTACGACTCTGACAGATGTTTCATCTTCGCCATCAATTACGGAGGAAGGGACGAGATCGTGAGAGGCATAAAGAAACTCGCCGCTACAGGAAAAGATCTTTCCAAGATCACAGAAGAGGAGATAAGCGCAAGCCTAGATTTGGGAGATATACCACCTATAGAGCTGGTGATCAGGACCAAATGAGATCAAGCCAAAAGGACATCATGATTCATGTCCCGACGGATAGGCTATGCGGAATTATACTTCACTCCAAAAAAATGTCCAGAACTCGATACGGAAGAATATGAGAAAGCGTTGATCCGATTTGATGAGATTTCGAGCTTACGCAATTATGGGAAATAGCGTCATAATGATATCGAAATATCGAAAAATTGGGATATTGAAAAGTTGAGATATCGAAAAGCACCATCATCTTTCCACATTTCCATCACCCATATTTCAACAATCTTTTAGTCTCTTAGTTAGAAAACCATGAAAATCACTATCGAAACAGCTAAGCTCTTGGAAGTTATAGATCTCGGATTGAGATTCGTATCAAAGAACGCAACCTTGCCGATACTGCAGAATTTCTATTTCAAGGCAGCGATCGATGGCGTAATATTGAGAGCCACAGACATGGAGAAATACATCGAGATAGAGATGCCATGCAAAGTGACCATGGAATGAGCCATCACGGTCAATGCAAGGATGTTCTCGGATATCATAAAAAGCATAGAGGGAAAAGACGTTGAGATTAGCGTAGACCAAAAATCACAAATCATGACGATAAAATCAGCAAAAGACACCTTCGATATCAATGGTATCGCTGCAAGCGAATATGTAGCATTGCCGGAAATGCCGAATGAAAACACGTTGTCGGTAGAAACACAGCTTTTCGCTGAGGGCATAGGTAAGGTAGAATACGCCGTCACCGAAAAGAATTTCAGTCCGGTACTGACATGAGTGCTCCTGAAAGCAAAAGAAGACAATCTGATCTTCGTAGGATCGGATTCTTTCAGACTAGCAGAATTCAAAGCGCACTCAGGGATTAAGGAAGGAGACTTCGCTCTTATCGTACCCAAGGTGACCATGACGGATATCCAAAAAATCTCCGAATACGCCATAAACAATGAGACGGAGAGTCTGACTATCAAATATTCTGAGAATCTTATCGCATTCCAGGTTGAAGTGAAAGATATGAAGATCCTAGCGACATCATTGCTTATCCAAGGCAATTTCCCTGAATATGATAGGGAAGAGATCATGCCGAGATCATTCAATACCAAAATACTGGTGGACAAGAGTCTCTGCGAGAAAGCCATCAGGAAAATCGGGATATTGACAAGAGATATTAATAATTACATCCAGATAGAGACGACCAAAGATAGTGTCGTGATTTCTTCAGGTAAGACCGACAAAGGAGCATGAACCACAACCATACCGGCTATCATCGAAGGGTCAGCACAAAGTTTCTGAATAAACGGGAAATATATCACCGACTTCATCAAGATCATAAAAGGAGATGAATTGACGTTCAATGTCATCGACAACCAGAAGCCTCTTATCCTCATGGACAAGGAAGATATCTCTTATAGATATGTAGTGAGACCTCTTATCAACTCATAATAAAGTAATTCCTGATAAACAACTAAGGATGAATAATGTAGGTCTTGTTTTTTTACAGGCTATTGTATATACACGATAGCAGGTAAGGATACAATACCAGCATTATTCATTTTTAATTATTGATTTTTTTATGAGCATAAGAAGATGATTCACCATCATAGAAGTCATGATTGTCATGATGATCATAGGCATACTTTTTCTCTCATTTAAGTCATATTTTCAGGTGAAAGATAAAAATATCCTCTATGGACAAGCATGCATAGAGAGCATCTATGGACAGGTCAATAATTTTATGCATGCAGGATTGAGTAGCAAATCTCTCTATACCTGATCAAAAGCTATCTATCCAGATCAATACATCATCTTCTTCGATGCAGTATCGCAAACGATCATCTTAAAATATATAGCCGCTCAAGAATCCGGATATTATAGTAGTATACCTATTACCGGGAATGACATTATGTATTGCAGTAGTAAGGCATACAAGATTAGTATGACCTGAGATACCTATGAGATCACGATAAACAAGGGGCTACAAGAAAATGCCGCCCTACAATTTTTCTATCTCTCAGGTACGAGAGCTGATGGGACACCAAACTTAGGCACCTGAGCCGACGATTTCTTTCTCTGCTATCCGACAGGTACAGGATGTAAGCATATAGCGCATTTCGAACTTGATACTAGGACCATTAACCTCAAGAAACAAATATGTCTAGGATATACCGAGACTGGGGCGTGTTATGAATGGGACAATTAGGAATAATTAGGAGCAAAATACCGTGGAATTTCAATCACCATTCTCTATAAATCTGGCTGATTTATTCTCTCTCTGGACAATGAGCGATAAGATCGATAGGAATATCGCAGATACTTTAGATGACAACAAGCATCTTATTTTTTATAAGATCATGAAATATGATGTTCCTCGTGAATATCGATATTTCCTTTTTGAAAAAAAGTGATGAAATATGGGAGAAGACATCATAAGAGGCAAAAAATTCCCTCCGAGTGGGAGCGAGTACCCATGGCATAAAAAAAATCCCCTCATTGATGAATATGTTACCTATATAAGGAAATACGAGTGGCTATATAGATCGATTCCGTTCATACAATCCATCTATCTATGCAATTCCATCACCTTCAATGCCTTACACGAAGGATCGGATATCGATCTCTTCATAGTAACCAAGAAATGAGCGCTCTGGCGTGCAAGAATCCGAAGTGCAGTGATGTTCTTCCTGTTCGGACTCAAAAGAGGAGGAATATGGGGAAGTAAGAAAAAATTCTGCTTGAGCTTCTATGTGACAGAGACACATCAGAATCTCTACAATGTCATGCTCCCTCAGAACGATATCTATTTCATCTACCGACTAGCCCATCTGATACCATTATATCAGGAAACACCGGAAAATATATACAAATATAATAAACGGCTCGACAGTGTCCTTCCAAATTTTCCATGAAGGCACTGAATTGACATATGAATAAAAATATGACATGATAGATCCCTATTCAAAAAAATCGCGGAATTCCTGAATGGATGATTCCTGGGAAAGATCAGTGAGACACTCATAAGACTCATCCGATTACCTATAGTTATCTACAAAACAAAGAGATTGAAAGAGAGGGGATGGGGAATTATTGTAAATAAGAATATGCTAAAATTCCATATGGATATAAGGAAGAAAGTCCACTTACTCTATATGATATACAAGAAGAAATATAGGAAATAAAGTCGGACGATAGAGAAGACATGGGAAGCTAACCCATGTTTTTTTGATATAAGACAAAAACAAGTACACAAAACAGCAGTGCAAAAGCAGATAATATCAATGATAACCATATATTATCATACCGATTTTTAGATGTGTTTTACTTGATAACTATAATATATCACAATCAATTGAAATGGGTTTGTTTTTTGTGACGGTAAATATACATCAATGAATGATATCACTACAGGAAATTTTTATCTCGCTAATATAGAGTCAGGCATGAAAGATGTCAAAGCAGTCTTCGATATCGGAAACGATGTCATCAAGGGAGTAGTGTTCGGAAATGATGACGGGAAAGAGATCATTCTAGCAAAACAGATGGAACCGACCCAATGAATGCGCAAAGGGAAGATTCTCGATGCCGAAGCGTTCGTGAACACCATAAACAAAATCACAGAAACATTCATAAAGAAATTGGGAGGGGATTATATAGAGGAAGTGTTTGTAGGGATTTCCCATCCGGAGATGATAGTAAACAGGGTCGTAGAGCAAAAAAGAATCATGTCAGAAGAGATCGGTCCAGAGGACGTAGAACATCTCTCCAGAGTAATAGCGGAAATATCGAATAAGAGCAACTATGAAACCATCAAGATAGTCCCTGTTCATTTCCTGATCGATGAGACCAAGAAAGAAAAGGATCCTATCGGTATGAAGGGAAAGAAACTTGAGCTTATCGCCGACGTGTTCTTGATACCGAAGAACATCTACAACGGAGTCATAGACGCTTTCGAAAAGGTAGGATTGAATATCGTAGACATCGTACCGAATATCATAGCAGCAAGTGAAGTGGCACTAGATTATGACCACAAAGACCTCGGAACCATCCTTATAGACATCGGCAAGAATCAGACAAGTTATGTCATCTACGAAGACGGATATCCTTTAGGATATGGCACATTGCCTATGGGGAGCGAAGACGTTACCAAAGATATCTCGATAGGGATGCAAGTGGACATCAAAGAAGCGGAAGAGATCAAGAGAAGCCACGGATCAGCCATTATACAGAAAGAGAGAACAGCAGATGAAAGTCCGATAGATAGTCTATTCCTCTCTGATGTCATCAACGCAAGATATGAAGAGATATTCCTCAAGATAAACAATCATCTCAAAGAGATAGAAAGAGACGGAAGATTGGCGGGATGAGTACTCCTAATCTGATGAGGCGCAAGGATGCCCAATCTGGACCAGTTATCGAAAGATATCTTCAAATTAGCGACATTCTACGGAAAAGATAATATCTTGAATCTTGGCGACATCTCATCGAACATCCAGTTCATCAACGTATTAGGAACCTATGTACGGTCAAACAAATATACAGAAGGAAGGAAAGGGCTCTGATTGAAATTCAATTTCGACTTCGTGAAGAGCATCTGAGATTTCTTCAAGGACCTATTTTAATTCAGGGTTTAAATTCCGGAAAAAAACAATTCTGCATTATACATTTTACATTCTAAATTCATTTCAAAGATGGTAATTCATGAAATCAATCCAGAATTTATCCCTGGAGCAAAGATCAAGGTATTGGGAATAGGTGGTTGCGGAAATAAGGCGCTAAATAGAATGATCTCAGAATGACTAGATGGAGTAGGGTTTGTCGCTATCAATACTGATGCGCAAGATCTTGCCACAAATCTGGCCGAAAAAAAAGTGAATATAGGGCTTAATCTCACCAAAGGGTTGGGAGCATGAGCGAACCCCGAGATAGGAAGAAAGGCTGCCGAAGAAAGTGAACCCGAACTCAAGGCGATGCTACAAGATACCGATATGGTATTTCTAACATGCGGAATGGGCGGCGGAACAGGAACCGGAGCGGCTCCAGTGATTGCGAATATTGCAAAAGGCATGGGAATACTGACAGTAGCCATCATCACCAAACCATTCAGCTTTGAAGGAAGCAAGAGAAGCATGAATGCCGATGAAGGATTGAAAAAAATCAAGGACGCAGTAGATACCCTTATCGTTATCCCTAATGACAAGATCTTCAATGTTATCGACAAAAAAACAACATTCAAGCAAGCATTCACCATGATAGACAAGATTTTGTATCTAGGCGTACAAGGCATCTCAGACTTGATCATCAAACCAGGAGATATCAATATCGATTTCGCCGATGTAAAAGCGGTTATGACAGATTCAGGAAATGCATTGCTCGGCATCTGATA
Organism: uncultured Candidatus Peribacteria bacterium; assembly: GCA_964430205.1. Classification (GTDB taxonomy): domain Bacteria; phylum Patescibacteriota; class Gracilibacteria; order Absconditabacterales; family Absconditicoccaceae; genus CAJBLF01. The sequence goes on along the minus strand of CAYSER010000005.1, from coordinate 7,177 downwards.
TGGTGCAGGAGAGAAGAGAGCAGTTGAGGCCGCAAGGAAAGCCATCGAAAATCCATTATTGGAAGAAAACCTTGATGGAGCAAAGAATATCATATTCGCCGTCTCATGAGGACACGATCTGACACCTGCAGAAGTCAGGGAAGCAGCCGCTGTAGTAGAAGAGATCATAGATCAGGACTCTAATTTCTTCCGGGGAATGACATTGGACGAAAACATGGACGATGAGGTCAAAGTGACAATCATCGCTACAGGATTCCAAGAACAGAGTAAAGAAGAGATACTCAAGCAACCAAAGAGAGATCTCTTGGGAAGGCCTACGACAGTACCTACGAGAAGGGAATCGGAGAATTTCATCATGAGAGGGATAAAGAGAGATACGATACAAGAGGTCAAGGCAGAAGAAATTGCTGAAGAAGAGGACATCGAAACCCCAGCATTCATCAGAAGATCGCTTAACAAAAAGCAATGATAAATGGGAAAAGACACACCATTTATCATCTATCATTTAAGTCAATTGTCAACCAAAATATATACGTGAATATGAAGAAATTTGCATAGAAGATAATCAGGAATATACTTATTATAGCTTTATACCATAAGCTAAATCCATGGAATTAAAAATCTCGACACCATCGAAAGTGATGTATCATGGGCCAATTGAGAAGATATCGATTCCTACAGAAAACGGTAATCTTAAGGTCATGAGCGGTCATGCACCGATGGTAACATCAGTAAAACCCGGTCTCATCAAAGTGCGGCCGATGAAAAACCATATCCAAGTGGGAGATGAAATGCTTGTTAGCACAGCAAAAGGTATGGTATTCATCGATGGGAAGATCGTACGCATAATGAGTACAGACGCGACGCTTTCACCTGAAGAGACGGAGAGTGTCTTGCAACAGAACAAGAGATCGCTTGAGCAAAAGATCAAGAGACTGAAGAACGAATGAAGCATAGAAGAGATAGAGAAAGCACTGATGAAATTAGAGAAGATCAACGCAGACATCCAGCTCAAGAACATCCTTCAGACAGCTTAAATTAGCCGAGTATATAATAAGAGATATAAAGGGAGAAAAAATCTGGCCAACTCAGTCAGATTTTTTCTTTTGTTTTCGTATCGGAATTGAATATAAGCTATAGCATTCTGAATTTTACCTTCTACATTCTGAATTCATAAACATGTATTTTGCAGTCATGGGAAAGAACCCTCAGATAAGCATCGCTGAACTCGCCTTGGTTCAGCCAAAAGAAGTCTGGTATCCGAAAAAGGGGATAGTGGCTTTTGATACCGAATATCCAGAGCTGTTACGCCAGCTTGGAGGCATCATCAAATCAGGGAGAGTAGTGAAAGAGAAAGACCTGAAAGAGCTCTTGAAAGAGACAAGGATCATTGGGATCCAAAGCGAATCCAACGGGAAACATCTCAAAAGGACGATAGGGATCAAGAGATACAAGCTCGTAGACATTTTCCATACTGACAAGGAGATCAAAGACAAAGGGCAGGAGATCATTAACCTCGAGAATTGACTTTATGGGGTGGTTGACCACTATCAGGATATCGAGCTCTATGAAGCCATAGATTTCGGCAAGCCGGGACGCAGCATGCAGATGGGTATGATGCCAGCGAAATTGACACTTATGATGCTCAACATAGCCTTATCACAAAATTTTGAAAATTGAAAATTGGAGATTGAAAAGTTATGCATCTATGATCCATTCGTAGGCTCATGAACGACATGATTCCTTGCAAATCATCTTGGATACGATTTCATCGGATCAGACATCAAGACAGCATATGCACAGCAGAATGCAAAACGACGGAACACGACAGAATTTGCCACATCAGATAAGAAATTCATAATATTCGATCACGACATAACTGAGCCACTACCGTTGATAAGAGAGAAAACGAAAGAAGATTTTTTAATCATCACAGAATGATGGCTCGGACCCATCGTAAAGAGGTCAACCTCAGACCAAGAAATCCAGAGATTCCAGGAAAGAGTTACCGATCTCTACAAAAGCCTTCTGGAAAGGATCAAAGAGCTAAGAGCTACAGCAGTGTTCACCATCCCCCGATATGTTGGACAGGAGAATGGGATAGAACCGGTACTGACAAGATATGCGGCCAAAATAGGATTGAAGATCCAAAGCATACCAGAGGTCTATGGAAGGGAAGGACAGCAAGTGGGAAGAAAGATAATGATTGCAAAATAAAATATCATTATGTCAACAAACAAAGAGCCGCTGAAAGGTGGTTTTTTTGTATTTGCCAAGCGTTCTGAGTATACTTTACCATGTATAATATTTAAACGGATAATCAAAGATGATGGACAAAAAGACATACGTTCTAGAACTATTGGGGATATTGGAAGAAAAACGACCGATCGCAAAATGATTGAAGATACTTATCGAAGGGAATACATCAGATAATGAAATGATCGATGGATTGATCGAGATACTGACAAAGATGGCAGAAGGGCATCAAGATAGCGAGATCAAAGAGAAACTTGAGAAGTCCAAGGATATCCTCGAAAAGCTCAAGAAGATAGAGCGGGATCAGCATCTAAAGGATCAGAAGGAACTTGATGCACTGGATCAGATGATCAAGGAACTCTAGAGATTTTATTCTATAATCAGAGAAGGGAAATGGTGATGGAGACGAAACCACAGGAAACAGAGGCATTGAAAAACGATAAGCAAGAAAAGCTGAAAAAGGCCATTGAATCGATGAATGCCCCTTGAGAAGACTATGAAAGCTCAAAAAGCTCATTGAATCTGGTGAAGAAGAGTTTGGAAAAGAACAAAGATATAGATGGAAAGAACGAAAAAGAACCAAAGCTCGAAACCTATATCAAGGCGAATAAGGAATTTAGGGAGTATGTAGACCAACAGAAAGATATCCTAAAGACCTCTACGGATCTTAAGAAACAGAATGCACTCAAGGAAATCGAAACAATAGCCGACGAGATCCAGACATTGATCAACCAGAAAATTATAAGCACGTTCTGAGAGATAAAACAGGAATCAATAAGTACGGAGCAGGAGATGATAAAAAATTTTTCGACATTAGATGTGGTAAAATACAAGAACGAGAATGAGAAAAACAGCTCACTTATAGAGAGCTACAAAAACGCTACAGATCCATATAGTATGAATGCATATATAAACGTCAAAACATCAATAGACAACATCAGCAACATCATCGATCTCAAAGACCTGAACAATGTAAAGAACCCCAAAACCCATGAAAGGCTTCTGGAATTACAGGCATATGTCTCATGATCAAGCTTTTCGATAGAGGATAAAGAGATCATACAGAAGAGCATCAATAACCTATTGAAGGATGCACCGCTATCAGACAAAGAACAGAAAGTGAGTACGGATCTAGGGAATAAATTGCTCAATGAAAACTATGCATCCAAAGAAGATGCAAAAAATAGGGTATTCGAAAAGAACGAGGCGGGTTTCAATGCAATAATGAAATTGGTCTACGGCACATCCACAGGCACGAAAACCATCGAAAGTGCATCTACCGATCAGAACGGCAAAAGATTGATACAGCTTGTCCAGGTATATACTGACGATAAAAATATCCAAAAAATAACCATAGGGAAAGGGAAAGACTTCACGGATACAAGATTCGATCAATCAGGCAAGCGGTTGATACAATTCGAACAAGCAAAGATACAAGAGATGAAACGGAAGAATCAAAAAGAGGACTTTACCGACAACAAGATAAATGATAAAGGGGCAGGAAAAAAGATCCACGAAGTGATAGATATGACGAACGCACCAGATAAGATTCTAAGAAAGGGAAGTGATGGAACAGAGACAAAAGGGACAAAGAAAACGGTCGATAATATAGTGACGTATGTTGATGATGCAAATAGGCAAATAGAGGTGAAAACATGAGATCAGATCTCTGTAGCATCGGATGTACCACCGACGATCGAAAAGAGATACATCTATCGAGGAACAGCAAATGATGGCCAGAGCATACCGGCTGATAAAAACATACCAGAGAAGATGGAGGGAGACAAAAGAACGTATGATGTATCGAAATTCAAAGGAGAGACGTTCAGCGATCTTCACTTTGAAGATGGAGGAAAGGTAGGAACGGAGAGATGAATACATGCATTCGACGGCAAGGGAAATTTTGTAGCGTTCTGAAGATTTATTCAGGCAAAAGGTCCTGAATATGTAAGCAAGAATTTCAACGCCATCATAGATCAGATAAAAGGATATAAGGAGGCTACGAAATGATCAGGAGACGATAAGGACACACTTAACGATCTCAGAAACGGCTACGCAAATACGCTTACCGACTACATGATAGCTAATCCAAAGCTTATGGATCAGTTTGCGACCTACCTCACGGTGGATAATATGGATATCCTCTGAGTCGATCAACAGACCAGGACTGATAATTTCAATAAACTCGCAAAATCCCAAGAATTCCTGAATACAGTCAAGAAGCTCAATCTCGAACAGAAGATCATGGATCTCAGAGCGAGCATAGCGGAAGAGAAGAAAACGACGTTAAGGGAAAGCATCAAGAGTATAGGTAATATGCTTATGAGTCTTATGATGATGTTTTGAATAGGGAAAGGAAAACTCAAGAACCGATTTCCTCAAAGCATGCGAAAGGATATCGACGATATCTATAGCAAGGAATTCAGGCTTGACGAAAAAGAGAAAGCAGCGATCAAAGATATTACAAAGAATGTCAGCGAAGATAAAATACGAAAAGTGGGAATGAACGATACTACAAAAACCTTGGAGTATTATCCTATACCAAGCGCAAAAGATCTCAAAGGTAAAAGCACAATAACATTCTCAAATATCAGTAAAGACAAGTATGAATTCATAGATCCAAAGATCATAAGGAAAGCGATAGATCTCTATAATTCCGACTCAAGGAACACCACAAAGCTCAATGCGAATGATTTCATCGCGACAAAAGACAGCAAGGAGGTACCAAATACCCAATGAATCGAAGCGAAAACAGAGATATTCAGTGACATGATGCAGAATCTTATGGACAATGACAATACACGAAAAAATATCGCTGACGCCAATGGAAGGATTGCAACGACCGGAGTGATGAAAATAGACAAGAAAGAAGTGACCAGTTCAGATTACTTCGACAATCCAGAAGAGAGGTTCGGCAGCGTGATCCAATCGGAGAAGGACATCGGGGTCTATCTCGTTTCCTATCTTTTCGCCGGAAGCAAGGATCTCGCATATACCATAACCGACAAAGAGAACAAGCTCGTAGACAACGAAATTCCTAAGAAAGAAATACCTAAAAACCAGGAAGTGCCACCAGAAGAAACAGAGATGAAATCAAAGATCAATGCGGTTAATACAGAGATCGGTAGCATCAAAGATAATAAATACAGAACCTTCGATATCGCATGATACAGCTTTGAAAGCCAAGCAAAAGGCGACAAGAAAGAATATGAAGAAAAGATATTGAAACCGATGAAAGAATTGATTGAGATACAATCGGATGTAAAACAAATACAAGGAAAGTATTTCTCTGAGAGTACAGCATTGAATTCACGGAAAGACGGTAAGCCATGAGCCAATGAACTTGTACTTAAAGACTATATCCCGCACCTCAAGAATATGTTCAAGATGGTTCAATGAACAGAGAAAACTTACGATCCGATTATCAATCAGATCCAAGAAGGAAATACTTATGAAGTATCTGACGCGAAAACGATCGTTGTCAACGATAAAAACGCAAAGAAACTATGATCTATAGCATTCGGATATGAATGAGATCCAAGGAAACTCAAGATAGAATGGAAAGCATAACCATTAGATAACCTTTCCAATCCTTTCGGCTATTTTCGTGCCGAATCTATAAAGAGGTTTCCACATCAAGATCAATGGCACGAGAATGCCTATAACGCTTCCACCGATGATATCGGTAGGCCGATGGACTCCGGAAGTGACTCTTGCAAAAGAAGTTATCAAGGAGAATAGGATCAGGATTCCTCCGAACCGGAGGAATTTTTTGTCATGATTCTTTATGCCTCGAAACAGCGACATTATCGCTATACCCATAGTAACAGCCGCATGATCAGAAGGGAAGCTACTGGTGGGCAGAAACGTATTGAGTACCGTTTCATGTTTGAGATCAGGCAATCCAAGGATAATATTCGGTCTCATCTTATCGAAGAAATACTGGACGCCGACATTCACTGCGCCGCTCAACGCAGTACCCGCGAAGATATATAATGACGCTACCTTTTTTTGCAGGCCTTCTACCTTATGTCTTCTCCCTTCTACCATTCCATAGATATAGAGTGCTAGCAGATACGCTGGATAAGTGAAAACGAAGACATCAGCGAGGACTGGAATCCGAGATGATCGGAAAGCGCTAGCTTGCATCCAAGCGAATAAGGATTTCAAGAGATTGACTCACCATTGCGGTTCGACGAGCTTAATCATGGATTTTTTTATAATATAAACAGATAGGTTGCAACTTGCAAGTATCGCATGTGGGTTTCACGGCTTTGCAATAGTAGCGTCAGAAGAGCACCAAGGCATGATGTGCATGATCCTTGTACGCATCAGGGATGAGCCTTTCTAGACGTTCAGAGGTCTGTTCAGGAGTAGTGGTCTTAACCAATCACAGTCTATTGCTCACTCTATGGATATGAGTATCCACAGCGATAAACGGCTTATCATAGAGGACATGAGCGATCAATTTGCCGGTCTTGACGCCAACCCCTGGCAATTCCATGAGTTTATCCAATTCATGGGGTATCTGTTTTCGCTGTTGGAGGAGTTTGGCTGTTTCTCGTATGTGTTTGGCTTTGGAATGGAAATAATTGATTGAACTGATGCTACGCTCCCAAGCAGCGAATCACATAGCCAAGAGATCATTGGGCTTTTTGATCTTCTTGAAAAGTTTTTCAGTCACTTTGTTGACCTGGACATCGGTCGCTTGTGCAGAGAGCATGACCGCTACGACGAACTGAAAAGGGGTAGAGTAATGCAACTCCGTTTCAGGACTCGGAAAGAGTTCCTTGAGATACTCGAATATGATAGGTAGTTTTTTATTCATGCGACAGGTAAACATTTCGGCATTTCAACAATTAAGTCTAATTCAGGATCAGTAGGAATCGAACCTACGACTACGGCTTCGGAGACCGACGTG
>CAYSER010000004.1:58335-60257 GCA_964430205.1 uncultured Candidatus Peribacteria bacterium | reverse complement strand
AAATGAATCAACAGATAAATTAAATGAATCAACAGATAAATTAAATGAATCAACAGATAAATTAAATGAATCAACAAATAAATTAAATGAATCCAAAGCAAATCTTCAAAAAGTTCTAAACGAGCTCAATGCGCTCATGAGCAAATTCACTCCCCGAGACGTAAAGACCAATGCATCAATCAAGAATCTTGTCATCGAGACCGAAAGATTCTACAAAGAAGGCAGATATGAGATACCATCAGGGGTACAAGCTTTGTTTGATGCAGCCAAGCAATAATCTCAGACATTGACAAAATAGAAGAATGTGAGTATACTTACGTATGCTCTATTTTTTATCATAAAAAGATATGGGAGAACAGAGCGAAAAGATACAACCACATACCGAGAGTGTGGAGGACAAAGTGAATGCATCACCCCAAGAAACCACAGTCGAGGTTGCATTACAGGATAAATTGCCAGATGATTGAGAGAAGCAATATCTATTTTTGAATATTTTCGGAAACCAACAAATAAAAAGTGTGTATCCAACAAATACGGTCATCGAATACATCAAATGAAGAGACCTATTGAGCTTTGTTAGATCGATAAAAACGAGATCACCGGAAGAACAGATACAATATATCATTGAAGATATGGATAATTATTTCAAAGAGCATGGAGAGGTTCAAATCATACATACATATAATGCAACCATAGAAAATGATATTATCACTAACAATATACAAACCGATACTAACAATATACAAACCAATACTAACAATATACAAACCAATACTAACAATATACAAACAACATCCAACAACATAGAAATAACCGAATGATTCAACCTACTCGAATCACGGAAAAAGACCAAAGAATCCTACGACAGACTCGATAAATCAAAATATCCTGAACCGACTGCCAAAGAGATCGATGATCAGGCATTACACATCGCACCATCAGTAAAACTGGAGCTCGATGCCAAAGGATTGAAAGCGGAAGAGTATGCCAAGTTCCTCATCATGGAACAACGCTACGAGAAGCAGCTCAGGAAAGAGAAGAACACAGAATTCTTGGATAATTTGAAGGAATTGAGAGAAGGGCTCGGAGATACGACCACATTGAAGGCGATGGCAAGTCCAGCGCATACCGATCGCATCATAGACGACAATAAAGATCTCAAAGATTTTACGCAAACTTCCAACAGATTCGACAAGATATCCCCGCCTACTCTACCGGAAAATATTGATTTCGAAAAGGAATTCGCACTCTACGTCAAGTTCATACCTGACAAAGAGCTCAGAGAGAAGATACAAAGTAACAAGAAAATCATCAAGGAGTTCAAGGCGATCTTCGACAAGGATCAGGAAGATGCGAGAAGTCCAGAAGGCAGGGAAGCGTACGAAGAATATCAGGTAGCTATCGAAGATATCAAGGAGAATCTCTCGCGTAGGATACAGGAGATGAGCAAGCAAAGGGTCTTGGGAAGCTGTATCACCGGACTCGCCAAATACTTCGATACGACCACCATCAATCAGGAAAATTTCGCAGACGACTTCAGTATCGATACGCAACAGGGATTCTCGATACAGAAATCTGAAGACCAGAATGAGAAGAACGATGACATTCTCTCCATCAACGGCAAGATCAACGGCAACAGCGTAGGATTCTACTATAACCTGAACAATCCCGACGCTCAACTGAAATCAGATGATTTCCTCCACTTCAACGCCAAATCCAAAGACTTCACATTCTGAAGCAAAAGAGGAGGGAAGAATTCCCTTGGCATAAAGCTGCCGACGATAGGGATGTTGAGCGAACAGGCCCAAGCAGTGTCGCAAAAGGAATGCTCGACGCTCTTGGAAAGATCAGTGAGTTTGGAGGAATTTGAAAAGGATTTCAAACAGAAGTTGTTTGAAAGTGAACTGAAAGCCATACGCTCG
>CAYSER010000004.1:52933-58325 GCA_964430205.1 uncultured Candidatus Peribacteria bacterium | reverse complement strand
ACAGAAGATAAGCGATACGTTACTCAAGAACTATGGTCAAGAGATGCTGATCAAGACGCGCGTCGAAAGGGATGTCGAAAGGAATATCGTTACCCAATCGATGGAAGATAGTTTCATCCCGCCAACTATCCTTGTAGAACTGAATAGGGACGAGAGAATCGATAAAACCACCGAAAAGACGGTCTGGAATATCATGGAGATACGGGATACGTCGACGGAGAATATGAGATCCGACGAACTCAGGACACTGAGAGATCTAATCCATAGACTGGATTTCTTCATCGGCAAGGAACATCATCCAGGCTTAGAGAAGAAACGGCAACGTCTCTTGGAAGAGATGGACGAGGAAAGAGCATCCGTGACGTATACGCAGGATCGATGAGAGCATATCCTCAGATTCTTCACCAAGTTCAGCAAGGACAAGAAGATACAGCTGCATGATCTGGAGACCTTCATCATCGCTCTGGAAAAACAAGAGAGCGTAGGACAGAATATCAAAAGATTCTCACCTGAATTCGCTATGGCCGAAGAACATGATGATGATATCGCATCAGCGGATCAGTTATTGGAAACCATACCGGAGCTTATATAATACCACTAACCAGCATTTCATGTCGGTTTTTTTTTATAATCGAAAAAAAACGACAGAATTCCTTCCATCGTCTTACCATGTTCATTATTTTCCCAACCGGTCCACAAACACTTCATAATCATGCGCCATATCGTGGTCTTTCTTGATTTTCTTCTCCGTGTTGTTGATGGCATAGATGACCGCAGCGTGACCTTTGCCGCCGAAATACTCGCCTATCCTTTCTAGGGTCCGCTGAAAATATTTCTTAGCCAGGAGCATGAGGATCTGACGTGCATTGGTGATCTCCTTTTTCCTGGATTCGGATTTCAATTCCTGGACAGAGATACCATAGTACTGAGCGACCATATCAACCAGGAGATCAAAATTCTTGGTTCATTTAGCATTGGATTGAACAGCTTGCTGCGTAGCTTCGGCAGTAGGCTCGATATTGTATCAGAGCGTCTTGAGACATTCATAGACATCCTGTTGATCCACGTCCTTACGCAAGATGGCTTTCCTAGTAAGGAGGATGTTGAGCGCTCATTCGAGCTCCCTGACATTTTCCTTGATATGTTTCGCGATGATTTCGAGATAGTTGAAATCCAGGTCTTCACCCTTGTTCATCAATTTGGATTGGAGAATCGCTATCCTGGTCTCGAAATCAGGAGACTTGATATCTGCGACGACTCAGAGCGCAAAACGGGATTTGAGTCTTGGCTCGATATGCACGAGCTCTTTGGGTGGACGATCGGAAGAAAGGATGATCTGCTTCTGCTTGAGCTGGAAATCATTGAAGATATTGTGGAAGATCTCTTGAGTCTTATCTTTGTCAGCAAGAAATTGCACATCATCGATGAGCAGCACATCTACGTCGTCGAATTTCTTGAGCATACTCGAGAGCTTATTGCCCTTGATAGCGGTAACGATCTCGTCTATCAGTTTGCTGGTCGGAAGATAGACAACGACCTTATCCGGGAATTTTTTCATGACCTCATTACCGATCGCTTGCATGAGATGTGTCTTTCCGAGTCAGACAGAACCATAGAGGAATAAGGGATTATATACCTTGCCCGGCTGTTCGGAAACAGCCCTGGCAGAAGAAAACGCGATATTATTCATAGATCACACGACGAACGTATCGAACGTGAATTTCGGATCAAAAAGGATACCGAAAAATTCTGAGAGCTCGTTCTTGAACGTCTTGGTCTCCTCATTGTGTTTGACCGATGAAGTCTCTTTGATATTGAGGAGTTTCTTCAGGTCGACCAAGAGGTCATGATGATTGGCAAATTTCGGATAGACAACGAATTTGACCGAAAAATGTTGATTATAGACAGCGTTTATAGATTCTTTGAGTGGTTTTGCGAAGAATTTTTTCACCTGCGTAAGGATGAATTCATTCGGAACTCAGAAGACGACCATCTTCTCTTTCTCATCCAGATCGAGGATACCGACCTTACCCAAAAAAGAGAGGATCTTCTTGTGATCCTGGTGCTGAGCGAGATGTTGGAGCGTTTTTTCCCGGACACCACGGAGCAACTCTACGGTCTCCGCAGGATACTGTTCTACGACATCAAGAAGCATCGGTCGGAAATTAAGAAGTAAAGAAAACATCTATATGATGGGCGATATCTTTGGGAAGCGCACGTCATGAATACAAGACTTGTTCGCATGAAGCGACCTGTGCAGAAGTGAATCCATGAGCATGCAAGAGATCAGAAAGATTAGCATATGTTCTGACCGGTCACGGATCAGTGGCTTTGGTTGTAATAAATTTTTCCAGATATGCAATGAATAATACAAGCTTCTCCTTCCCGGATGCCTTGAGGATCTTGGACTGCATCAGCTGCTGTGAAAGTTCCTGCGTTTTCTGGTCGAAAACGGCTAATTTGCGGACCAAGGATCTATTCCTGCGATAAAGCACCCACACATAAAGCAAAAGGAACAAGGAGATGCCGAACAGCAAAGCGACAAAAAATATCTGGATATACCATCTCATATGCATACCTGCCACATTCGGGATTGCTAAGAACGAAAGATCAGACATACTTTACAACCAAGATAAAGTTCTTAAATTACTAATTGATCAATTGCCAATATTTCAACATGTTAGCCTCATATTAAAGCAGTATCGCGAGTATCACAAGCACACCAAGCAATACATAGAGTAAAATCTGCTGCGAAAGCGGAAGAAGGATACCAGGGAACACGAGGTTATGAAGTGAGAAAGAGCCGAGCTGGCTCACCGCGATATAATGAGCGCCAAGAGAATTGGCAAGAGCATCATTGCGTGCACTGAAGACGGATTTACCTTCATCATAATAGACGACACCGTTAGCATACCTGACAGTATCTCCTGCGGAAGAACCGAGACCGACCAAGGAGACATTTGCAGGAAGCGTGAAACCGAGAGGCTTCTTGGCAGTATCGAAATCGGAGAGAAGGATATAGGATGCAGAAGGATCAGCGAACGATCCGCTCAATGAAGAGAAATCCTTGATGCCGTCAGGAAGGATATTGGTAGTCAATCAACTGAGATAAAGAAGGAAAGTGCCGGTATCGAAGGTGGGAGGAAGAATATAGTCGGATCATGCGTTGAACAGGAGCAGTCCATATGAGAAACGTTGGGCAGAAAGAAGCGATTGTTGGATAATGGCTTTGGCTGCTTCAATCCTTGAAATCCTCTGACTACCCGAAAGGACATCCTTAGTATTCATGGTCCTATTGCTATCAAGGACGAATATCAGCTTCTGCTCTGGCGATTGATCGGCAGAAGTAGCGAAAAACGCCAAAAAAACCGCTAATCACAAAGCGACAACGGTAAGGAATGTTTTTAAGAGCATGAGGCGCTTATATCCCATACAGGAGAGTATAGAGAATCCTCCGACGGATACAAGAACAATGGAATAATCAGTCGTTACCTTGAGAGATGCCTAAGCGATGCTCCATGCGAAAATCTTTGGTAGATAGCAAGGATATCCGGCTCGCTGAGTTCCTGGAAATGACTTAGGACATGATCGATAGATCAAGCGACCAGGAGATTTTGCGATTGCTGTTTGGTCAATCCCCTGCTCATCATATAGAAAAGCTTCTGCTGATCGAACGTATCGACATTCGCCCCATGGGAAGCGGTGACATCATAAGAAGAGATGTTGAGCTTAGGTATGGTAGTGAGCGAAATATCTTTACCAAGGATGATGTTCTCTTCGAGCAGACGGCCATAAACGTGATCCAGATGGTTTGCGATATCGATGGATCCGTCTAAAGAAGCCTTAGCGCCATCATAAAGGAATGAAATGAGATGGACATCGGCCGAAGTATCCGAATCGTTGAGAGAGACCTTCAATGAGCCGGAAACCGGATGATCGGTATCGGAATAAAAGAGTCCGAAAATCTTGCATGAACAAGAAGATCAAGTCGTAACAATACGGACATCGATATCCTCATGCAGTCAGATGATCAGATACGTCAAGGAACTATGAGGATGAAGCTCTATAATCTTGGATCAGGCTATATCAAAAATATCAATGACTTCCACAGAGAGTCATTGGCCGACAGATAAGGGAGAAAATGTATTGGTTGCTATAAGGGTCATAAGACATATTATTTATTCAATTCAGACTTTTGGATGATCTTGAGCAGGTCTTGTTTCGATGTCGTTTCGGTTCCTGTCTGTGCGACAGAAGTCGACTGATCAGTAGTAACAAATCAGAATCCTGTATCCGATCAGGTAAGCGTAGTTTCGGGAATAGCATTGAGCTCCTCCTCCAAAGAAGGATCATAGACATCCAATCAAGTCGTCTGGGATCCAGAAGTATCGGCAGAAAGCATATCCGCAATATCGCCGGATCATGCATGCATAGAGGGCCAGAAAGGATCTACCCGAGTTGCAAGTTGAGATCGATGGAAAATGGATCGATCATTTCTATTGAGAAAAGTGATATACGCACTGGTACTCCGATTCATTTTGGCCAATCCGACGAGCAGAAGAAATACGATGATAGAGAATGCAGATCGTAAGAGGTATTTGATGAATCTACCGACGAATCTCATGAGAAGGAGAGAATGATATAAAATCAGATAAAATATATGGATTATCGGATAACTATCAACAGCTTCTTGCCAAGAACAAACGCACCGAATACAGACACCAAAGAGATAGCATTAAACATTTGACAAAAACACAAAAAAAACTATAATATAGAATATAAAATAAGCATTTTACTCGCTTATAAAAAAGCATGAAAAAAAATCACTTTTTGCTGGTAGCAGCGATAGGTATCACCTCATGAATCGTTTTGTGAGTCCTTGGCTTCTTCACATGACGCAGTTACCATGCAGCCGCAGGTACTGACGAAAAAGAAGTGAACTTTTCCAACGGGGTGACTGCATATGTGAATATAGAAGATGCAGGAACCGATAAATGGAGATTGGTGACGACCGTAGATGGAGGGACTACCTCAAATATGAGATGCGATCTGATGACCCCTGATTCCGTGTTGCATAGCATCAGTGCATGTAACGGGACATTTTCCTATGACGGGAATAGGGTATGAAGGATCAAACTCTGGATAAGATACAACGAAGTCGCACCGACCGACCGAGAGGATAAGCCGAGCAGCGACAGCGAATGGACTTATCCGCAATGGGTATATGATTTCGATAGTGCCGAACGATACAATGATTCCTACTATTCCACTTCGAACGGCGACCTCGATAATTTCTATGTAACTGCGGATGACACGACACCATCCACATCTCAATATGTAGACCTTACGGTCAAGGCGAGAGATAACGATAACAGCGTTATCACTGACTATA
>CAYSER010000004.1:33269-52833 GCA_964430205.1 uncultured Candidatus Peribacteria bacterium | reverse complement strand
TCAAGTTCAAGAAGAACAATTATGATTATAAAGTGAGAGTCTATGCAGAGAATGACACTTCCATCTACAAAGAGATTACCTTTAACGTAGGATCTTCTTCTAGCACTTCGAACGGAGAACTTGATAACTTCTATGTAACTGCAGATGACACGACACCATCCACATCTCAATATGTAGACCTTACGGTCAAGGCGAGAGATAACGATAACAGCGTTATCACTGACTATACCGACACTATCAACTTCAAGGTCTACTACAGAACATCTAGTTCATCTTCTTGGGTACAGACCACTTCTTCTACATACTACACCATGGGGTCTAGCTATACCGACGGGTACGATTTCACCTCATCCGATGACGGTGTCGCTGAACTGACCAACTTCATCAAGTTCAAGAAGAACAATTATGATTATAAAGTGAGAGTCTATGCAGAGAATGATACTTCTATCTACAAAGAGATCACCTTCTACGTAGGATCATCCAGCTCTTCAAATGTCGAGGGATTCTCGTCAAGCGAGCTCAATACGGTACAAGCGATGTACGATTCACGGGATGATATGATTGACCAACTGGAGGATCAATCGTCAGTATTGAGGAATAGCTCTAGACGGCAGACGATGTCAGACGATCTCAAAACAGCCATGGAAGAGATCATAGATGATGACATCAACAAGACCTATGATAACTTCGATGATTTCTATAGTGCATGGTTGGATCGGTATAGATACACCAACAGCATCAAATAAGGCTATCAAGATATTCCGAATACCACATACCTAGAAAAAAGCGGATCACCTATCCGCTTTTTTTGATTGAAAGCATAAGCGAAATTACTAAAAACACAGCACGGTATCAAAAGGACGTTTAGTCATTTATCCATTCGATGAAGAAAAAGGGATTTACCTTGCTTGAAGTATTGATAGCCACCACAGCATTTTTCATCTTACTGGCGGCGATCATGGGCATGTACATGAAGATGATCAGGCTCAAATACAATATCCAGGCAAGGATAAACATAGTTCAGGATTCATATTTCACGATAGAGAAGATAAACATCCTGCTCAAGGATTACACCATCGATTACGAAGAATACTTCAACAGGAAGAATGTCTGATGCAACACCTACACATCACAATTTGAACGAGATGTAGGTACCGGAGGACATTGCAACAATTTCACGGCATACGGGAATGGGAATGCCTTAAATCAAATGACACCGCGGAAACACAAGCTCTATCGATGCAGTTCGACATCAAACGAGGAAACACCGAAAGTCATACAAGGACAGACTGTTCAGAACGGCTCCTGATGTAGCAACACATGACGACAATCATTCGGCCAATATAACCTGCAATTCCGGGACGTAAAAAGCGATGTAGATTCCGTATCCGGAGCAGCCAACGATAATGATGATGAGAATGTGATGAAGGGGCCGAATGCTATAGATGATGCTACGAACGCAAAAGAGCTCTACCTCATCTCGCAGGATGGAAGATCTAGGATCTTGATTAGGAGGGCACTTTTGGAAAGCGGCGATCGGAATAAAAATGGGACAATAGAAGATACGGAAAAGCTCTATACTTTGCAGATATTAAAGCTCAGAGGATTCGATGCAGGAGACAACCATAATTTCGATATAACCAATTCCTCATGAGTCTATGACGGTAAGATAGATACCCGAGCATGTGACTATGCACAAGGATTCATATGCAGCGGAAGCCGTGTAGGAACGGATATCTATTCATGATATAGGTTGCCTACAGATACAGACGATGGATGGGCGAATCTTTTCCAGCAGAACATTACCATCACGGACCGGAACCTGATCATCTATCCAACCAAGAATCCTTATTATGCATTAGCGGAAAGCAGCGCACAGATCAATCCGTATTTCACGATAGGCATGACCAGCAAGCTTTATGGAAAGATATGGCAGAAAAGACTGGGCATAGATGACATCGGCACCTTCCAGATACACCTCCAGACAACATTCAATACCAAGAATTTTTATACCAAATAGACAATATTTAGCATATTAGGACAAAAAGATGACCGACAACATTCCAGCAACAGACCATCAATGAGAACGTGATGTTCGCATTGCCAAAGCAAAGAAGATGAAAAGCATGGGAATACTCCCTTATGCCCAATCGTTCCCAAAAAAGGATCTGATTGCAGACATCATAAGAGCATATGAGACCAAAGAACTCCGTGATAGCGTAGATATCGTACCCCAACCGCAGATGCAAGTCACTACGGCAGGAAGATTGATGCTATACCGCACGCATGGAAAATTGGCATTCGCAAAAATCTTGGACAGCACAGGAGAGATCCAGCTCATGTTCCATAAGGACAACTGCAAAACACTTGCGCACGGAACGATGACGGAAAAGCTCGATGACGGAACGCCGGAAGGCATGTCTGCCTATAAATTCATAGAAAAGATGGTCGATATGTGAGATTTCATCGGCATAAGCGGAGAGGTATTCAAAACGCACAAAGGCGAGCTCACGATATTCGTACCCGAATTCACGTTCCTCGCTAAGGCGATCAGGCCGTTGCCGGAAAAATTCCACGGTCTCCAGGATCAGGAAGAATTGTATAGAAAAAGATATCTAGATCTCACCATGAATCCGGAGACATACAAGAGATTCCTCCTCAAATCCAAGATGTATCAAGGACTCAGGGAATTCTATGCCAAGGAAGGATTCACAGAGATACAGACGAACATATTGGGAAACTCAGCATCATGAGCAGCGGCGAAACCATTCATAACCCATCACAACGATTATGACACAGATGTCTTCCTCAGGATAGCATTCGAGACAGGACTCAAGAAAGCGACAGTGGGAAGATTCGAGAAAGTCTTCGAGATCGGGCAAGATTTCAGGAATGAAGGATCCGACCCAAGCCATATGCAGGAATTCACTCAAGTCGAACACTACGCAGTCTATCGGAATTATGAAGACAACATGAGATTCACGGAGAAACTCTTCGATTTCCTCTTTGACTATCTCAAGATGGATAGAACGCTGAATATAAAAGATAAGGATTGAGTTATCAAAAAGATCGACTTCACCACCCCATGGGAAAGGATAGATTATACAAAAGGTATCGAAGAGGTCTGCGGCATAGATATCAGGAAATACGGCATGGAAGATGCAGACAAGCTGAGAGAGGAAATCAAAGCGAAAGGCATCGAATTCGAGAAGATGGGCAAGATGGGCACGACGACCCTGATCGATAATCTCTACAAGAAAGTCTTGAGGCCAAAGATCGCAGGACCGGCATTCATCTACAATTATCCGGTCATCATGCAGCCGTTAGCAAGGGTATCGGACAAAGACGCCAACATCGTCGAGCAGTTTCAATTGCTAGTCAATGGCCGAGAGCTTTGTAAAGCATATTCTGAGCTTGTAGATCCTCTCTTACAACAGGAGAATTTCGACAAGCAGGCGAAAGCGGCGGATCAATGAGATGAAGAGGCTACGGCAAGCGATGAAGAATTCGTTACAGCGATGGAATACGGTATGCCTCCGCAATCAGGGTTCGGCCTGGGATTGGAAAGACTGATGGCAATACTCACGGAACAGGACAATCTGAGAGATGTCGTGATGTTCCCATTGATGAAAGCGGAGAAGAAATCGGAAACGGCACATGAGGAAGTCGATATAGAGCAAGTATACGGCACTTTGCCTTCGCTCGAGGAAGTGGAAGGCCTAGCGAAGAAATATCTCACCGATACCTATAGGCACTGCCTAGACGTAGCGAAGGTCATGAGATATTTCGCAAAGAAACTTAACCAAAACGAAAATCTGCGATATATCGCAGGATTGCTCCATGATATCGATCGGGATCATATCGGTAAAGATCCGGAGAAACATCTCGGAGAGGAATTCGAGGAGATCGTAAGCGAGATCAAGCTCCCGCAGACATTGGCGGATGATATCAAAGCGCATTACAGCATGAAGACATCGGTAGAAGTAAGCTCGCTCATCAGGAAATACTTGGTATCAGTCGATGAATTGACTGGATTCATCTATGCCGTCTCATTGATGAGACCGACAAGGATGGAGGGCATGGAATACAGTTCCGTCAAGAAGAAACTCAAGGATAAGCATTTCGCCGCAGGCGTAGACAGAGAAGAAGTTCTGAATTGCGAGAAATACTTATGAATATCTCTCGAGGAATTTGTCCCGGAAGTGATCAAGGCCATGCAGTCATAAAAGAGAAAAAACGGCTTAGGCCGTTTTTTTTTGTTATGATGGTAAGTAAAATCTCCGGTGCTTCTGTTTCCACTCATCCGAAGCATAATCGATTCCTACACGAGGAGAGGTTCTGATATCATTCACCTGCACTCCTCCATCCTCGATCCGCAAACCGGTCGCAACATTGGCTTGCTTGTTATTGAAGGACTTGGTTATTCATAATGCTTTCGTCAGCTTCCCCGGCCCATCAAGCTTTCTATCTATCATCTTTACATCGTTTCAACGTTTAGTCGTTTCAGCGCTTAATCATCTGATAAGGATAGCCGAAGGCTGTTTGCCTGGTCACGTGACGATATTGATCATATGATACATGCCATAGATCATATAGATATATCGATAGCCAGGATGTCCGAACATCGGAGCATTACGATCGGTCTTACCATGTCTGGCATGAGATGCTTCATCTTCTTCGCCCGCATACGCCTCGACATCGGTGATCATATATCTGATGATTTTCCCTCTTTTGTTGATAACCAAAAACTTTCCGAGCAGATCGTGGCACACACTGACCGGATCCCTATCGAAAAATGTCTTTCATAAAATGTGTTGCATATGTTATTCTGGGATAAACACTGCTGCAGAGATGACCGTAGTCCATAATCCATCCTTATTTCATTGTGCAGACTGTGCGATATTCCTGGTCTTGAAGATCTTGCCGCTGGCGATATATTCCTGCTTCCTTTCGTCTCGATTCTTATCGGCATCAAATTCTATTCATAATGTCGTTGCGAGCATGGTCGCTGCGAGATCCTCAGCATAATCTCAGCTTTTCTCTTCAGTCTCTCCATATCCATGATGTTCGGAAAGATATCCGTAATTTTCGGCGTCCGCAGGGATTGCCAATCCGATAGAAGCGGAAACAAGCCTATTTGGTTCATTAGTATCCATCCTTGCCATAACACAGAACGTGATCTGACCAGGCGATAGTAATTTCTCTCATTCAGCCTTAGAGATGATCTTGCACGTAGGCGGATAGATGCTGGATACATAGACGAGATTACACTTCTCAATTCATGCCTGTCTCAATGCAAGTTCGAAACTAGCTAACTTATCCTTGTGCACACCCACACCTTTGGTGAAGAAAACTTTTTTTGGAATCATCAAAAAAAATTTGAAAAAAAATAAAAGCAAGGTAGCTTTTATCCTTGTTATGAAAAAATACAAGATAAAAAAGATTGTTTTTCCGGATAATATTTCTATGCTTACTAACGATCATTTTGACATTTAGCTAGTGGGACAATTCATCATTTAAACAGTTCGGCATATAAGCAATCCATCATTTAAGCAATTAAGCGATTCATCATGTTCATAGGCAACACAGAGAATATTCAAACGCTCAAAAGATATCTAGATATGTTTTTTTCCGGCGATCCCAAAGCACCGCACTTCCTGATTATCGCTTGACCGCAACATATCGGGAAATCGAGCATCATCAAGGAATTGTTGAAAGAAAGGATGGGGAATTATTTTGTGACCGACACCCTACATATCAAGGACTTTTCAGAAGAGCTAGAAAAGAAGCATAATCTCAAGCTGAAAACGATAACGACCGCTGAGACCTTCAAGACGTTGATCAATGATTTCAATTACCAGGATATCGGAATCAGGGACGTCAACTCACGGCTGCAACAATCATCGATAGGTAAACAGAAGGTAGCATTCCTCGAAAATATCGAAAGGATGATCCCTGAAGCAGCGAATGCTTTCCTCAAGACGTGCGAAGAGCCATTGCCCAAAAGGCTGATCATAGCGACGACATCAAACACCACCCAGCTCCTGGATACAATACTCTCCAGAGCGTTGACCATCAAATTCAATGAGCTCTCCGATAAGGAATTGGAAGAACGGATAGATGCTCAGGGAATCTTCAGCGACAATGAAGGGCTGAAAAAACTGATCATCAATATGGCCATGGGGAAACCGGGAGTTGTCCAACGCATTGCAGATATGATAGACCAAGAGCCGGAAATCCAGACAACGCTCTTATCGCTGATCACGAATCTGACCCAATGAACCCATCGTTTTGCGACACACGATGGACTCAAAAAACTCTACAAAAAAGGAATTTTGGATGCATTCATCGACGGACGGATCAGCTACTGCATGAAGAACCACAAGGAAGCGCAAGGGCAAAGATGGCTTGCGACCAAAAGATTGATGAGAACCAATATCAACATCGACAATCTGCTTCTCTACTGACTGCTTTAATGCTTCGCGCGACCGACATCCTGAAAGATGATACATGGGCTCCGCACGATAAACACCATAACAAGCGATAAAATAGTTTATCACGAATGCAATAAGCTTTCATCGCAAGTCCTAGACGAGCTTTTATCGCGAAGCATATACCATGTATGATAGCTGAGTATATATCACCGAACCGATAGGGAATAACGAATTTCATTATGATGAAAGGATCACTCTGTGATCCGTAGGAAAGATATTCGTTCCAGATATGATCAAATGAAGTCTTGATGATCTCAAAGAAGGGTCAGAGATAGTTTTTGAGGAAATAGAGAATGGAAAGCTGAAAAGCTGCACCGGACTGAAACATTTCATACAGACCGACTATCACAGAATCCCGCTCTTCATCATCGACAATCACAATCACGCCCTTACTTTCCGAAACGAATGTCATTTGAGCGTTTCATCGCTTGAGCGTATAGTCGTTCTCCACATCGACCAACATGCTGACACTAAACCGAACGACAACAGATGACCGATAACGGATATCGAATATTTCGTCAACACGAAAACCAATGTCGGCAATTTCATCACCACAGCCCTGGATAATCGCATCATCGATGACGTGATCCAAATCAGGACGGGCTACACCTTACAGCGTTTGAGCGTTTCATCGTTTGATCGTTTAGTCGTTATAGTAGATATCGATATCGACTTCCGAGAAGGGAAATCGGATGAAGAGGTCGCGTCAGATTTCATCATCGTCAAGAAACTCATGCAGCAAGCGAAGCTGATAACCATCGCGACTTCGCCGCATTTTTTCGATCAAAAAAAAGCTATAACGCTCATCAAGCAGCTTCTAGAATAGGTTGACATTATAGATAAAATATGTATATATAATATATAAAAATAACATGAAAAAATAAAATACCTAAAAAAAAATGAAAAAAATAATAAAACAGCAACTCGACGGCGATGAAGAAACCGCAAAAGAAGTTGCTCAGTACACCTGGCAGAAAGACGAGATCGCTTGGTACTTCTGTAGAAACTATCACGACGTTTTCAAAGTGAGATTCACCGGAGAGCACTGGCTGATAGGAAATAAATGGGGAAGGGAGAAGATCTATCAATTCGAGCACCTAGAATCCTCCAATCCTGATAAATATACGTTCTCACCCGGGAGCTTAAAGGAAAAGATATCGCACGGAGAAGAATGGATGTTCTGTACAGAAAAGGAAGAAGCGCTTGATGAAGGCATCAGGATTCTCAGTGATCGAAAGAATGAAGCCATAAAGACGCTCAAAGAGGAAATTAAGAGATTGATAAAGAAAAAACAAGAATCGATAATCAACACACAAAGAACCATATGAACACATTGAAATTCAAAGAAACGAAAAGTTTCATCATCACAGAGAATCTCCCGAAGGGGACAATGGTAGCACGCAAAGGAGTAGTCAAAGACGGCAGATTCTTCGTCATCCTGGAAAAAGGAGACTATAGCACCG
Organism: uncultured Candidatus Peribacteria bacterium; assembly: GCA_964430205.1. Classification (GTDB taxonomy): domain Bacteria; phylum Patescibacteriota; class Gracilibacteria; order Absconditabacterales; family Absconditicoccaceae; genus CAJBLF01. The sequence continues at coordinate 44,876 of CAYSER010000004.1, read as the reverse complement.
CCAAGATCTTTATGAGCGTATCGAATATGTCCATGGAAGAGATTGAAGTGCATTCCGTAGACAGGATGCATGATGGCGATACAACGATCTACAAGACCGAAGAAGGGATATTCTACTTCCCTACTCCGCTCAACCAGAATCCGCTCGTAGTCCCGACCTTCAATGAAGAACCGATCGAAGTGCTTTAGCTATGAGAACGGTCGTAATCATTATCGGAGCCATCGTCCTGCTTTCAGGTCATTGGATCTGGGGACTCATCATCATCGGATTCGGCGTGTTCGCATTGAAGAAGAGATGATGCCACCAAAAGGAATCATAAAAAAAAACTCCCTGCGTATCGCAGGGTTTTTTTCAAAAGAGAGAATGCTATTAATTCCTATAGAAATTCTTCTTATAGAAGTTATAGAGTTGCTCATAAGTTTTTTTTGCATTGCTGATCTCATTCTCTATCTTCTGTACAGTTTCAGGATCCTTCCCTATTTTTTCCTGTTCAAATTTCTGCTTAGTCTTTTCGAATGCCCTTACCCGATCAGAAGCCAGACAGATAGCATCTATCTGATGGGGTTGGAGATCATTGGTATCCAATCAGAGATACAGAGGATAATCAGGCGCATCACTCATGTGTCAAAAAACGTTCATACTCTGGATTCATTCTAAGGTCGACAATATCGTCATTTTCACTTTCGTCTTGAAATCAGGTTTCTGATCATTTGCAGCAAGCAAATGCGCATTCACTTCCTGGACTAATGCATCAAAATCTTTGGTTTCCACGGTATGCATGAAGAGAGCATATCAGATAAAAACTGATAACTGATCTATCATATGATTTTTGCTTGATTTTACAATACCACTTTATACCCAAAAACCATTTGACATATCATAGACAAAAAACTATGATATGATCATCAAATAAAACCAGTATAAACCTAACACAAACACAATGCAAAAAGGAAAAATCGGATTGGGACTGACATTCGATGATATTTTGTTGGTTCCACAATACTCAAAGGTATTACCCAAGGAAGTGCAGGTAACAAGCCGTTTCAGCAGAAACATCAGGATGAATATCCCCATTGCTTCCGCTGCGATGGATACAGTTACCGAATCAGCCATGGCTATATCTTTGGCGATACAAGGCGGTATCGGTGTTATCCACAAAAACATGAGCATCGAAAAACAAGCCGCTGAAGTGATCAAAGTGAAACGTGCACAAAGCACGATCATATTCGATCCCATCGTGGTATATGAAGACGACACCTTGAGAACCATCCAGGAGTTGCGGAAAAAACACAATATCAGTGGAATTCCGGTACTTACTAGGGAGGGAAAAGTAGTCGGCATCATCACCACAAGCAATGTGCGATTCCGGGAAGATCCCAACATCTGTTTGGCAGACATCATGACCAAGACACCGGTGTGCGTCCCCCTGGAAGACATCGCGACAGGAAATGATATCGATGTCGAGAAGACTAAAGAACTGTTCATCCGGCACCAAACGAAAATAATCATGCTGGTGGATCATGGACAGAGATTGATGGGGATCATCACATCAAAAGACGTAGAGAATCGCAAAGAAGCGCCCGATGCCAATCTGGACAATAAAGGGCATCTCAGAGTCGGAGCTGCCATAGGAACCGGCAAAGACGCAGATAATCGTGCAAAAGCATTGATCGAGGCAGGCGTAGACGCGCTTATCGTAGACACTGCACACGGGCATTCGATCCATGTCATCGATATGGTAAGAAAGCTCAAGAGAGACTATCCTGATATCGACGTCGTTGCAGGAAATATCGCTACAGGAAAAGCCGCACAAGCATTGATCGAAGCCGGAGCAGACGGGATAAAGGTGGGTATAGGCCCAGGATCCATCTGCACCACGAGGATTATCGCAGGCATAGGAGTGCCCCAGCTTTCAGCTATCATGGAGGTATACGAAGTCGCAAAACAACACGGCATACCTGTGATCGCTGACGGTGGTATCAAGTATTCCGGAGATATCGTCAAAGCATTGGCGGCAGGTGCGGACTCTATCATGGCTGGTTCATTGTTCGCCGGCACGGAAGAATCGCCAGGCGAGACCATCATCCATGAAGGCAGGAAATTCAAATCGTACCGAGGGATGGGATCATTGGAAGCTATGCAAAGGGGTTCCAAAGATCGTTACTTCCAAGAAGATGAATTCGATGTCAACAAATTGGTACCTGAAGGGATCGCAGGAATGGTGCCCTACAAAGGGACACTCAAAGAAGTGATCCATCAACTCATCGGAGGTATCCGTGCAGGTATGGGATACTGTGGCGTTCAGAGCATTCCCCTCCTGCAAGAACATGCAGAATTCATACAGATCACACACGCAGGGATGAAAGAAAGTCATCCACATGATGTCATCATCACCAAAGAAGCACCCAATTACAGCAAATAAAAAACCCAAAAAAAATAAGACACATGTACAAGAAAAACAGAGTAGACGTACTCCTCGGGCTCCAGTGGGGCGACGAAGGAAAAGGGAAAATCATTGACGCATTGACTCCCGAATATGATATCATCGCGCGTTTCCAGGGAGGTCCTAATGCAGGACACTCAATAGAGTTCGATAAACAGAAGCATGTATTGCATCTGATACCTTCAGGGATATTCCACATGAACAAGATGAACATCCTCGGCAACGGGATGGTAATCTGCCCTATCGCATTCAAGAAAGAGATAGAAGAATTGTTGGCATATATCCCTATGGAAGATCTCAGGAAACGGATTGTGATCGCCGATGGCGCAAAACTCATCTTACCGATACACAGATTGGTGGATGGCGCATGCGAGAAAACAAAAGGCGAAAAAAAGATCGGGACTACCGGCAAAGGGATCGGACCCACATATACAGACCATATCAGCAGGACAGGGCTGCTCATAAAGGATATCTTCGATGATGATTTTATAAGGAGATATGATGAGCTAACGATCAGGCATCTGAGGTTGATCATGAACGAACATCCAGAAGAACAGCCAAAAGATCTGACTGAAGATACGCAACAATTCATCGAAGCGGTGGAATTCATGAAAGAATTCCAGATCGTCGATGGACCGTATTGGCTCGACCAGCAATTGAAAGCCGGGAAGACCGTATTGGCGGAAGGCGCTCAAGGGACCCTACTCGACATAAACTTCGGGACATATCCCTTCGTTACGAGTTCCAACACCACTATCGGCGGAGTATGTACGGGCCTCGGTATTGCAGCCAATCGCATCGGAAAAGTATACGGCCTATTCAAGGCATATTGCACCCGGGTAGGCAGCGGGCCCTTCCCGACAGAACTCTTCGATGATATCGGAAGTCACATCCAGCAGAAAGGCAATGAATTCGGCGCGACTACTGGTCGGCCAAGACGTTGCGGATGGCTCGATCTGCCGAAGCTGAAATATGCATGCATGATCAACGGGGTTACCGATCTCGTAATGTCCAAATCGGATGTGCTTTCAGATCTCGATATCGTGAATGTATGCATCGACTACGGGAAAGATGAGACGCCCATCTACCAAGGATTCGAGGGATGGAAGGATGACCTGCAATGCACAAGCGACATGCTCCCGCAAAGGCTGAAAGACTATATGAGTTTCATCGAGAAGAAAACAGAAACACCGATAACCGTGGTTTCTACAGGACCAGACAGGAAACAATTATGGTTCATATAACATGAACCCCGGATATTTTCCGGGGTTTTTTTTGAAGAGAGAAAACATCTAAACTAATTGACAACACAAAGATTATAAGTATAGTACCGACATCATCTTTTAGTTATTTACGGAAAACGGAATGACTGAAGAGAAATATATCCGTCCAACACGGGATGAATACTTCATGGAAGTGGCCAATAGCATAGCTAAGAGGGCGACCTGCGATAGAGGAAGGAGCTGATGCGTGATAGCGAAGAATAAGCAGATCATATGTACCGGATACGTCTGATCGCCTCCATGATTATCTCATTGCGACGAAGTAGGTCACCAATTCAAGCAAATGACGCACGAAGACGGAAGCGTCACCAATCATTGTGTCAGGACCGTACATGCAGAACAGAATGCTGTCTGCCAAGCGGCGAAATTAGGCGTAGGAATCGAATGAGCCACCCTGTATTGCAAGATGACACCATGCAGAACATGTGCTATGCTGATCATAAGTTGCGGCATCAAGAGAGTTGTCTGTGAAAAGAAATATCATGCAGGAAGTGAATCCGAAGAGATGTTCCGCCAGGTAGGTATCGAACTCCAGTATTTCGATGAGGGAATCGAGCATTACGAAAATCAATAGATGAAAAGAAAAAAATCGCCGTAGTGGCGATTTTTTTCTGATATCACGAGCGTAACGATTATCCAGTAGGTGGCTCTATATTTTCAGCCTCTTCCCTCTGTTGATTAATTCTTGCTCTGACGGCGAATATGATCACAAGGACGACGAATGCACCGACCACGACTCAAAGGATGATCAAAATGATCTTCAATCGGTTGGTCGTCGAAGTCGTTTCGGCCTTGATGGTATCTGCATTTGCAGGAAGCTGAATATTCTCATTTGGACAGGCATCGCTGATAATGGAATAGAATCAGAGGATATCACAGATATTCGGCATGATGATATTCGTCATATCCAGTGGATCGATTTGGTTAGCCTGAACGGTTTGACCGTCAGGAGCGACATTCTTCTTGATGAGATCGACGATATCTTGGAGCACTTGCTTCCTTTTATCCTGTTGAGAGACATCGGTCTGTGTGTCAGAAACCACGGATTCGAATTCATTGAAAAGTCATTCTACATCGATAGCGAGATTGGAAGGCAAGATAGAGAGTATTTCCGCTTTTGCCTGTTGGTAAGCGTTCTCTCATTCTGCAGCAGAGGTAGCCTTGTCTTTGAGCTTGAGGAAGATGTCCTCGAGCATGCTCTTCTGCTCAGCGGTCAACTGAAGATCATGAGTCTCATAATAATCCTTAATAGAAACGATAGTGGATTTTGTATTGTTTTGATCGATCAGACCATCCCTGAGACCGATCATAAGCGTTCTGAAGTTCGCCTTATCACCAGTAGCGCTGGTATCCTGCAACGTATTGATGAAATCATCGACAGCCTTATAGACGAGAGTCATCCCAGAATCCAATTGTGCCTCGAAATCCAGGAATGATACGGTGAAATCTTTGGAGAACGAAGTATTATCCGGTTTATTGTAGAATATCCTTCATACGACAGATTCGTATTTCGGTTCATACGCCTGCATAAAGAGCTGATTGCAAAGGAAATCATTGTCATTGTCTTTTACGCCATCGCCATTGCTATCGACGGAGATGTCAGTATCGACATAGCAGGATCCTCTTGGATTATCGTATTTGATATAGAAGAGTATGCTATTGTTGAGATTCTTACCGACATAGAATTCGATGTTACCACTGGAAAAAGACACCTTTGGTATGGAAAGGATATGGAAATCTCCTGCATTCGCCTGACCTGTAGTCAGCGTCAATGCCCATCTTTTTTCAGCCATGCTAGCGTATTTATCGGTAACACTCATGGAGATGAAGTATTTGGCCAAGTCAGGATAGGTGAAGGAGAATGCATCACCGGAAGTGATAGTGAACTTCGGATCGTTCTTGCAATCCTTAACGCTCAGGCAGATGGTCTTATTGACGATAGATCCTAAACTCACATCCCTGAAGATAGCGAGTTTCTCGAACGTATCTGAAAGCAGCATAGGTTTGAGTCAATTCTTGATAATGATGGATCATCAGATACCGATGCCCTTATATCATCTATAGAGCACGGCAGCTCTCGGTCTATATCAGAATTCATTGGATTCGGTATACACATGAGTGACACGATCGGATTTGGTGGTGAGATCCCAAGTACCATCACCATCAAAGTCATATTGGATAGTCCTTTCCCTGATGAAATCAGGCCTATCTGAGAGGATCGAAGATACGACATCGAATGTTACTTCATCTCAGATTTCAGCACTCACCACATCGGATTTGAGGGTAACGAGAGGGATATCTGGTCTAGTGACATCAGGAGGGAAAAACACCAAAGGTCCATTACCTATGATATCTTCATTGCTTTGGCTGCCATCGTCATTGTCATACATGGTGACGCCGAACATGAATTCTCATGGATCTCTCGGTAATGAGAAGAAGACATACGGAATCGTTCCTGGGGTGATCTTGATCTCACGAGGTCTGCTTGAATCATCTTTAAGATAATAGTATCGTTTGTAATAGGAGATGAACCCATCAGGATCGATCGAATTGGTCGCAGTCACTTTGACGATGAGCGGATCATAGGTATCGTTGAAGATATCCTTAGCATTACTTTCGTTAAACCCGACCCCGACCTCATTCCCGTACTGAGGGAAGGCAAGGACGACATTATCTAATTTCGGCAAGGCATTGACAACCTTGAAATAGATCCTGGCCTTATCGCTCTTAGCGATGGTCGTGTCTTCAGCAGTAAGATCTATATACGTACATCATATTTCATTGAATCTATGTTTGAACGTCGATTGTTTGAAGATTTCATCGTTCTGTGGTTGGAAGAAGAATTGGAGTCAGACCTTCTCCCCTTTAGTATTGACAGAAACCGAAGGATCGATAGTCAAATCAGAGTATCTATCGACTCTATATGCTGGAACAGAGGTATTTCACGCTTGTTTGTCTATGCATTGATCATTTTGGGTAAGGATATTCGATGCGTTATCGACAACAGTATACGCAGCGACAGGATAGGTCTTCTCACCGACAAAGACATTTTTGCTCACTTCATTATCCATACCATCTGCTCCACTCACCTTAAGCACTACCTTATAGATTCATGATTTTTGGTAGGTATGAGCTATCTTGTCGGTCTGTATAGTCCTCGTATCCTTATCGGCGAAATCCCATTGATAATTGAGTATGGATTGATTTGATTTGACGACGAAATTCATAGGATTGCCTCGAGAAGTCGCGATAGGCGCGACAAAAATCTCAGGTCTCAAGGTGGATTTTATCTCGACATCTTTGGAAATATCGGCTAGTTTTCCATAGTTATCCCTAGCGGTGAGTTTGATGGTATGCTTACCGACGGAATTGAATTGCACCTTGATCTTTTCATTATTGTTTTCAGCATTGACGATCTTGGTGGTGGCAGGATCAGAGAATGACCGCTCATATACGAGAGAATCATAGCCATTGGTTTTATCGAGATCAGAGCTCACTGAGGCATCCAAGATGAATTCAGAAGGATTCTTCCAAGTGCTCGTGGGCGTTATAGTGAACTGAGGGATAGGATCGGTCGATTCCACATAGACGGAAATAGAATCGGTATTCGTCTGTCCAAGCTCATCTTCCACAGTCAGCTTGACGGTATAGACTCATGGTTTCTTGAATTGTTGCTTGATGGATTTACCCTGATAGGTCTCTATCTTATCGCCATTCTGATTGAAAAGTTCCCAGGTATAGAGTTTCAGGCTGGATACGATGGAATACGAAGGGGTCGAATCGAACGAAAAGACAATGGAAGTATTTCCCTTCTCAGGCATCTGCTTGATGATCGCTACCGGATCGGAGACAAGGATATAGAAATTTTCCGTTATCTTGTTCGATTCATTATCGATAGTCGTCAAGGCAAGCTTATATTCTCACTGTCCAGGCAATATGAGTCTCATGATGGAAGGCTTACCATCACCGTCTTTGGTGAAATTGAATCCTTCCTTGGACGTGACGGTCCGATTGTGAGAGATGATCTGTCTTCATCACATAGGTTGCGTAGGGGTACCGTCAAAAATGATGCCCTTCTGAGCTTCCTGGATACCGACTTTGATCCTGCCATCTTTGACCAGTTTCTGTCCATTGACGTAGACAACGATATTTGCAGTTTTGGGCAAGACATCTATGGACATCGTCTTCTCGCCATCAAAAATACCTTCGGTCGCCTTATTAGAACTCCTCACCGTAAGGTGTACCTGATAAGTTCATGCCGTATCGAAGGTGGCATTGACAATAGGTCATACGCCGATAGTGGTATCGTTGCCATTGATATCTCTGTAGTATCGATAATAATTCTTAGAAGGGATGGTATCATTGGAAGGATCGACGCTAGCCCTAGCATCGAACGTCACCGTCAAAGGCGCCGGTCATGATGATGGAGAAACCTTAGCGTTAGCGACCACGGTATATTTCGAATTCACTTTCTTGACGATATCACTGAATGGCTTGTAGCAATTCGTCATGAATGAGGAAAGCTTTGTCTGATAATCAGTGGTCGTGTAGGAGATAAGCGCGTTGGTAATATCCAAGCATTGCTGATAAGTGACCTTGAATGAGTAATCCTGAGGGAATTTTGGGAATACGGCCTGGAAACTAGCATTAAGTTCAGAAAATTTCGATTGAGGGATCTGATTACCTATTTTGCTTGCCGCATCGATCTCAACGAGAAGAGAAAGGATCTTATTATAATCAGAGGAGATCTCGTAATTGGCTATATAATCGTTGGGTATGGTAGCGTTGATCTTTCCGATGAAAAAAAGAGCGGAAAGGGCGAATATCATCATGACCAACTTAGTTATCGATTTGGAAAACAATGATCTCATGGAGCTGTATAAGAAGCTAAATCTTCATCATATAAGCCAAAAAAAATCCGAAAATACGGCATATGCGAATGTTATAGTGATTTATCCGTCGTTTGCAAAAAAAAAAAGCAGGAAAAATAAGGTTTGAAAAGCATAGAGAAATGACTACAAAAAGGACCACTTTTATCGTATGTAACGAAGAAATGAGAAAATCAACGATACTTTCCCTTTTATCATTATCACTCATAACCATCATGTGATGTGCAACTCCTCAACAACCTAAGACCAATGACCCGGTTGTCCCTCAAACGAACGCAACCGCCTGCAAAGACGCTATCGCCACCTATCTGCAGCAAACGAAATCGACGACTGACGGACAAACAGTCGAAAAATGAGCTACCGTGACCGTCGACTACATAGGCAGATTGGATGACCAGACCGTCTTCGATACCAGCGTAGAATCCGTAGCTAAAGCATGCGGGAGATATGCTACAGGAAGAGATTATAGCCAGTGACTATCCTTTACCGTAGGAGGTGGACAAATGATTGCAGGATTCGATAAAGGAGTCGAAGGCATGAAAGTATGAGAAACCAAGACCGTTACCATACCAGCGAAAGATGCATACGGAGAATGGGACAAGAACAAGTTGGTCACGATACCGAAAGAACAAATACCGAACGCTGACCAATACCAAGTAGGCATGCAAGTCGTGACCTCCTACGGACAGGCATTCAAGGTCTACCAAGTGAACGACAATGATATCGTTTTCGATGCAAACCATGAATTAGCAGGCAAGACATTGATATTCGACATCACCGTAAAATCAGTCCAGAAATAAGGATAAAAAAATAATCAAATGAAAACAAAAAAAAGAATCAGCAGAGAGCTCTTTAGTTTTTTCCGATACCCCGATGATATCAAGAAAGATGCCGGAACACTTTAATCCGAGATTTGAAGTGGTGAGCTGTTTCGTAGAATACAGGGATGAGATACTGCTCTTGCTCAGGCAGGATCATAAGCCGGAAGGCAACACATATGGCGTACCGGCAGGCAAAGTCGATCCGGGAGAAACCATATGCAAAGCGATGGAAAGGGAATGAGGAGAAGAGACAAAGCTCGATCTCAGCGATGCGGAATATTTCGACAAGCTCTATGTCAGGTATCCTGACTATGACTTCATCTATCATATGTTCTCCAAAAGATTCGCCACTAGACCTGACATCATAATAAACCCCAAGGAGCATAAAAGCTTTACGCGAAAGACACCAAAAGAAGCATTGAAATCAGAGCTAATCAGGGACCTCGATGCATGCATCAGGCTCTTCTACGAAGACAAACATAAACTCACATAGTAAATCAAAACAAAAAAAAGGAAAACATGAACACAATCTTAGAACGACCGAATGGAAAGTACTGGACATCACAGGATATCCAAGATCTCAACGAAGCCAAGAATCACGGCGAATTAGCGAAGATCGCAATCCGTATACTCGAAAGGATGCCTCAGCCAATCACGCAGATTTGCGGACCTTTGACGACAGGAGGACTAGGATCGATAGAAGCCAACGCGGCCGAATTCGATACGGCTATCCGTCATTTCACGGCACAAGGCGAAAGCGTCTTCGATCAGATGCCTTTTGAAGAACCTATGCAACGGCTCAAGAAGCAAATCATCGATGGATATGACGAACGGATCCTCTTCGAATTCTATCAGCCGATCTTCAGATCAGGATTGATCAAGAAGATGCGATTCCTCCCTGGATGGAAAGATTCCACAGGTGCGAAATGGGAAGATACACAGGCCGATATCTGGCACATCGAAAAAATCTATCTCCCCAAGGATTGGCATCGAGAAAAAAGCGATTATGAAAAACGAGGTGTCTCCTCCGACAAGGAAGAGGTCCATGCTGCGATCGAAAAGGTCGACAAAGGGATATTCCCCAAAGCATTCTGCAAGATCATCCCCGACATGTTCGCAGGCGATCCGGAATACGGCAACATCGTCCATGCTGACGGTGCAGGCACAAAAACATCGCTTGCCTACATCTACTGGAAAGAGACCGGTGATATGTCCGTCTGGAAAGGAGTCGCGCAGGATAGCATCGTCATGAATCTGGACGACCTCATCTGTATCGGAGCGACAAAAGTGCCCATGCTGCTTTCCGCGACCATCGGACGGAACAAACACCTGATTCCGGGAGAAGTCATCGCTGCCATCATCAACGGCGCTGAAGAATTCTGCGCAGAAATGCGTAAACTCGGCATCAACATTTACACCACCGGCGGAGAGACCGCTGACATCGGTGATTTGGTAAGAACCATCGCCATCGACAACACGCTGACCTGCCGAATAAAAAAATCTGATGTCATCAACGTAAACATCCAACCCGGCGACCTGATCGTCGGTCTGGCATCATTCGGTCAAGCGACCTACGAAGATGGGTACAATGGAGGCATGGGAAGTAACGGGCTGACCAGCTCACGGCATGATGTGTTCCACAAAGGATACATCGAAAAATACCCTGAGACTTTCGATCCGAGCTTACTCAGGGATTGCCCGGAATTAGTCTATCGAGGACATTACCGCGTAACGGATGACATACCCCTGGAATATTTCGGAAACCATCCCTATCAACGAACTGAGAATGTAGGGAAATTGGTACTCTCCCCGACCAGGACATATGCACCCATCATCAAGGAGATGATACATGCTATCGGTAGAGAACATATCCACGGTATCATCCATTGCAGCGGCGGAGGCCAGACCAAAGTCATGAAATTCGTCGAAAACATCCATATCATCAAGGATTCTCTGTTTCCAATACCTCCCCTCTTCGAATTGATCGAGAAAGAATCAGGAACGCAAAGGCAAGAGATGTACAAGACGTTCAATATGGGACATCGGATGGAGCTCTACGTGCCCGACCTCGCAACGGCAAGACAGATCCAAGAGATCTCAGAAAGCTTCCATGTGGAGGGCAAGATCATCGGCCATGTCGAAAGGAACGACAAGAATAAGCTCACCATCAA
>CAYSER010000004.1:0-33169 GCA_964430205.1 uncultured Candidatus Peribacteria bacterium | reverse complement strand
AGGGCAAGATCATCGGCCATGTCGAAAGGAACGACAAGAATAAGCTCACCATCAAGGACGATTGCGGTGAGTATATCTATGAATAAAGATAGGAGGCTGGGTATTCCCGGCCTCTTTTTTTAAATTATTGACTTTCGTGAATAAATATATACAAAAGAGAAAAACAAATAAAGAAACGATATGAACAACCTATTCAAATCGATCCAAAAATCCTTCGATCTATTGGATCGCAAAAAAAACTGGGATGGCAAAGGGGGCCAACCGACAAAGAAATCATCCTTCATGAAAGCGCTGGAATATCTACTCAAGATAGCAAAAGACTTCGAGAACGAATTACCGGATTGTTCGATAGATACCGACAGAAAAGGTGATATCATAGCTACATTCAGAGCCAAAGACGCTGAATTATCGATCGAAGCTAACCAAAACGGGATATCATTCACCGGCAAGGGTCCTCATAAAGACGATGCTATCAGGACAATCAATTCAGAAAGCTATTACGTCAGTTCGCAAGTGACGGAATGGCTAAAGAGAAACAACAAGTAAAGATAATCATTCCACATCTTGAAGAGACTGAGTATGTTCAGCCTCTTTTTTTGTATGGATAATACTTGAAGAAACTTAGGTTCTAATTTCTCAATTCTCAATTCTAAATTCTAATTTCTCAATTCTTAATTCTCAATTCTAATTTCTCAATTCTTAATTCTAAATTCTTAATTCTAAATTATTAATTCTAAATTCTTAATTCTTGAGCATATTCCAATATCCCCGCCAAGCCGATCATAGCTGCATTATCGGTGGAATACACCTTTTTGACAGGTCTTAAGAATTTTCAATGGTCAATTTTCGATGGTCAATATTCATTGAGATATTCCCGCAGTCTATCGTTACACGAGACTCATCAGGCCAAACCCAGTGTCTTGGCTCAGAATGCGATGCCTGCTCTGACTAATTTCTTGACCATAACCTCGACAACGGCCTCTTGGAATTCATACGCGATATCGCATACCAATGCCTCGGGTATCTCCAATTTTCAATTTTCAACGTTCAATTTTCAATTCGTTTCTAATTTTTTTAGGAGGAATGATACCTGCGATTTCATTCATGAAAAACTGAATTCTAATCCGTCCTTGGAAAGAAAGATCCTCTTGAACGCTACTTCAGGGTTCGGTTTCCCTTGGAGCGCCTTATCGGAGATCCATTGACCGCCAGGATAAGGGCCGCCGAGCATCCTCGCAACTTTATCGAAACACTCGCCTGCTGCATCATCTAGGGTATACCCCACTTTCGCTATCCTATATCATCCGAACTCCACCCATTCCAATCATCCATCATTTCAACGTTTCAGCATTTCATCATTTCAACGTTCGACGACATATATATCATTATGTCCTCCGCTGGCAGTCAGCACGACAAGCGGGAATTCAATATCAGAAGCTTTCCTATCCAGGAATAATGAGAAAAGATGCCCGTAGATATGATTGACATGCACCATCGGTTTGGAGAAATAACTGGAAAGTAAGGAAGCAACTGCCTTACCTACCACCAAAGAACCTGGGAGTCCGGGGTGTGCCGTGACACTGATGAAATCGACGGTGGAGATTTTCTCAAGTCCGATACCTTTGATCACGTCCATAATCTTCTCAGAATGAAGCCTGGAAGCTATTTCAGGGACAACACCGCCATACTGATCATGCTGGATCTGGGAATAGGCCATGAGAGCGTCGACAGAAAAAAGATCATCGTCCAGACGGACGATTCCTACAGAAGTATCATCACAGCTCGTCTCTATCGCTAACGTTTTCACCATAAAAAATAATATGAACGAATAAACAGCACGCTACTTCCTACCTTATGCATAAATTTGCATTTTTAGGCACTCGGGAGTATACTATAGAGATATCATTTATAATGTAAAGAAAATCATATGAAAGCAGCGACAAAGAAGTTCAAGAGATTAGAGGATTTCACAGATCGGCTAGTGGATCTCTCAGAGACTGAGAGACAGCAACAGGAAACAGCAAATGAGATCTCGGAGACGCTACAGTATTTTGTAGACGAACAGAATGACAAAGCGACGGGATACAAAAATAAATTCAGGGATCGGGTAAAAGAGAAGCTGGAACACAAGATCCGGAAGAAATATTTCCCTGGAATGAAAAAAGAAGAAGTGCTCGTAAAAGCCTTAAAAGACGATGAACTATCAAAGGCATTGAAAGCATATCATAAAGAACTAAGTCTTACAGACATCAACAAGGATCGAAGAGGGAAAAAGACGATCTTTGAAGATCTGAAACGTGTATTCAACAAGGAACTCACTCGTCATGGAGGTTCTGATATAGATAAGGAAGCTGGTCTTTTCCTTCTGAATCTCGTAGGATTCTACCAAGATGAGAAAAGAGAGCAGATAAGATACAATAGATATGAGGTAGAGCACGGACACAGGGGGAAAAAATGATTGACCTTCGACACTTGAGGCACTCGGGACGGACTGGAGATTGTTCCGACGAAACAAATGGCCAAGGGCGGCAAGCATGCAGGCAAGACCAATAGTTCGCTCTTCAACGCATTGGCGGTCATAGATGAACACAACAAACAATTCGGTACCTATACGATCAAACCGAGATCCACGATGAAACCGACATCAAGTACGCATATCATCTATAAACTGCTCGAAGAGCTCAGCATGATCAATCCGAGGTTCAAGGATCAGATCAAGAGATTCGTTGATTTTGTGGACAAAGCCGATAGTTTGCATTACCAAATCGGAGGGATCGATCAACAAGCCAAAAATCGCACGCTATTCAGTTTGCATTGAATGATACCAATCAGGAATATCTATAAGTACTTCGAGAATCCTCAGCACACGGGATTCGAAGTGCTCAAAGACAACGAACTAAAGGAGTTAGGCATAGAGAACATCGAAAAGATAGAAGATAAGAATATTCAATACAAAAAGCAGCTTATGGAATTGGATGACAAAGGAAGATTCTGAAACTTCAATAACGAGAGATTCATATTCGCGAAAGGCGATGAATTCAAGGGAGGCCAAAGGATCACCTCATATTACGATGCATGACTCTTCCAGATCTTCGAAAGCGGCGACCTTTATATGTACAGTCACAAGGATCTTCCTGAAAACATAGCAGGATTCTCGACAGACTGACATTTTTTGATCATCAAGAAAATCAAGGTAGAGGACCTCAAAAAGATATTAGAGATGTTCGAATTCTGAAAATATGCAGAACCATGAATAATAGACACGTTCCTGAACTATAGGAAAGATCAGATAGCAAAAGAAGAGAAAAAAGAGAGAGTATCTAGACTAGATGAAAAACAACGTCAGAAAGAACTGAAGGGAAAAGAGGCAAAGATCGCCGACACCGAAAACAAGGACGATTTCAAGATAGGGAAAGAGTACAATGGCATCGTCAATAGGATCGACAGGAAGATAATGTATGTTAGGTTGAACAAGTCTGATAGCATCAGATGAATGCTAAAGGTTGAAGATAAGAAGACATTGACAGCATTCTGAGAAGGAGACCTCGTCCGCATCAAAATTATCGGAAAGCCTGAAGACAAAGCGATGCTGACCGTCGAACTCACCCAGTCCTAAAGCGTAGGATTTATCGTATCATCGACCGTCAATCACTTAGCGATTTTCTTGATGGTAGGGAGAGAGAGATATAAGACCAGAAGGTTGAGTGCTATCGCAACGACGAAGAACCGTAGGATCGTGATATTCCGCACAGAGGTGATAGCATATCCGGCCACTGACATACCGATAATAATCACCAGCAGCCTGCTCAAGATGCGTAATGAAAACGTAGGCTGGACATGGCGTCTTTTTGCAATCCGGATAGCTCAGAGCATAAAGAGCAATTCGATCGCCATTTGGGTGATCGCTCATCAGAATAATCAGTACTTAGGGATTAGCCGTATTCACAAAGGGATACCGATCAAGACTCCGATGAGATTGATGGGCAAGAGGACATTCTGCTTCTCTACGGCGACAAAAAGATAGTTGTATACCTGTTTAACGAAACTCCGCAACAAGACGATACCGAGAAACGGAAGCACCTGATTGGATCATCGAGAAGCAAGAGATTGAAAACTTCAGAGGAACGCCTTACCAGAGACGACAAGGATGATCTGATCAGCAAAGAGCCGGAAATTGATAGCGACCAAAGCACCGATCCAAAAATTGAGCAACAGGAGATTACCCATGCTTTTGAGCTTATCGGACAATGTATAAGAAGATATCTTATGAAGCAAGCTATTGCCGAGCGATGAAGGTATGATGAGCAGGATCTCAATCAATGAAAGCGATAATGCCCGGATTCCAGAATAATCATGTCCTCATGAGGTCGGAAAGAACCATCAGAGGAAGAGCAGTACAATTAAGGTATGGAAGCTGCTGAGATAATACGACACGCCGTACTGTCGATTCCTTTTGACGATATCTTTAGTGAATGATCGGTCAAAGGTGATTTTGAGTGGCAATAATCTCCTGGAACGGAAATGGATTTCGATATTCTGTCCTATGGAGCTTGCAACGACAGAAAACATGATACAACAGAATGCAATAAGCGATACTGTAGTGCCATCGAACGTCATGTCCTTGAAGATGAAGTAGACAGTCGGCACTAGGATAGCGATCTGCGAAAGTCTAGCGGTGATAAGCGTTCGACTCAATTGGTCCATTCTCCAGAACAGCTGCAACGGAAGCTGTTGAATGCCGGCATACATGAAGCTAGCGGAAAAAATCATACCGAACGGCAATCCTCGGACAAGATATGGATTGGAAGTATAGGCAGGTAAGAGATACGCCACCACGATAGCCACGATATAGACGACAGTCATGATGATAATCCTCGTACCGACAAACTTGCCGTATTCGGATTTCAGTTCAGTATGTTCTGGATCCTTGCTCTGCTCTTTGATCGCTCAGAGACGTTTGACTGCCAAGACATATAATCCGAGATCAGCCAAAGCGGTCCATATAGCGAAATACTTGAGGATAGTAGAATAATCACCGTATCTGAGAGGGCCAAGATAAGGTGTCATGATCTTGATAGTGACGAATCAGAACAATGCGCTGATAATCCTTCCCATCAGCTGTCGAGCAGCATCCTTGATGACTAATCTATGTGAAGAGACCATACTAGATAAACTAATTTTTAAATTTTAAATTTTGAATTTTAAATTCTGATTTCTGCATTCATTTACAGTTTCATCTTCCTAGACATCTTTTCAAAGGTGGACTGATGATAATCGCCGAGCAGAGGAAGATAATTATCCAACTCGAGCAGGAATGCCCTGATGTGTTCGATAGAATCATCAAACGTATAGATGAGATGAGATTTATCAGTGAGGAAGACGACATTCTTGATCTGTTGGGTGGTCGGATAGATCTCGATCACATATCAGGTGAAAGTATTCCGAGGGAAGTTTTTGGTTCACACGATAAGCTGGTTCTTATCTATAGTCATAGTGATGACTTGGTTGCTGATCGTAGAATAATAGAAATATCATCAGAGCAAGAAAAGGATCAGGATTGCACCGACGAGATTATTGCTCAAGAGCGAGAGCACAAAAACGACAGCGAACACTACCGCGAAGATCAGATACCGCACCTTGCTTTTTTGGAATTTCTCCCCATTGTAGACAAGCACGCTCATCAGATTACATAATGCAGATAAAGAAGACAGAAATAGTGTAATGGGTTTGTCCCCCGTTTCAAGGAAAAATGGTCCAAAAATATCATTCCGGCATCCAGGATCGCAGCCGAAATCTAAGCTATTTCACTAAGATAGCCTCGAGATTTTTTCGATCCAGCTCTTCCAATCTCTTTTTCTTCAATGCATCAGGGATATGAAACGCTCTGATCGCCTTTCATGATGCTTCACGATTTTCATCACGGCTGACGGAAGCATTTATCGCAAAGCGTTTATTGATCATCGTCTCAATCGCTCCCAAGGTCTTCCTACTAAACGGCGCAAACAATTCCAAGAATTCAACCAACGTATTGAATTCAATCCCCGATTCTCAATTTTTGATTTTCAATTCGATGAGACAGCTTTTGACTTTCGGAGCAGGTTTGAAACATTTGGCTGGCACTCATTTCAAGTACGTCACCTCATAGGCATAATTGAGCAATCGTCGCAGATAAGATTTTTTATTAGCGTCGCTTTTCAGCTTCTGACCTACTTCATCCTGCACCATAACTATTCATCAAGCGAAATCTTTTTGACCGTATCCGAAGAATTTCCTAAGGATCGGAGAAGTGATATAGTACGGAAGATTCCCTACGATCAGCGTCTGAGAAGGTTGTATATGTTTTTCCTCAAGGAGCTTTTGAACATCTATCTCAAGCACATCTCCGAGGATGAATTTTCAAGGTTCGATGTCCAATTTTCAATTCTCAAAAAAAGTAGGGTCCTTTTCGATGACGAGGAAATTCGGTGAAATAGTAGAGATAAGTTTAGTGATAGAGCCTTTCCCAGGTCCGATCTCAATTAGCGCTTCACCTCAAGTCGTATGATACAACTGCGAAACCTTATCAGCGATATAGCTCCTGATCTTAGCATCGATAAGGAAATTCTGTCAGAGATAGGTTCACATACTATATGATCGAAAAACGTTAAGAGGATGAAGACTAAGAGATTAGATTTTATCTTTTATCTTGTAGTTTTTTAGTCAATCAGTGCAATGAGAAACAAATCTTGACATTTATGAGTAAATATTTACTTTATGGAAAAGTAAAAAAACAAAAAAGCATATGAAAAAAGCAAAAGCCGAAAAACAGCTTCTGAAACTGCTCGAAAAGAAAGGAGCGATTACGATTCTGCAGGCCAGGATAAAAACGCTCATGGAGAGCAATGCTTCAAGCAAGGACCACTTACAGACACTCCAGGACATGATTGCACTGGTGACCGCATTTCAGGACAAACACGCAAAGAGGCTCAGCAAGATTAAAGAGGGTCTGAAGAAAGAGAATTCCGAGATCTTCCCCAAGTTCGGGAGATTCTATGCGACAATCAAGATCCTGGGCAGAGATCGTATGAAGACACCGAAACATCGCTCTTTCGTTTCGAATCAAGCCGCCGTAAAACGGCTGAAGATCGGCAAGACGGTCAGATACATTCCCACGGCGTCAACGATATTCGTAAGTACGGAATTCTATCGGCAGCCCCTCTCGCTGAAGCAGATCAAGGAACTCCAGGAGAGAGGGAATATGGGAACCATGGATAAACTTATGATCAAGGAAATCATCTCCGAAAGCAGAGATTTCATCAAATCCCATGGAGAGATTCTCACCAAGACCGAGTTCAAGTAGTATCATTGCTCCTCCTGTATCAGGAGGAGTTTTTTGAAACCAGTAAAAAACATTATTGAGGAGTATAGACATGACGCATATGTTCCGATCTCTTGATCAATTCCTTCACATAATGGATGTTTTTCTCATCTACCCCCACCGCAGCTATGATCTCTTGATCTGTCCGCCCCTTTTCCAAGGCAAGCAGGATAAGATCCAATTGTTCATACGGAAGTCAGATTGCAGACTCATCGCTCGTATTGCCCAATGTTCATCCGGTAGGAGGCTTTTTGATGATCTCCTTGGGGATGCCGAGATACTCTGCAAGAGCGAACACTTGAGTCTTGTATAAGTTCATGATAGGCATGATATCGCTGACGGCATCGCAGCCGTTCTTCACGAAATAGCCTATCATATGCTCCGTCTTGTTGGCGCATCACACGATGAGGGAATTATCCAGCTCTCCATAGAAATAGAGCAATACCAATCTCATGCGATGCTTGATCCTGGAGTAGGCAATCTGATTATTGAAAAGATGTTTATATCTCATATTCTTGGTACCCAGAAGATTGTCCAAGAAAGGTGGATGTCCTTTCTTCTTCTTGTACCAGGCATTGACACGCTTGGTGATCCGATTCTTTGTCCTCAGGGGAAGAAAGGGTATCTTTTCGAGCAGGAAAAACTTATAGCTTCATATTTTCCTGAGATAGGAAGTCATATCTAAGATATGCTGTTCTATACCTAGTTTTTCAGCAACCAATAGAGCGTCTGCGACATCTTTTTTCATGGAATCCTTTTCCGAGAGGATAAGCCCGAGAGTATGTTTACCTCACACCGCCTTCTTTGCCAATGCAGCGACCACAGCGGAATCGAGTCATCAACTCAAGCCCAGGACAACGCCATCCCTATGCAACTGAGTAACATAGGACATGATGAAATCTTCTAGATAAGAGGCTACCTGTTCAGGATCGATATACATTGCTTCCTTCAATGCGTCCAATGTTCTCTGGGGCATCATATGCAAGAGAGGGAATAAAGCGAACCGGATGAATAGGGAAGATACTACGACTCCGGACCAAAAACACAAGCAAAAAAACGCCAGGAATATTTCCCGACGCTTTTTTACATTGGAACCAGATTCTTTCGTTGCTAGTTGTTGATTATTTGAGTGCTGCATGAGCTGCTGCAAGCCTTGCGATAGGCACACGGTATGGAGAGCAGCTGACATATGCCAATCCAACCTTGTGGCAGAATGCGATGGATTGAGGATCTCCTCAATGTTCACCACAGATACCGAGCTTGATATCAGGTCTTGTCTTTCTTCATTTCTCTGCCGCCATCTGGACGAGCTGACCGACACCATCAGTGTCCAACGTCTGGAATGGATCTTTCTCGAAAATATTCTTAGCTACATATTCCTTGATGAATTTGCCTGCATCATCTCTTGAGAATCCGAGCGTCATCTGAGTGAGATCGTTGGTACCGAATGAGAAGAACTCAGCGGTCTCAGCAACTTTGTCAGCAGTTACTGCGCCTCTAGGGACTTCTATCATGGTTCCGAGTTTGTAATCGAGCTGCATACCATACTTGTCCATAGTCTCTTGAGCGACTTTTCTGACGATATCAGCATTGAAGTCCAATTCGGATTTGAATCCTACCAATGGGATCATGATCTCCGGCTTCACGTCGACACCTTGTTTCCTGAGTTCGCACGCAGCGGAGATAACTGCTTCCGTCTGCATCTCAGCAATCTCTGGATAGGTGATGACGAGCCTACATCCTCTATGACCAAGCATAGGATTGAACTCATGGAGCGAATCGATCTTCTTCTTCAAGATCTCGAGATCGACACCCATGATCTGGGAAAGCTCTACGATATCCTTCTCTTCCTGAGGCAAGAACTCATGCAATGGAGGATCGAGATATCTGATAGTTACCGGCAATCCTGCCATAGCCTTGAAGATGCCGATAAAATCTTCTTTCTGGAATGGAAGGATCTTCGCCAATGCTTTCTTCCTGCCATCGATATCTTCGGCTAATATCATCTCTCTCACTGCTCTGATCCTATCCTCTGCGAAAAACATATGTTCCGTCCTACAGAGTCATATTCATTGTGCGCCGAATTTCCTTGCGACCTCAGCATCATGCGGAGTATCAGCGTTAGTCCTGACAAGCAACTTCCTGAAGTTGTCAGCCCAAGTCATGAGCGTAGCGAAATCTCCGCTAAGTTCTGGATCAACGACTGCTAATGCGCCGACGAACACTTCTCCGGTAGATCCATCCAAGGTGATGATATCTCCTTCATGATAGACCTTTCATTTGACGGTAAGCGTCTTGATATGCTCATCTACGACAATTTCTCCAGCTCCTGCGACACAGCATTTCCCCATACCTCTTGCGACTACGGCAGCATGGGAAGTCATACCTCCTCTTGCAGTCAGGATACCTTGGGATGCGACCATACCGATGATGTCTTCAGGTGAGGTTTCCGTCCTGACGAGGACTACTTTCTTACCTCCCTCATTCCGATCATGTGCAGCCTGTGCACTGAAAACGATCTGTCCCACTGCAGCTCCTGGTGAAGCCGGAAGTCCTTTGGTAATCAATTCAGCGGACTTCTTTGCTGAAGCGTCTATCTGTTTATGCAATAAGCTATCCAATTGTTCAGGTTTTACTCTCAACACCGCTTCTTTCTCATTGATCAATCCTTCACGTACCATATCGACCGCCATTTTGACAGCAGCAGCAGCGGTCCTCTTTCCATTTCTGGTCTGAAGGATATATAATTTCCCTTCTTGGATAGTGAATTCCATATCTTGCATATCTCTATAATGTTTCTCGAGTCCGTGATAGATGTCGACTAGCTCTTTATAGCAATCAGGCATGACTCTGTCGAGTTCAGCGATCTCCATAGGAGTCCTGATACCGGCTACCACATCCTCACCTTGTGCGTTCATAAGGAACTCTCCATAAAACTTATTCTCTCATGTCGATGGATTTCTCGTGAAGCAGACACCGGTCCCAGAAGTTTCACCCATATTACCGAACACCATAGCTTGTACGTTCACGGCAGTTCCTAACAATCATTTGATATCATTGAGTTTCCTATAGATGATAGCTCTCTCGTTATTCCATGAACCGAAGACTGCATCGATAGCCATCTGTAGCTGTTGTCTAGGATCGCTTGGAAACTCCTTTCCGGTAGCGTTCTTGATCACGTCCTTATATAAGCCGACGACCTTCTGAAGATCAGCGACATCGAGTTCCGTATCCAATCTCACCCCCTTAGCATCCTTCACGGATTGCAATGCCTTCTCGAAATCATGGTGAGGGACTTCAAGGACTACATCACCGAACATCTGGAGGAATCTCCTATAGCTATCCCGTACGAATCTCGCATTACCGGTCTTTTCTATCAATCACTGGACAGATGCATCGTTCAGACCCAAGTTCAAAATAGTATCCATCATGCCGGGCATAGAATCAGCGGCGCCAGACCTGACAGAGACCAACAAAGGATCTTTGGGATCACCAAGCTTTCTGCCCATGACATGTTCAAGTTTCTGAAGCTTCTCTTCGATCTGATCCAACACTATCTGTGGATAGGTCTTATTGCTCTTGTAATAGAGATCACAAGTCTCTGTGGTGATAGTGAATCAGCTCGGGATAGGCAATCCCATCTCCACCATCTCAGCTAAATTCTTTCCTTTGCCTCCGAGGAGGTCTTTTCCGAGGCCCTTGCCCTCGCCGAAAAAGTAGACGTACTTCTTCCCTTTTTTTCCGAATAGACACATGCAGCTACACGATTATATAGGTAAAAATTTTTCCAAAAAAAAATTCCGGAGAAGCCATCATAAAGGAATGATAAAATTTTTCAAGGAGAATCTGGATATTTTCGGATTTGAAATACGGACGCATATCGCTATCATCCGAACCGACATTTATCTTTTCACCATGAATATGAAACACCAAAAGAAATGACCGAAAATCTGAAGATGGATCCTGCTTATCCTCCTCATCATGGGAATCTATCTCTTCACCAAAAAGATATCCCTCGATGGCAAAATCACTATCGAACAAGGTGAGAATGTCTCCAAGATCTTCAACGAACTCTCTTCGATAGACAAATTCCGCATGAAACTCTATCTCTATATGCATCATGGTATCGATTTCTCCAAGCTCGAATCAGGAAGCTACACGTTCAGCGGCACCTATACGAAAGCGGAATTGATCGACAGGATACTCAAATGATCAGAGAAAGACTACCTACGTGTAACGCTGTTGGAAGGACGATCCATCTACGACATCGATGAAGCATTATCGAGGAAATGATACATTACGCCAGGCATGTATCTCAACTACGTCACTGATCAGGCCAATATCGCTGCATTGCAGCAAGACTATCCATTCCTTTCATCGACTGCCTTGTCCCTGGTCCCCGGTACCTTAGAAGGTTTTCTCTATCCCGACACCTACAACATCGATAAGAATAAAGAGATAGTCCCTCAGCTAGTCAGGAAGCAACTAGATGGATTCGCTACGAGAGTACGGAAGAATATCAGCGCACCGACAGACTTCTACAAGACCATGATCCTGGCAAGCGTCTTGGAGAAGGAAGAAAGGAACACCTCCAATAAGGCTACCGTCGCGGGCATATTTCTCAAAAGGTTGGAAATCTGAATGCCGCTTGACGCAGACATCACGCTCTGCTATGGCTTACAGCAATCCTATTCAGCCTGCACACCGACAGTCATAGCACAAAAGATAGGAGACAAGAGCAATCCATACAACACCAGAGGAACGCGCTGACTCCCGCCGACACCGATCTGCAATCCCACACGAGAAAGCATCAACGCCATCATGCATCCGCAGGTCTCCAATTACCTCTTCTATCTTCACGACAATGAAGGAAACATCCATTATGGAAGCACATTAGAGGAACACAATCAAAATAAGCAAAGATATCTGAGATAAAAAAATCTTTCTACCCTACGTTCTACCTCTTACATTCTATCAAATCTTTTACCCTATTACAACATACCATGCCAACCAAGAAAACACCAGCGAAAAAGACCGAAAAGGTCACCGCGAAATTCAGCGCGAATATCCCTGAAGCAATGATGACGGAATGCTGCAGCAAAAAGAAATTTCAAAAGAAAGGCGGTTCTGCAGGGGCGCTGTACTTTTTCGGGATGCTCTGAGCGGCTATCTATTACATAGGCGCTGCCACCGGATTCCGGATGGGTGTCCTCGGTATCTTGAAAGCATTTGTACGGCCGGTATTCCTTGTCCACGGAATGATGAAATTCATAGGATCATAAAAGAATATTCAATTTTTTATAACGGAATCATATCCGTATATATTCAATAGAATGCGCGGACGTCCAGTCACAGACGTTGAGTGACCCTTTAGAATAATTTATCAACTCTAAACGATAAATATCCATTATGAGAGAAACTTCTGCATTAGAAAAGTTAGCGGCTTCCGCAATTAATGTCTTCTTGGTCCTAATCACATTCTTACCATTGTACCCTATAGTAATTGATGTTTTAACAAGTAAAATTATCCTAATAGGAATGTTTTTTAGCTATAACATCATATTTCTCTTATTTAATCAAAATAGATGTGTAGGAATGATGATTATGAACACCAGATACGCCAAAAAATATTCAAAGTCACAACATTTCGTTTATTCAATTCTCTATACATTAAGTTTCTCAACACTACTGTTTTGGATATTTTTCCCGTTTGATATATTTTTGTTCAATATGTTGTTAATTCAGTTGCCAACAGTAATTCTTAAAAAAACAACTTTACATGGATATTTATCTGGGAATATAACAACCGTGACGGATCGCTAAAAATTACTTACTCTGCTTCAGTGTACTCTCCTCCTTTCAGTCGGGTCACTTAACTTATAAGAGTAATGCCTCAGCTCGGCATTTCCCAAATTTGCTTTGCAAACTTCTCATAAGCCCGACGTTATAACACATATGATCTCATCCAGACTACAAATCTTTCCTTGAGAATAAAGAAAATGGAAGGGAAATTTAAATAGTCAAAATTAGTTGACTTAGTATAGAAAATATATATAGTACGCAAAACAAATCTTGAAAAAATGGATGCTTCAGAAATGTCGAGCACGACAGAAAAGATGCTAAAACAATCTATGATCAGATGCAGATTGTCCATATTTAATTCGATTCTTGCAGTTATTCTATGCTTATGGTATCTTGTCTACATTATTAAAGGGGAAAATTTTGTAGACAAAAGTACTGCTTTTATCATTGGCGGCATACTGGCTGTCATGATACTCATTATCCAGGTAATTACTGTAATAATGACCTTGAAAGCCATTAAAAAAAATGAAGCAATACTGGAAGAAGCAAAAAGAAAAACGTAAGAATCACTAAATTCATGAAGGAATTGAATGCCACTCGAATTCGAGGCGGCATTTTTTTAAAAATTAGTTTTCCTCGCAAACTTGAAAACAGACAAGGAAAGACTACATTTCAAAGAAAGATCGGATCACATGTCCGATCATATACAGAACTCAAAAAATATTTCTCTAACAGTGAATAAGAATAGTATGTTCTTCCACTTCGCTACAGAAAACGATTAATGTATAATGTTTTTAATCCATCAAAAGAAATAATATGGGACACAAGATACAAAACCCGGAATGTTGTCCTGAATTCAAACCAGAGAAATGGGACAAAAAAACATTAAGTTGGGAGAATAAAAAATTCATCAAAGATTCTCTTCCGACGTTTTTTCATATTCCCTTTATCATATAATCACCCATCATGCAAGTAACGAAAGGACAGCAGATCGAATTTTCAAGCGTACTCTTCGATACGCTTTTCGGATTGATTCTTTTCTATAGCATCGACTCTTTCTTGGATATCAAGGATCCATGGCATTTCGTCTTCTATCTTTTCAGTCTCATCATATTGATCCATCGACGGCTGATCTTCAAATCCTGTGATGATGCATTCGACAAAGAAGTGACGGATTCCGGATTGGATATCGTGATAGGCATCATCCAATTGATCCTCATAGAATATATCGTTCTCATGGCTCGTGGATATGATACAGTGAATACGACATACTTCTTGCTCGCATTGTTGGTAGTGGACTTCATACGGACAATCATTCGGCTCTATGTAGGCAAACGAAGGAATGAAGACAAGAAGAGAATCAAGAGCATGGAAAGAGAACTCAGGAATAACCTCAAGATAGGGATCATAGGGATACTCCTCTTCATAATCCTCCTAGCCATAGCGCAATTCATAGCGCCATTACGATTCGTGGGAGGATTTATGGCGGCATATGCGATCTTCATAATTCTCTCATTCAGATACAAGATCGTAGATATCAAGATTTTTTAGAGAACAAAAAAAACGCCCCATGATACATGGAGCGTAGAGATAATAGATACTCATTTTATTTTTCAAGAGGCACCGTGAAGTGGAATTGAGAGCCTTTTCCGAGCTCACTTTCCACCCAGATAGCACCGCCATTTTGGGTCACCAGCTCATGACAGAGCAGCAACCCAAGTCCCGTCCCGACATTGCCCGACACATCTGCCGAAACCACATTCTCTCCGACTTTGAAGAGTGATTTGACTAGATCCGGACTCATGCCTTTGCCGGTATCACTGACCGTCACAAGGATGGCATCATCATGTTTCTTAGCGCATATCGTCACCTGCCCTTCAGCAGGAGTGAACTTGATGGCATTGGAGACAAGATTCCGTATCACCGTCTCGATCATATGATCATCAGCATATGCGGAGAGCGATACATCGACATCCGATGAAAGATTGATGTGATTGCTCAATGCATTTGCCTGATGGAAAAGCACGACGCTTTTCACAAGTTTATGGATCAGAAACGCATGAGGATCAGGGACCCACCTGCCAGTCTGCAATCGCGCCCATTCTTGGAACATGGAGAGCAGATTGACGGCAGTCTTTCCTGCTTGCTGGATATACCTGAGATACGTCTTTCGGTCTTTGGGATCCATGATTTCATCCTCCTCGATGAGTAAATCAGCGAAACCTAAGATACCATTGAAAGGAGAGCGCATATCATGGGCGACAAGATCAAAGAACTTATCTTTGGTCGCCAGCAGTTGATGGAGCTGCTTAGCATCCTTATGATGTTCTTCAATCAATGACGCGACAGAACCCCATTCATCAGAGATAGCACTCAGTTTGATGGGTTGCAAGTGAGTTTCGTCATCAGTGTGCAAAAACCTCATAATCATGCTGATCGGTCGCATCACATATCCTCTGATAATGAACCAGAATGCAAGGAGGATAAGGGGAACAGCTATCAGAACGATCACGAAGAGTGACTCGCCTTTCGCGTGCAGTTGATCAATGAAATCATCCGGCACATAATACAGAGACGCGAGGATCTGGTTATCAATCCCCCTCAGATCATATCCGACCTCAAGAGCTGAATCTAACGTATCGCCAGGATAGCTGATAGAGAGCTGAAGTCCGGTCGTAGTGCTCAAAGAAGCAAGAAGAGCGGTATCCCATCGTTTGCCGATGAAGATATACCCGCACGATGCAGGATCAGCAGCAGAAGAAAAATCACACATCCTTGACCACGTAACATGGATAAGCATTGTGTCTTCATAGAGAAAGAAATCACCCTTATCACCGTTCAATTTATTGACAGACATAGACGAGAAAAGAGGCCTTCCATCTAACAATCCGAAAAGGCAATTCCCTTCAGCATCGAATATGGCGACATAGTCCTGATGATAGTTCTCCATAATAAATTGACCATTTAATCGGAGATGTTTCATATCGTGCTGCTGGACATACCTATGCATGGCGTCCCAGGTTGCATAATCATCGACGATGCGTCTCTGAAAAGAGACATTATTGTTCAACGTACTATGGATGGCCTTGAGATTCGTTGATATGATCATCTCTTTCATCTGATCCTCTCGCTCATTCTTTGAGATATAGAGAAACAGAAAGACGGCACAAAAAGCTAATGCGACAAACACTATCGCAAGCATAATCTTAATTTGCAATGTTAAGAATTTTCTCTTCATAATCATTATATTTGACTTTTTGTTTTTATGATATATAGTATATATAATTGATAGGGAAAAACAAGACGAAAAAAGAGATAAGAAACCCTTGCTTTCTAAGAAGGATTTGGATATCTTGACCAAAGATTTACAATGGAAAGAGCCAGAAGCTCAAAATTACCCATCTGCGATTCACACGGATATCGTGTGAACGGAAAATAATTACCTGAAGGAATGCGTGAATGAGCGGAAATAATACCCATCAAAAAATAGTATTTCTGATTTTTTATTTCTTCTCCCTAAGAATTCATGAAAAAACTCCTTATCGCCATACCGATCATGATGATGATACCTATCATCGGAGGATGCGAAAAGAAAACGGTAACGGAAGATGCCCAAAACACTAGCACCTTCTCGTTGATAAGCAATAGTGTCACCAAGCATCCTTATACACGGAAAATGGTCAAACCAGAGCTTAGCGGGATGACGAATCGAGATGCATTGCAGCATGGATTCCATGATACATGGAGAATAGCATATCAAGTGACAGGGGCAGATCTTTCGGATCCGATATACCAAGAGCAATGTTCCAGCTGATGATTCGATCTCATTAGCGCAGAAAACGGGAAAATAGTGAAAAGCGTTCCATTCAGAGATTTCAAGAACAATGCGACATTCGATGTACAGTGACAATATAACGGGCAAGGGTTGTGATTGGAGTTTTCGCAATCACAGAGAGATTTCCTGGCTCAACATGGATGGATGATCATGAAAGCAAACAGCTGATTCATTGATGATATGGAAATGCAGACATCCTATGAAGGAGATGGTACAACTCCAGGCGGAGAAGGAGATGAATGGGAAGATAACTATGAAAAGATATGATGAACAGAAGCACCGTACAAGAGATATCCTTATAACACTATGTTGGTTACCAGCGATTTGCTTCTGCATGTCTATCACAGGCTTTTCGATAATTCGCTGAAATATTACGAAGAATCGGCAGCAAGGCCTATGATCACAGACCTTTCCAAATCATTATTCGAAAGATTCACTACCCTTACGAAGACGACAAACAATAAGGAATTGAAAAAATATTACGAATTCCTCGCAGCATATCGGTCTATACCGTATACACTCCTGACGCCAAACGACGAAATGATCGACAAGATGACAGCAACCATGAACGATAATCCCGAATCGAGTGATCTCTCTGATGGACAGATCAAACAGATGATCGAGGAAAGAGAGAGGACGATATTCGCGGAATTGGCGCCTACGTATCAGGCATCAGCAAAAGCGACTATCGATGAGATACTCAAAGCAGACAATAGTCAGGGCAGGAACATCCTTCTCGAGACATTTTCCCCTGATCTGACACAAAATTTTTCATGATTCGACTCATTGAAATTCGATTTCACACAATTCAAGCCAAGAGCACATTACACGACAGATGCATTGCTCAAGACGTACTTCATGGCCATGAAACGATTGATGAGGGAAAAACTGTTCTTTGCTGACAAGACGATAGCATGATCATCGCTACTCATGGTCAACAATATCAAAGACAAGGACCTGAAACAGTTTACGGCATTCTACAATTTCATCCAGAGGTTGATCGGAGAAGACGATGATGTGAACATCAATGATATACAGAGATTCATAGCGGATCAACAACGGACGTCGGATGATATGATTCTCAAAGGGATTGATGATGATACACAACAGAAGCTCCTCACGCTCAGACCACAAAGGATCATGTCGGTATCGTATACGACACCCGGAATCGGAGATACTACGGAACAGAAAGCCAAAGACATGACAGCAGGATTCATTTTCTTCGGTGAGAAATTCACGATCGATAGCCGGTTCTTCGATCAGTTCACTGCAGGTTCGGCAGAGAAGGAATGAGCAGAGAAGCCACGAGTGCAAAGCGCATTGATGGTCGCAGACAATCTGATAAATATGCCTATCACACAAAAGTTCGCTAAACTGCGATTGGAGAAAAATCAAAGCGCATTTGAGATAACGCCGGAACAGATAGCAGGATACGATAAGGTGAAATGAGAGGTCTCAAAAAACGATATTCTGACCAAATTCGATTTCGGGACGACCACATATCATACATGGCTCGATATCCTAGCTACCCTCTTCATCAGCTGAGGGAACAATGCACCCTACTTCATGGAAGATCCCTGGTATCAGAATAAATTGCTCACCACTTATCTAGGCAGTTATACGGAGCTTAAGCATGACACCTTATTGTACGTCAAACAGGCATATGCGGAAATGGGAGGCGCAGGGGAATGACCTTGTGTACGATCCATCGACCCGCCTGCATTACCCGTGCCTAAGTGATACATTGAAGCCAATCTGGATCTCATCGATCAGCTCATAACGCTCACACAAGACACCAATAGATTCTTTACCGGAGATCAATATAGGGAGTTCTCAGCATATCTTCAGCTGGTCAGGAAAATAGCGTTGGCGCAGACGCAGAACCAAAAGATCGATGATGCGGATTTCGACAAACTGAGATTATCACGAAGTGAATTATACTCCATCACGACACCGACCAAGCTTTTCGGATATGCATTACAAAAAGAGAAAAGATGATCCATCATAGCGGATATCTTCACATCAGGCAAATATGGACCGCTGTATGAGGCGGTGGGAAGACCGTATCTGATGGCGATGATGATCAATGATGTAAATGGCTCAAGAATTGCGATAGGACCAGTCTTCAGCCAGTATGAATTCTATGAGCAACAAGCATCTTTCAAACCGGTCGGTGGAGGAAGATACACGGATCAGGATCGACAAAATACGTACGACGCGCTCTCAGGAACGACAGAGAAAACCATCATGTCATTGCCTTTTCATGAGCTCATGCAAGCAATTACTCACTAAGACATACCGATGAAAAGAAAAAGACCGAATAGACGACAGACACTGATACTGATAATCATGATCCTGATAAGCATTCTCGCACGGATTTTCGGAGAGGCAAAAGAGAACGGTGTAGGTATGGGGAATACCCAACAGGAATATTTTGCCATAGTTCCGCATTTCGCATTGCAACCGGAAAAGCTAGCGGACTTTTATACATTCCTCAAGAGAACATATACGGTAAGAGATAAAGAGCATCTGAATATTGTCCTCATCAGCCCCGATCATTTCGATGCAAGCGACAACGATATAGACATGCTCTGCAAAGACACGGAAAGTTTCTGTTACCAAGGGGATTGCGTGAAAGCAAAAGCGCTACCTTCGACCAAGACGAGCGGCTGTCTCAATAAAGATACGAATGAACACGGATTGGGTGAGCATTTTCATTTCATCAAAGAGACATTTCCGCAAGCTGTTCTCTACCCCATTGTCGTCAAACCGAGGAAATTCATAGGCGATACAGAACTTATCGAGATGCTCAGCTGATATGCATTTGTAGGGAAGATCTTGATCCTCGCGTCCACGGATTTTTCGCACTATGTAGACGAGGATTTCGCGAAACTGCATGATAGGAAGAGTCTCTATACCCTCAATAATGCAAAAAAGGCGGCATCGTACAGCGCAATGGAAGTCGATTGTCCGAGCTGTCTCTATATCACGAATACGCTTGCTCAGCAAAACGGTCAATACCCGAGATTGTTCCTCAGGGACAGCAGCAGTGAGATTTTTGGAAAAAATTTAGGCACCGGCAATACGTCAAGGCAATTCATCTATTACGCATCAGGGAAAGAAGAAGCCAATGGATTCACCGTGGCTTTTTTCGGCGACCTGATCTTCGATAGGCAAGTAACCAAGATACTCTCGTGAGAACAAGCGATCAAGAGACAATTCCGACCATTCTACCAGCAAGGGAATACCGCATTATCCCTCACTTCCTATCAACATAGGAAACTTTTCGGTATCGATTATGTGTGATTCAATCTAGAAACACCCATGGTCGACGACGCATCGATATGCCAGAGATCAGGCAAAGAAGTAAATTTCTGCTCAAATGCATCGATCCTAGGCTATCTCAAGCAATTGGGGTTCACCATTGCAAACGTAGCGAACAATCATAGCCTCGATGGAGGCATAGCTGCGCATCAAGCGACAATAGAGAACATCAAAAAAAACGGATTGAATTATATGGGATATGTCAGGAACGCGTATTTCGAGAAGAACTACCTATGGAAAACAAGCATCCGTTGAATCAAGGTCGCCCGACAATGATTCGATTTTACCGTCACAACGAGAAAACTGTTCACAGGATATTGCGATACGCTCAAGCAGAATAAGCAAGAGGGATACGTCAATATGGTATCCGTTCATCGAGGAAGGGAGTATGAGACCACACATAGTGCAGAACAAGAGAGTCTGGGAAGACAGCTCATCGATTGTGGTGCGGATATCATCATCGGACATCACCCGCATGTTATCCAGGATATAGGGCGATATCAAGGCAAGCCGATCATCTATAGCCTGGGAAATTTCCTGTTCGATATGAAGGAGCCGGTGGCGACAAGATCATGAGGATACCTACTGATAGATTATCAATATCCAGGCAAGATAATGATCTCGACCTGAACGATAAACGCGAGTGTCTATCAATAAAGGAACATTTGCGTAATAAGCGATTATGAGTATAATTGACCATAGCGATTTATCCATAATCAACCCTATGAAAGTGACCTTCTGTTGAGCAGCCAAGATCGTGACCTGATCATGCTATCTCATCGATACAGGAACCACGAGATTTCTGGTGGACTGCGGCATGTTCCAATGACCAAAAGAAGTGATAAGGCTCAATTATGAACCATTCATCTTCGATCCGAAACAGATCGATTTCGTCCTACTCACCCATGCACACATCGATCACTGCTGACTGATTCCCAAACTCCACAAGCAATGATTCGAAGGGAAAATATATACGACACCAGCGACGATAGATGTCTGCAACATCATCCTAGAAGACAGTGCGGAGATCCAGGAGAAGAACATCGAACAGGAAAATAAGAGAAGGATGAGAATCGGACAGAAGCCGAG
The DNA here is from genome assembly GCA_964430205.1 of uncultured Candidatus Peribacteria bacterium. Taxonomy (GTDB): domain Bacteria; phylum Patescibacteriota; class Gracilibacteria; order Absconditabacterales; family Absconditicoccaceae; genus CAJBLF01. The sequence continues at coordinate 11,762 of CAYSER010000004.1, read as the reverse complement.
ATTCCCGCTCTATACGCAGGAAGAGGCCAAAGCATGCATGAAGCTATTCACCCCTGTGGAATATGGGAAGATCAACCACATCACGGACACCATCGAGGCAAGATTCAACGACGCTGGACATATCTTAGGATCATCGAACATCGAAATTTTCATAAAAGAGGGAGGTAAGACGACAAAACTCGTATTTTCATGAGATATTGGACAACGAGATACCCCTATCGTCCAAGACCCAACGCTTATCGAAGAAGCGGACTATCTGTTCATCGAATCCACTTATGGCGATAGAAAACATGAGAACACGGCAGACACGCAAAGCCTACTCATCCAATATACGAACGAAACCTTCGAGAAATGAGGAAGGCTCCTGATCCCATCGTTTTCGGTTGAGAGGACACAGGAACTGCTCTATTTCTACAATATCATCATCAAGGAAGGAAGCTTTCCAGCAGAGAAGATTTTCTTGGACAGCCCGCTTTCGATCAAAGCCACGGCGATATTCAGGAAACATACAGAAGTGTTCGACGAAGAAGCGACGAAGAAATACCCGCACCCATTCGATTTTGAGCAATTGGAATATTCGGAAAGCGTACAGGATTCGATGAAGCTCAACACATATAAGGACCCTTGCATCATCATCGCAGGAAACGGCATGTGTACAGCAGGAAGGATCACCCATCATCTCAAACGAGGATTGTGGGATCCTAAAAACACGGTGCTTTTCGTGTGATATCAGGCATCCGGGACACTGGGCAGATACATCCTCGAATGAGAGAAAAAAGTGAAGATGATGGGGATAGAGGTTGAAGTGAAAGCGGAAGTCAAAAAGATAGATGGATTTTCATGACATGCGGACGCAGATCAGCTCATAAGACGAGCGAAAGGATTCACGCATCCGCCGAAAAAAACCTTTATCGTCCATGGCGAAGGCACCGCGCAGACGGCATTGAAATCCAGATTGGAGGCAATGGGATTCATCTGCGAGATCCCGAATCTCAAAGATCAGGTCGAGGTAGGATAAGAGCGCCTCAAACACAAAGCCTTCGGACCAAATACAGTTGATTTTATCACCAAAAAGCGTACTAATTTCATGGATATCGGAATACGTGAGAATTTTATCTGATTGGAGGAAAAATGGTCAAAGATACTCGGCTTGGCGACCGAAAACAGAACCTCATCATCACGATCGGGGCTATTTTGTTGGCATTTGGGATATTTTTCATAATCAAGAATCCTGATTTCTTCGCAGCAAGCGTGTTATCTCTACAGGAAAAAGCATTCATAGCGGAGAAATGATGGGATATCGCATACAAGACCGATAGCGGATATGTTGATATTTTCCTCTCAGAACAATCAGATACTCCTGCAAAGATAGATTTCATGGTTATCTTCGATAAGGAGAATATAGTTCCAAATATACACGATCTCAGTGGACAAGCGACATGGTCAGTAGCGCAACCAGACGAAACTACGATCCAGATCCATGCCACACCTATTCAAGAGATAGATAAGAGCCAGAGCTTGATACTTATGCCATTCAGCGGAGATTCTGAGAAGATATTGGTAAGCGAAGCGAAAGCGACTATGAACGACGGGAATGAGAAAAATCTATCCATAGGATCCCTCAATGAGTTGACAACGCATTCACAGTAATATTTTTTATCACTATTCTGGTAGGATGAAGAGAGCAAGACAGATGAGCATAGCGAGCATATTGGCAGTAGGTATGCTGATGATAGGATTCGGAATGAATCACGTCCATGCAGCGGATCCCGATGCATTCATTGTAGATGTCTCCCCGAGCTCATTCAACGTGAATGAAACGGTGGATCTCACCATCAAGGCGGTGAACGCGAACGGAGACGTCATCAAGACCTATCAAGGAGATGTGTTCATAGAGATCCTTGGTATCGTAGACACGGCAGATTATACTGTACCTAGCGATGGGCTCTATACATTCATGCCTGAAGATCAAGGAGTGAAGCTTTTCTCGAAAGGGCTCTCAATCAAGAAAGCGGGAACCTTCACCATCAAAGTATCTGACATTATCAACGATAGTATCCTAGGACAAAAGACCGTAATCGTAGGCAATGGAGAAGAGCAGCAGACAGCAGAGAGCATCGCGCTGATATCACCAGTACCTGGGTGAATAGAGAAAAACCCGATAGCAAATATCATGGCATCAGCGACATCCTTGCCGAACGCACCCTATGAGATCTACATCAACAACAATGCGGTTGCACAAGGGACGACAAATGCAATCTGAGACATCAGTGCATATGTAAGCGGAATAACGGAAGGAGACAATATTCTGCAAATCAAGATACTCAACGCGAACAACGAGGTCATAGGAGAATCGCAAGTGGTGACCTTCAGCTATCAGCCAATCAAGGATGGCGTCTTCAATAGCATAACCATAGAGCCTTCCAATATCGTAAAGCAATGAGATAAAGTGATGTTCACGGTCAAAAGCAGTGACAGCGTGACATCGGCCCAGATCAAACTGAGTGATGGGAAATCGGTACCGATGGATAAACAGAATGTATGAACATTCACCAAAGAGATCACTATGGATACCGAATGAACGCTCCAAGTGGATGTCGACCTTATCGTGCTCGGACAGAGCAAGAGCTATACCGGCATCGCAACAGTGAAAGTAGGGAAAGGAATCTCTATAGGGAAGATCAGGATATATTCCGATAGCATAGACAAGAGCAAGCTAAATGTGACTCGGGAAGTGATAGGAAGCGCAGCTCAATACAAAATAGCATACGGGACAAGCCAGAATAATCTCAACATGAGCGCTAACGTCCAGACCAATGAGATCGTGATAGAGAATCTCAATATAGGTGAAACCTATTATTTCCAGATCACGCCGCTCGATAGCGCAGGAGTGGCTATAGGAAGCGCCTCGGAAGTGGTGCAAACGGAAGTATGAGCAGAGGTGAGCTGTACCGTAGCAGGGATAACAGTGACCGACCAGAAGATCTGAGACAAGCATTATCTCGTACGATCAGCGGTGAACAATATCGAGAAATATGTCATCTACAGATCAGAGTTCGAAACAAGCGAAATAAGTCAGATGCAAAAAGTCGGAGAGACGACATGAACCATGTTCGAACATCCATTCAATGCATCAGCAAAAAAAGAGGGATATGCATATTACCTTGTCCAAGGGATCTGCAAAGACGGTACTTCACTGAAAATCGACAGCGTCAAGAAAATAATCGTCTGACCAGCAGAAAATATCGTACTGATCATAATCATAAGTCTGTTCATCTATACCATCTATAGGCTCTCTATACTTTCCAAGAACAACTAGCGGCTGGCAGTGACCACCTAGAATATTCCGACATTGTTATTAGTTTTTTAGTTGTTAGTTGATTCGGCATGCCAGAAATAAAAAAGAAATATAATCACTTTTCGATAGAATCCGAATTCCTGAAGCACAATTACTTTCAAAAGCTCTTCAAGACGAGAAAGAACGCAACGAAACGGGAAAGGTTGCTGATGCAGCTTCCGATAAGCATAACCAAGGATACCCCATTTGAATCGATCAGCGGAATAATCAAGGAAGATATCGTGGCGACCCATCGACTGATGAAATGAATAAAAGCGAAGTTATTGCCGGTATTCGATACCCAGGAAAAGAACCTTAAGAAAGAGAACTATGAGAATCTGCTCACGAAAGCGGGCATTTTTTTCGATATCGATCCTGACAACATCGTATATTCGGAGAAAAACACTAATTTTGTGAGAAATATGTTCGTAGAACTGGTGAAAGAGGGACATATCTACGAAGACTACTCCATCAATTATCGAGACATAAAAGAGCAGAAAACGCTGGGAAACGATGAAATACAGGAGAAGAAGATGCAAGTGAAGCAATACAATCTCAGATACTTCGTGGACACCAAGAACATTTCGCTCATCGTACCGACATTACGACCGGAAACGATTTTCGCGGATGTCGCGCTTGCCGTGAACCCGGATGATAAGAGATATAAGAAGCTTCTGAAAAACAAGGTTATCATACCGATCATCAATAAGACGATACCGATCATCGCCGACCCATCAGTCGATCCGATGAAGAATATGTGAATCATGAGAGTGACGCCGGCACATGACAAGAAATCATTGATGATAGCACAGAAACATGGTCTCCAGATAGATAAATTTGCTATAGACAAAAGCGGATGCTTTACGGAGTTGGCAGGAGATTTCAAAGGGAAAAACGCAAAGGAATTCATGAGGAATATCGTAAAGAACCTTGATGACATCCACAACCTAGAATCGACGAAGCATATAGAGACAGTGGTTATCGTCCATAGGAAGACGCAGGAAAAGGCTCGGCCATTGTTGAGCAATCAACTATTCATCAAGATGGATAAGGAATTAGTCAGCATACAATCAGCTCTCAAAGAGAAGAAGCTTAAGATCTTCCCATCAGAACAGGAAGAGAAGATAGAGAACATGATCATGACGATGGAATACCGACCAGTGACAAAAGTGGATTCCAAGGGATACGCATTGCCCCTATGGAAAAGCGAAAAAGGGAAAAGCTATTTCATCACGGACAACGATATCATTAACTTGCCAGCGAAAAAGACCAAAAACAAATATACGGCATTGACGCTGATCCTTTTCAATCTCTTAGTGGACGGACGCCTCAATGAGCACTTCAGCATAGAGGAATGCATCGATGTGCTGTTAAGCAAGAGCCGCACATGAGAATCGAACACCCTAGCTACCTATATCGATATCTTTAGTGAAACGCTTCCGAGATGATATGCCAAGGAGATCAACGAGCTCAAGAAACTCTTGGAATACACGGAAAAAGACATTGATCCAAAAAAGGGTGCATGAATAAATTATTTTGAGAAGTTCAGCATCGGACTATCAGAATACCTGGAAAGGTCCGTTGCGATATCTAGCAAGAAAAAGTGACGGTTCAGTTTTGACATAGATACCTTAGTGACTAACGATCAATGATTGGTCCATCAGAAAGAGAAAATAGAGGAAACGCTAGGGCATGCGCTTATCCTGATCAGGATCATGGATATGTTCCAAAAAGACAAGGATCAAGAGAGGATATGCTATATCCAGGAACACAAGATATTCGAATTCCTCAAGACCATCATCACCTCACAGAACATCCAATGAGAAATCCTATTCGACACCTGCTACATCCAATCGGAAGAGAAAAATCAGAAGAGGAAAAAAGAATCATTCAAAGAGATAATCAAGAAATTCTGAACAGATTGCACAAGGCTTTATGCAACAGATCCAGCAAAAGAGATCACAGAATACGAACAATTCATAAACAAGCTACGAAATGCATCCAGATTCATCGGACAACAGGTAAGTGAGACGAAGTGAGCCAGGAAGATATCTGATTTCATGCAATTGACCAAATATTTAGAAAAAAGGAAGTCCGCCATCAGCGAGTTCGAAGCATGGATGATGTATAGAATCAATGAACTACAGAAGGAATATGATGAAGCTATGGCGAAGGATATACTGGCTGAAATCCAGGAGAAACTTATACATATGATCAAGGATGACTTTTGCGATAAATATCTGGAGATACAGAAACATCAAGACACAGAAAATGGGAATAAGGTATCCTTACGATGTCTTGGGACGCTATTGAAGCTTTTGCATCCATTCACCCCATTCATCACACAACAGATCCGGAAACAATTAGGATTCGAGTGACCGATACTTACGCAAGAATTTACAACAGAGATATCCGATATTGCCAAGAATTACAAGACGCAGCTCCTGATGGATATCATAGATAAGTTTATCGAGATGAAGCATACCCATGACTTTGCTAAACATGAGGAAGTGGAGATTTGCTTTTTCGCGCCATTGGATTTCCTGCAGTACCTCAGGAAACAGGAAAATATCATACATAAGCTGATCAATGCATCAGTGATCGGATACCTTGAAAATGAGAAAGAGCTTAATGAATACTATACGGAAAAGATCATCAATATCATCATTGGCATAAAGGCGAGAGATAAGGAGCCAATGATAACAGATATGAAAGAGTCGATCCACAAGATATTGCGCATCAAAGAACAGCAGATACAGCAAATCAGGACAATTATATCCTGATTATCAGCCAATGATGCCGACCCAGAAATCATAAAGGAGAAAAAGAAGGAGATGAACAAACTCAAAAAAGAAATAGACGAGCTCCATTATCAGCTCCAAAAAGAGAAAGCGAATAAATAGATTGACCAGACAAGAGAGTGCAGATAAAGAAAAACGGCCTTACGACCGTTTTTTTATGTACGACAATGTGATCTTTAAGATGAATAGCTATTTCCCAAGTATCTTATTGATCTCAGCTTCGAAGTTTGATGAAGGATATGCGCCAGCAATCAAGGTATAGGTTCCTTTCTGATTATCTACGACAATATTTCCTGGAGTCCCGTTGATTCCGAATCATTGACCTTCCTGGACTTGAGCGTTGACCGTAGCTATAGTCTCAGCACTGGTAAGGCAGCTAGCGAATGATGATTTGTTGATACCGAGTTTAACGGCGATTTCAGTGACGCTATCTTCAGTGAATTCTGATGCTTTGAAAGCCTCATCAAGGTATGCATAGAATTTGTCGGCTCCGGCAAGCTTACCTACACAAACTGCACCTTGCGCTCCGATAGGAGCAGTAGGATGAAGCTGAGGCAATGGCATCTGCCTAAATTCCATATTGACGTCATTAGGATATTTCTTAACGAGATTCTCAATGGTCTGAGCAGTATAATGTTTTTTACAGAAAGGACAAAGCAGATCGCTATATTCGATGATAGTTATCCTGGCATTCTTATTCCCTTTGATGTATCCTTCTTTTTCGATGCTAGCGAATTTAGCGGCATCGCCTTGAACAGCAGTAGTCGTATCCTCTTGCTGTGCAGTGGTATTGCTTCCTTGCTCCGTACCAGCAGTTCACATAGAACCGAGGATCTGCGCTAGTGTGGATTTCTGTTGTTGTATGTATGTGTCAGATTCATAGAGCTGGACAGCTAATTTCATATTATCACGCCCTCCCACCTTCAACGTCTCCAATCGGAGCGCATCATGCTTAAAGAAAGCGACATAGATGCCGAGCAAGAGATTGAGCGCCAAGATAGCTACAAATACCATTTTCATGGTCTTGAAGTTTTTTTCTGTGGTCATACCTTAAATATTTACCGAGATAAAATTATTGAGCCGCATTCTGCTGAGCCTCAGTCTTTGTGGTATCGGTAGTAGGAGCTGTTGCAGCAGGCTGATTCATGCTTTGCAGAATCTGATCAAGTGTAGATGTCGGTCGGCTGATATATGGGGCAGACTCATAGAGCTTGACAGCTAACTCCATATTATCCCGTCCTCCCGCCTTCAATGTCTCCAATCGGAGTGCATCATGCTTGAAGAAAGCGACATAGATACCAAGCAAGAGATTGAGCGCCAAAAGAGCGATGATAGTAATCTTTAGAGGATCATTCTTTTTTTCTGTGGTCATACGTAAAAGATTTACCGAGATAAAATTATTGAGCTGCATTCTGTTGAGCCTCAGTCTTTGTGGTATCGGTAGTAGGAGCTGTTGCGGTTGCTGATTGTTGAGTAGTTGCCCCTCCTTGATACATCTGAAGCGCTTGTTCGATCTGCTGTTTCTGTTGAGCCTTGAATGCGTCAGACCTATAGATCTGCCTTACCATATTATAGTTCGCCCTTCCTCCTACCTTCTCATATTCGAATCTGGACTGATTCCGCAATATGCAGATGATCATAATGGTATTGAGGATGACGAGAACGGCCATCCAAAGGTGCTTGATCTTACCACAGCATTCCATACCGCACGTATCTTTTGCTGATAGCTTTTTTGTTTCCACCATGACTGCAGGTGATTTGGTTGTTTTTTTTGCAAATGGCATTTTCGGAATATATAAAAAACTAAAAAGAGTTGTGGATACAGTAGTCATTTGAGAGAGCAATACAAGTTTTTACAGAGAAGGGACAACGACTTCTAATTGACAAAAACAAAAAAAATACATTAGTCATCACCTTATTTAAGGTGATAGGAAATCATTACGAATCAATATAGTGGCGGCCCTTGAGTTCTTGAGGGAAATGCTCCTGATCGACTTTGGCATCTGGATAGTCATGAGCGTATTTGTATCATTTGCCGTACTCAAGTTCCTTCATGAGTTTTGTAGGGGCATTGCGGAGATGGAGAGGAACGGGAAGATTGCCATACTTTTCGACATCTTGCCTCGTAGCTATAGCAGTACGGTAAGCGACATTATTTTTCTTCGCTTTGGCGAGATAGATAGCTAATTGGAAGAGGAAGACATCGCATTCAGGCATGCCGATCTTCGCTACCGCATCATACACTTGGTTAGCGAGCAATAAGGCATTGTTGTCCGCGGGTCAGATATCCTCTGAAGCGAAACGAAGAAGCCTTCTCGCCAAATAGAGGGGATCCTCCCCTCCCATCAGCATTCTTTGGATCCGATAGCAGGCAGCATTACCATCGCTATCGCGAAGCGATTTGTGGATAGCAGAGATGATATTATAATGTTCCTCCCCATTCCTATCATAATAGACGGTCTTCTGGCCTGCCTGAAGGATGATCTTATCGGTCACAACACCGTCCTTCGCCAAGAAGATTGCAGATTCAAGGATATTCAATGCATTACGGAGATCTCAGTTCCCAAGCTTACTGATAAGAAGGATATGATCGTCGGAAAGAGAGATATTCGGATGTTTGGTGAGGATCAGAGGAAATTCTTTTTTTATGAAGGAAAAGATCTCCTCATCCGAAAGTTTCTCGAAGACAAAGATCCTGCTCCTGCTAAGCAAAGCGTTATTGACCGTAAAACTAGGATTCTCCGTCGTAGCGCCGATGAGAATGACCGTCCCCTTTTCCACATATGGAAGAAGCGTATCTTGTTGTGCTTTATTTCGACGATGGATCTCATCGAGGAAAATGATCGTAGATTTCCCATATTGGAAATTCTTCTTAGCCTGATCGACCAACTTGAGCAGGTCATCTTTCTTGCTCGTGACTCAGGAAAGATAGAAAAAATCTGCATGCATGGTCTGGGAGATAATATGCGCTATGGTAGTTTTTCCGCATCCAGGAGGACCTCGAAAAATCATAGACGGAACCTTACCAGATTGCAAAAAAACGCTCAGCGGCTTGCCGGGTCATACCAGATGGGATTGCCCTACGAAGTCGTCCAAGCTCTGCGGTCTGAGATACGATGAGAGTGGTTCGAAAGTCATAAAACCGATGAACAATGAAAGATGAACGATGAATAATGTAGATGATTGTCCGATTATGTCCTGTTGTTAGATACAATAGACGATATTGGACATACCAGTATTATTCATTTGTTTCAATAGTCAGTTTTTGTTTCTCTCATTCAAGCTCCAATTGATCTATCTTGTTGGCTATGGCATCATCCTGGTAGAGTCGATAATTGACATCACCGACTTCATCCAGATCCAAGATATCTGGAGATTGTATGATTCCGATCTTCTTATCATTGATGGTGATGACATAATTGAGCTTATTGTTTGCACCGAGGAAACATTCGATGACCACGCCCCTGATATCATATTCGCCTGGATAGTCTACCAATGCGTAATCTAGCTTTTCATAGCGCATATCAGCGCCTGGTTCCATGGCTAGATTGACGTATTTCGGATCGATACTCTCGAAACCGAAGATCAGCTTGTTTTCGATGATGAATCCGTTTTTGAATTTTACATTGACCATTATGCTCTATTACAAATTAAATTTTGATTTGTGGTACATGACTGTTATTTTTATGTTTTGAATGGTAAACTGTTACATTGATGAAGTATTTAACTGTTGAAGTGTTTACATGAGGCATTTTAGCATTGCTTATCCGAAGAAATTCGGATTGATCAGACGGAGAATTACTCATGAAGCGCCAAGCAAAGCGATGCCGATGACGACATTGATGATCATCTTCTTGCCTCAGCTAGGGTTTCCGGTCGCAATCATGATACCGCCGATGATGATGAGGACGAATGAGACAATCAGGATGACGGTAACTAGGATCTTGGTCAAGCTCCCCATAAGGACGGGAAATGCTTTTTCTCAGGTGACTCAAGACTCTCATGGGCTCGCATAGCCGGTCTCGCTTTCGATGCACTTGCCGATGAAAGGGACATTGGTATTGAGCTCGATGCCGCAACAGACACCTGAATCACTGCAAGCTTTGCATATTCATGATTGCGTAGCAGTCTCCGAAAACCATTTACATCCATCAGTTTTTTTACACTCTGATCAGGAAAGAACACAGTTTGGTGTCTGTGTCTGAGCCGACGAATAGTATCCCAATCACAAAAAAGCGAAAGAGACTATGGCGATGAGAAGAAAACATTTTCTCATAAAGACTATGAACCTATAAAAAAAATCATATGTTCGACCTATAGCTTTAAGCTTCGGGCTTTGAGCTAATCTCATTGATGATCTCATTCGCCATCGCTCCATCGATCTGCCCTTTGTAGTTGGCCATTAACTCCTTCATCAGCAAGCCTCTCTGTGTCTTAAGGTCAGTGATAGCATGGTCAGTCATAACCTTCTTTATGATAGCAGTTGCCTGTTCCTTGGATATCATAGCAGGGATATAGAATTCGAGAAGTAGTTTCTTTTGCTTTTCGATCTCGACCTCATGATCCTTTCATGCTTTCTCGAGGAATCATATAGCTTCCAGGATTTCTTTGATCTCCTTCTTGAGGATACTGATAATGTCGGTATCTTCAAGTGTTTTTTGGAGCTCTATCTCCTTGTTCTTGATCTTGGATAGTATGAGATTGAGGACAATTTTCTTTGTCTCTAGCTTGTTTTTCATAGCTTCTTTGTAATCATGTTGCAAACGTTCATATAAGGTCATGGAATAGCATTAGAATGTAAAATCATCTTGATTATGATGTGGGAATTGATATAGGTAGACTCGCAAGCAAAAGCTCAGGTGGTGGAATTGGTATACACGTACGCTTGAGGTGCGTATGCCGTAAGGCTTGGGGGTTCGAGTCCCCTCTTGAGCAATTATCACTACAGGATTCACCTCCTGTTTTTTATTAATTCTCAATTCTTAATTCTAAATTCTGAATTAGTTATTGTCCCACAATCACTTTCGATGGCCTGATGACTTTTTTCTCGCCATGATTGTCATAGATAAATCACCTTTCGAATTCCTTGATGATCTTGCCTTTCATGGTCTCATCCTCAACAGGCTCGACATTGACTGGCTCATGCAAAAAAGAATCAGGGACTAGTCCTATAGATTCGATAGGCTTGATATGGAGATGTTCAAGGGTCTTCAGGAATTTGTCATAGACCATTTGAACTCATTTGGCAAGAGGATCTGCCTTATACTCATCGGTAATATTCCCTAGGGATTTCCTAAGATCCTCGATGAACGGCAAAAATTTCTTGACCACAGCGATCAATGAATCCGTTTCCATCGCCTTCGCGGATTCCTGCATCTGTCTCTGATGCCTGTCAAAATCCGTTTTGAGATTTATATATTCATACTGAGACCTTTTAGCGATCTCCTCGAGCTCTTTTTTCTCCCTCTCCAATTGTGCTATCCTCTCTTCCAACTCATGATATTTCTTATCGTCTTGCTGCTGCTGAGCTTCCTCAAGCTTCTGCTGAAGTTCGTCTTTTGCTTTATGCTCTTCTTTTTTCATGAAACAATGATGCTAAGATATAAATACTACATAATAATAAT
>CAYSER010000003.1:48918-70522 GCA_964430205.1 uncultured Candidatus Peribacteria bacterium | reverse complement strand
GAACGCCGCTGAGATGCGATTTTTTGGTTCCTGCGGAAGGTATGACAATAGAGGTAGCAGGAGCGATGGTATCATCTACACAAGGTTGCTGATAGACATAGAATTGTCCTGTCATGAAAGCATTCTGATGAGTGGAGTTGATGATATTGGATCAAGCATAGCTCAAGGAAGTCTTGACGGTATCGCCGTCATAGATGAAGGAGAAGTATCACGTATAAGGAGTGGGACTATAGACAGGTATGAAGAGGACGGTACCATAGAGTCATGTGCCTTTGAAAGCGGTCCCGCCATTGATACGGTCTATTCAGAGGAGAGTATGGTTACTTCCGGAGATCCGGATAGGGGAGAGCGTAGGATTCGTGTATTGGAAGAACGCCGCCGCATTGGCATTGAAGAGATAGTTCTGTAGGCCTGAAGCGGTATCTCAGGTAAAGTAGGAGAAATGGGTAGGATCGAATTGCATGCGGAGCAATCATGCGGTCGCTCCGGTGAGATTATTCTCGGTAGTCGCCTTGATAAGGAGCTGTTCGCTGCACCCTTGCTGATAAGGATAATTGCTAGCGGAAGGAGCATCGAAAAAATAATATTGGGCATCGACCAAAGAATTCAGTCCTCCTATGATAAGAGCTGATATGAGTAGTGGAATGATATGGAAGATCCCTTTCTGCATAATGGTTTCGCTAGAGAGAGTAAGAGATAAAATCATTGATGGGTACGTCTACTATTATTGTCGAGCAAATAATCATCACACGGAGAATTCGTCTTGTTGGAGGAAGTTGGTTCCTATGATACCGATATCTGAAGAATTGATCTCCGTATCTCCATTGAGGTTTCTAGGCTCCAATGCATCGACTCATCCTTGAGGGAATGTAGTCACTATAATGGAGACATCGTTACCGTTGACGACATGGTCGTAATCTCCGGCTACAGGTTTCAAGTCTCATGCGATCTGATATCTATTTCCGTCGTCTGTCTGTGAATTGAGTTTCTGTGCACCATAAAGGTTGCTTCCGGTCGTGAAGTCGAAGACGTTCCCTGTGCCTACGTTCACCTGTACGCCGCTCAGATAGGACGCGAGATGTGATTGTCACTTGAATACTGCATAATATGTCCCTGGAGGGAGATCGTTGATCACGACACTTCATGTTCCCATATCGTTGAGCGTGAAGCCTGAGCTGCTTGCTACGAAATTCCTATCCGTGTCATAGAATTTGAGGACTCATACGTTGGCGTTATTGGTAGCTTGATAGACACGGTTAGAAGGGAATGCCTTCACCTCGAACGTAAAGGTATGCGTGGATTGGAGGTAGACGGTCGTTCACGAAAGCACGGCCTTGATATCATTATATCAAGAGAAGATAAGCTGAGGAAGATCGAAGAAGCTGAGATGGGTAGCTGATCAACTATTCTGTTCGGTTCATTTATAGATATTCATGCCCATGCCCGCAGTACCGCAATCCAAGACGCCAGTCAATCCATAGATAGTGAAGGAAGGATTGAATCATCCGGAGACGGTGAGAAAGGAAGGGGTGTAGAGGAAAGGAAGATTGGTTCACGTCTGGATATAGAGTGCATCGCAGCAGCCGAGATCGAGACAAGAAGGTTTGGTGGTGAACGTATAGTCATTGATAGCATCGGTAGTGCCAGCCATATCGAGAGCATAGACATGGACGTGTATGGTTCATGAAGTCGGGAAGTCTACATGATTATCGATGGTGATAGAGTAATCAGGTTGAAGAGCGGATCCTATGATGCCTGAGAGATTGAGTGAGGTACCGGAGAAAGTATAAGGACCATAATCGGTGCCGTTGACACCGGAGAGCGTGACGGTGATGGATCATGAATTGACTCCAGCCCGATCATCGGCGATACCGAGGGTGATAGGATCGGTAGCGAGGACAGCGGACGCGTTAGCTGCCGGTGTAGCGGATCCTGCGATAAGCCGAGGCGATACAGGCGCATTGACGGTCCTAGTGAACGAAGCAAGATTATTGTTTCGATCGCGGACATTACCGGAGATAGTGATGGGCTTTTCGATGCCGAAATCGAAGATCATAGAAGGATCGATATCGATCGCATAGTTCCTATCGCGGAATTGTCGAGTCTTGCCTGAGGCGACAGCTGCCAGGTCACCGGCAGATGAGAACATGGATCCGGAGTAATATCTACCCGTTCCATTGCCGGAGATCCGGATATTGAAGGTGGAGAGATGGATACCGTACTGATTATTCAATCATCGGTCATTGCCTGTCCAGGTACCGAGGTTAGGGAGATCACCTGTCCGCACATAAGGGACATTGGTATCTCATACAGTATCGGTAAGCGAGAGATGAACGCCGCTGAGATGCGATTTTTTGGTTCCTGCGGAAGGTATGACAATAGAGGTGGCAGGAGCAGTGGTATCGTCTACACAAGGTTGCTGAGCGACGAAGAATTGTCATGTGATAGCTGAGTTTTGGTGTGCGGGATTGATAATATTTGATCCAGCGTAGCTGAGCGAGGTCTTTATAGTATCGCCGTCATAGACGAAGGAGAAGAATCACGTATAGGTTGAAGGGCTGTATACAGGTACGAAGAAAAGCGTTCCATAGAGTCATGTGCCTTTGAATGCGGTTCCGCCATTGATACGGTCTATTCAGAGGATAGTATGGTTACTGCCTGCAATCCAGGTAGGTGACATGGTAGGATTCGTGTATTGGAAGAATGTCGCTGCGCTAGCGTTGAAAAGATTGGTCTGGATATCTGCAGCGGTATCTCAGGTAAAGTAGGAGAAATGAGTAGGATCGAATTGGAGACGGAGGAGCCCTGCGGTCGCTCCGGTGAGATTATTCTCGGTAGTCGCCTTGATAAGGAGCTGTTCGCTGCATCATTGTTGATAAGGATAATTGCTAGCGGAAGGAGCATCGAAAAAATAATATTGAGCACCGACCAGTGATGTTCATGCACATGCTGCGATCGCGAAAATGGATGCTATTCTGCGGATAAGAGATGGTGCCTTCATTTTTTGAAGTATATGAATAAAATGGTAGCTAGTACGAGGATTCCAAAGAATGATACTATAGTTTTCCGACTGAGCAACTTATCTATCAATTGTTTATGGTGTATATCATTGATGGTAGCATTAAGCGCTTGTTCAGGAGACATATGCGCGAATCATCCAGCTATGGTTGAGTTCGCAGGATACTCGCATGATCATGAATCCACGAAACGGTAATACCCGCTGCCAAGGGTATCCAGGACATCTACTCATCATAATATGCTCAGATTGCTGTCATAGGTTTTTCCAGTCCCTGCGAAATATAGTCTGATCACGCCATCGGTATCCGTAGGGTTCTGTTGTTTGAGGAAAATCCTTCCTATGATACCGCTGCCGGTGACAGGGGTATTTGGGTTGTCTATGAATCATACGATATGGATAGCGTTATTCTTGATCTTAGGCGGAAAAAAATAAGGGAAGACCTTCTTGGACGGTACGAAGTCCACATAGGCAAGAGAGGATTCTATGACGACATCAGTAGCTGCTACATTGTTGCCTTTTGCATCTATGAAGATATCGACAGGGAGCAAGCATCATTTCTGTATCTCTCCATAATCAGGAGAGAAGCTTATCTCTGCTGCTGCAGCGATACCCATCGTCAGGAGAATCGTTATTCCCAATATGATCTTTTTCATGATAGCGTGTAGACAAAGGATAAAACCTATTGGATGATGATGACCCCATTGCTTAGGACGAAATCCAATCCGTCGAGGCCGGTGATGTAGAGGTTCTCTCAGGTATAGAATGCACCGTTGATCTGGGCTCATGAGTTGTCGAATATTCAGATATTTCCCGTTAGTATCGCTCAGGTATATGGGTTACCGCACATGAGGATATCATTGTTGGTTCCTGTGAAATAGGGATAAGGTGAATTGAGATTAGTGCCTGTCACGATGATGAGCGATCCGGTGAAGAAAGAGGTTCAGAAATGGGTTCATCATAATATGGTGAGTTCGAAGATATCTGAACATCCTCGATCTGCACAGCTCATCGCGGTGGTGAATGATCCATTGTATGTTCAGAGATTATTGGCTAGATCATAGACGGATCAGGTGATAGAGAGCGTGACGTTGGAAGGGAAATTTCGTTTAGGTACGAAAGATACTTGATAGGATCAAGAATTTCATGCGCCTACCGCTCAACTGATCAGCGTGATAGTGAGATCGCTTCCTGAATACGTGTATCATGTATAGAACTTTGATCATGAACTATACTGAGGTATAGTGATCTTGATGGTTCAGGTATCTATACCCGCCCGATCATCGAAGAATTTGAAGACGATAGGAGAGAGGTTGGTAGATACGTTTGTGCTGCCTGCAGGAGACACCCTTACTATAGTAGGAGCTTGCGGCGCATTGAATGAAAATGAAGGAGTGCCTGTATGGGTTTGGAGATTTTCGTTAGGGTTGTCGGTCACAGAGATATTCACGTTCACCTGTTTCTCTATTTCATACGGAGCTGGTGCAGGGAAGCTTACCAGATATCATCTTGTCTTGCTGTTCCATGTATATCTGTTGCTGCTTGCGTTTCCTGTCCGGTCGACGATGGTGAGATCGGTGGAAGTGAAGGTATATGGCCATGATCATCATACGCAAGTAGGGCAACTCAAGCTGACGCTTATGGTTCAGCTATTCACTCATTCCTGGTTATCTACGGTTGTAGGTGCAGCTTGATAGTTGGAAAGAGAAGTATCGAGTCACGAATATCGGTAGTGGCTTCTATTGTTGCTATCCATAGGTAGCGTTCATGCTACCAATCATGCTCATATCCGATCGTAGAGGACAAATGAGATGGTGTAGTTGCTTGGCACTTTGGTCGCTCCGTTCGCAGGAGCATTTGAAAGCATGGTAGGGGCGTTAGTATCTACTACACAGGGCAATGGCACAAAGGTATAGGTTCCATTGGTGACGCCGGTCAAGATATCCTTTGATGTTACAAATGATCCGATGACGGCTCCATCGTCCGTGCTTTCAGGATTGAATATGATAGTGCCTCAGGTCCCGTTGGTGAGCAAGAGATTGGTGGAAGTGATATTCTGGACGGTCCTGAATCAGAACGTCAATGCGGAAACGGTGCTTGTAGAACTCTGTCCTATCGCTGTATTCCCGTATGCCTTGTAGAGGAATCAGCTGATATATCAGGAAGTATAGCTCGTGAACGGAGCATTGACGCTGATATGATTGAGCGCGACATCTCCGGTGTCGAACCTTATCGTACTCTGGAAGCTATTGTACGCTATGCCCGCGGGATTGAGGACCATAGTGAAGATATACTTACAATAGAGCTTCCCAGTAAGGGTCGAGGGAGAGATGCTGAAGCTCGGATCAGCGGAAAAAACAGCGAAACTTAGGATGCCGAATGCGCCTAAGATGGAGAGGATAGCTGTTTTCGCGAAATGTTTCATGGTGTTCATGGATTATTGCCAAGTAAATAAAATTCATCCTATGAAAGGATCGTCCTTGAGGAAGTTGGTTCCTACGATACCGATATCTGAAGAGTTGACCTCCGTATCGCCGTTGAGATTCCTGGCTTCCAAAGAGTCCACTCATGCCTGAGGAAAGGTAGTGACTATGATAGAGACGTCATTACCGTTTACGATATTGTCATAGTCTCAAGCTACGGGTTTTAGGTCTCATGCGGTTTGATATCTTCGTCAATCATCGGTTACATTATTGAGCTGCTGGGTATTGTAGAGCGATGTCCCTGTCGTGAAGTCGAAGAAGTTGGATGATCATCAGCTCAATTCCACTCAGCTCAGATAAGAGGCGAGATGGGATTGTCATTTGAAGAACACATAATACGTGCCGTAAGGCACATTGGCCAAGGTCTCGCCGGTGCCCGCAGCATTGAGTTCAAAGATCTGGCTGGAAGCGACGAATTGCTTGTTCGTATTGTAGAATTTAAGGATTCATCTATTGGCGTTGTTGGTGGCTTGATAGACACGGTTAGAAGGGAATGCCTTTACGATGAAAGGGCGTGCGCTCGAATGGACGAGTGCATCGATGAATCCTCCTCTGCGAGGCAAGGTAAGGGCATCTTGAGCCATCCCACCCGATCCCTCAGGGCTGGTATTGAGGGGAGTGAGGAGAGGAAAGAACATGACGCATCCCGTATAGATTCCGCTATACGTTGCAGGGAAAGTTACTGATAGGTTCTTAGTGGTGCTGGTATGCGGTTGGATCGTGAATAAAGAAGTATCTCAGGTGATATATTGTCAAAATGTCGATGTCTCATTCTGGCCGAGACATGCGGGCTGAGCGAAAGCGTCATTGGTCGTTCATGCATCTACGAATCAGAGCTTATAGTCCATAGCGATATCTTCGTTGTTAGTGATGATTACAGAAAAATCATAGGTATCTCCTCATGTCGCTTCCAAGGAGAGGTTTTTCACCTCGTTAGATCCAGAAAGGAATGCAAAATCGGAGTATCCGACCATGACATTGTCTGAATAGAGAAAAGCTGCGAAGATACAGATCAACGCTATGCATCCCGGGCCTATCTTGCGAAGAACGCTTCCTGTTATGCGCATGCACTATCGATTCGTGAGATAAATATTCATCTGATTATATCCACGGACCGACGGTTTGTCATCTTTTGACAGGAATACGGATATTTTCAACAACCATTTCCTACAAATTGATATATAATAAATAAAACAAAAAACTCCCCCTAAGGAGAGTTTTGTTCTCGAAAAATAATGGTATCGGATGGTGGAAAGATTGGCGATGCTATTTCATCCTTTTATGGAAGGTCTCAGCCAATCGGGTGACGATAAATCCGCCAATGAACGCATCCACGAATCATCGGAGAAGTCCCAAGAATGCTCCACCGAGGCTCGCATCGTATCAGATGTAGAATGTCTTCATGAAGCTGACGAAAATCTTGCAGTATCCGAACTGCCGAGCGGTTATCGCACAGATAAAGAGCCCTAAACCGAAGTAGATACCGAGTGCCAATCCGATGGCGACAGGATTCTTGAGTCTGGATTTCATGAGAGAAAGGGGAAGAGGATAAAAGACTGCTATCTAAACTGCAGAATACGAATTAAGAATCCAATATTTCAACACTTCAACAGCTCATCATCTCATCATCTCATCATGCTGCGAATATAAAGAATCATGTGTTCATTGCAATGGTAGAGTTTATGTTGAAAGTGAGGAGATATTTGAGTATTTATGAAGGAGTTTTTATATCTTTTCACTTTCTGATGAATAAACCCATAAAGAAAAAAACCGCTGTGACGAGGAAATCTCTTGCAGCTAAGCCTATGAGGCAGAAGGAGGCTAAGGCTAGGGGTCGATGGTCATGGACAAAGACGCTAGCGATAGCCAATATCATCGGATTTATCGCTACGCTAGTGGTGAATTATCTTGCTAATAGCCTTCCGATCTGAGGCATAAATACAGGACAATTATCAGACCTGTATCCCAATCTCTTCACACCGGCAGCGATCACATTTTCGATCCGGGGTGTTATCTACCTAGGCTTGCTAGGGTTCATCATCCGACAGGCGATGGATGCGTTCAAGAAGAGATCGACGTGAATAACCGAGCACATAGGTATCCGGTTTCTGCTGTCCTGCGCAGCGAATATCGGCCGGATCTTCGCCCGGCATCATCAGCAGGTGCTTCTTTCCGTGATCATCATCATAGCGTTCCTGATCACTGTGATTATGCTAGTACGCAGAGCAAAAGTCGGACAGAGGATAGGCACAGTACGGGATAAACGGCTTGTACAGGTTCCATTCAGTATCTATCTTGGACGATTGCTCGTAGCGGTCATAGCCAATATCACGGCATGGATGGTCAACATGGGCGTACCGCAAGACCTCCGATGAATCTCTGGGCAAGGATGGACGATGATCAAAATCATCATAGCTTCATTCCTAGCAGTATTTATCCTCTTCAAGAGAAATAATGTCCCATTGGGACTCGTCGTGATTCGGGCGTTGATCGGCATCATCATCAAGAGATCATGAGTGACGGAGTTCCCTATTTATCCAAGCATCATCTGGACTGCATGGCTCTGTATCATGGCAATCGCCGCAGTCATCGGATGAAGATGGGAGAAGCGGCTAAAAAATTAGGAAAAAATTTATTATAAACCACAAAAAAACGTAGCTCTTCCGCTGCGTTTTTTCTTATGGTGATGGATTTAAGCTTAGCTTAATGTTCTTGATTATCCTGATGCTCGACAAATGATATTTATCTTACAGAACCGTACCGATATGAGGAAATTTTTTTATGCGCTAGGAAACTTGAGCGTCAGTATGCTATCATCAGTGATACTTGTGTCCAATATCTCTCCTCTGCATCATAATCATGCTTTACCTAGCCAGCCACCGGTATCGCCGATAGAGCAGGTGTCGACGATTGAGGAAGGAAAGGACGAGACGATCGAGGATAAGAATGAATCGACTATTGAGAGCATGATCAACCCGGAGGGTGATAAAGCATATGAGTAATCCGGGCCGCTTTCCGGAACGATCAGAGGTCGGCGCGGTTATCCTCTCGTGGATAGTTTTCTGACGATGATAGGTATGGCGTTGTGGAGATAATCGACGATGATCGGCACATAGGAAGAGATATCGAATGTTTCCGATCAATACTGTTGCATATATTCCGTATCATCCAAGACGTCTTTGCTTATGCCATACGCGATCTCGTTGAATAATACGGCGTCATATCACAACGATCTGATGCTTTGTCTATGATGTTCGGCCATGCAGATGATGAGGTCTTGTGCTCATAGGATTTCAGGAGAGATTCTCCTTTGCAGATGATGAGAAGCGTCGCAACCATAGAAGACGAGTCTTTCTATCGTCTCGGAGAAGGGAACTTCCGGATTTGCTACAGTTCATGCTGAACTTACGATAAGATGGCTGAGATGGTTATCCATGATATATTTTTTGGTGAGATATTCTGCTGACATGCTGCGGAATACATTTCCGGTGCAGATATAGAGGATGTTCATCGCTCGTGATGAGAGTAAAAAGAAATCGACAGGAATAGAGGTACTGATTACCAAAAGAAAAGCAAAAGATATTTTTTCTGACCCCTGAGACGTCGTAAATAACCTTTCATGAAATATCGAGAAATGGCATACCGACTGACATATCATCATATTTGTGGCAAATTCCCTCTTTTTGACGGAGAGGTAAGAGAAAAACACAATAAGGAAAATCGATAAAATCATAAGTCCATACCTACTATTCCGTTTTATTGAAGAGCCACTTCTGGAATTATTCAGTTTTGTTCTCCAGGGGAATGGTATAAAATTATCGACGTACACCTGAGAAAGGAAAAAAACCAGGTGTCCTACGAAGAGGGTAATTTACAGTCCAATGTCGTTAACGACTTGTGTGTCGGATGACCTGCCTGATCTTTCCAAGGCAGATCGTCAAGACTTGGTTTGACTCATCTGCTCCTCGAGAGTGATGAGGATGACGTGCCGAACATCATGGTACGCGGAATCCCAAAAGCTTTTCGCCTCTGCCCTGCGGCATGCATATTGCAACTGCGCAGAGAGACAGTATGGTTTGTCTTCTTTGCTTTCCCTGGCACCCACCAGGTATATATACATGGAATGATATGAGGCTTGCTATCGTATCCTTCCTGGAGTTAAGATCCTCCTTCCGCATATGGGTGCATGCCGATTCTTCGGGATGACTTGTGTGTGCGAGTGTATGTACGGTTGCCGTATTCTGGCTCTCCATTGGCGGAGCTAAGACTTGATCTGCAAAGCTTATGGCTCTTGCATCAGACTAAGCAATCCTACTGGCTTCCTCTGTAGGAAGAGAAATACTTCTTATATGATGTCAGCGTAAAGATCTGCATAGCGTAGAAATGCTTTATGTTGAGCATAGTTCTGACATGGGTAGATTGGGATAACCGCCAGTCGCCTCTGTCCGGTCTCAGGGCGCAAGCCCCGAGAAGGTGTTCATAGATGGTCTGCACCCATCTAGGATTTCGAGCAATCTTATCAAAAGATATGGGACCTGATGGACCAATAGCATGGTTCACCACCGATCACATCCTCTGGGTAAGGAAAAGGATGATGCGCAATGATAGCCGACCGGCATGCTACAAACGGCGTGCTGATACGTTCATGGCTATCATAGGATCCATCGACAAAGACTATCGTGCGTTTGATACTTCGGTATCAATCACGCTCACACGATGGGATATGGGTCTTGGGCTCGCAACGGTATTGGATTGTAAATTACCCTTTCCCCAAAGGGATATGCTAACATGGGAAATAGGCACAACAAAAATACAAACAAAAAAAAGACGAAAAGCTGACCTGGGAATTCTGGATCAGCTTTCTTCATATGTTTTTGATGGGTACTATTATCTCTATAGATAAGTATTCCATTCGTATCTGTGATGTATATACTCAGTAAAGTGACGTCTTTTATCTTCTTATCTTATGCATGAAAAAATCATTTGTAGGCATAGGGATAGTGATGATATGTGGTATGATCGCCGGATGTGCGATCATCGGACCGAAACAAAACGAAAACCCCAAACAAGTAGCTATCGTCTCTGGTCATCCTGATCGGAAACCGGTCACATATAGGAGCGGCGATGCTCTAGCCGGTATCGGTGTTGAAGCAACCAGAGAAGCGTTCAAACAGGCAGGTGTCGATATCTCTCCTGTCTATGCATGAGCATGGGATGTTGTCCAGCAGAAGGCAAAGGATGGACAGATCGATGCGATCGTAGCATTATACAAGACCGAGGGACGTGAAACCTATCTCGATTATTCCATTGCCTATACCGATGATCCGGTGGTTCTCTTTTTCTCCGCAGGGAAAGCATTCCCGTATACAGGCAAAGAGAGTTTGCTCGGTAAGACGTGAGTATCTATCGTGGGAGAGAGCCACGGCCAGGGAATCGATGAGTATATTATCAGCGCCAAGGTTGATATGCTGAAAGTCAGTACCCCACAAGAGGCATTCGCTCTGGTCAAGGAGGGTAGGGCCGACTACTTCATCTATTCGCTCTATGCGGGCAGTAGAGTGCTTATCCAAGAATGATTATCTGGATTTGAGAAATCAAGGACCGTCTCCAGCCAGCCGTGCTATATCGGTATCTCCAAGAAATCCCCATACGCTAAGCTTATGCCACTGATCAACGCTGCGTTGCAGAAGATGATAGAGGAAGGCAGGATACCTAACGAATAAGCGTGCAATCGCCATAACGGAAAAAGCTCCATCGTCGGGAGCTTTTTTCTTAATCATGAAAAAATTCTTATGGCAATGGAACAGAGAGGGTCAATGTCCCTGAGTAGGTGCCGATAGCTTGGTTAGCTAACGCATCGATCTCCATAGTGACACGGTCGGTCTGGATCTTACAGATTTCTCCGAGATCTGATGTCTTGCCGAGGATGGTAACGGCTCAGCTCAGTGGCTGGCGGATATCATTAGAATCACCGATGTATGGCGTACAGACACCGTTGATTTTAGTGGCTGCAGGATTCTTGATGAAGACCCTGGAAGCAGGGATATTTCGAGCGGGATTGGAATCGTTCTCTATGGTATTGGATTGGATCGTCATATTCCGAGAGGACTTCCCTTCAGTATCATCGCAATACCGAGCGGAGTCTCATCAGGTAGTGAGGAATCAGGTAGAATAGGTCTGAGCATTGTAATTAAAATTCTTTATACCGAAATTGATGGTATCGCCATAGGTACAGTGACCTGAAGAACCAAGTATTTCAAGATGAAGACAAGCTGTTGCTACTCATCATATCAGTTGAGATCATCACGCACAAGTCCAGGTTCATGGTTGCAGATAGACGATGCTATCGCTAGTCTCGATATCGCTGATTCCATCGCCATCAGTATCGAATTGTGCATAGACAGTCTTGGTTCCATATCATGCCGAAAGGGTCCACGACAGACTTGTGTCATAATTTACCCGATCCGATCGAGTTCATACATCGCTGTCATTCTGGAATCTCATTTGAGCAGCGACAGGGAGATCGATAGAAAGCATAACAGTATCTGATAGGGTAGATGGATCATCATTATTAATCACGAAACTTCCTGTATCTCCTGCTATCGCAAAAAGCGTAAAGTGTGTGGACTTTACTTCTACATATGGATTTCATCCAATATCTATCACATTAACATATCTGTTTTGGTCGTGTTCATACCAGGAGTATCCAGCATCATTTGAATAATATATTTTAGCTATACTACCTGGCTGCAATCATGGAGCGGGTATTCTCAAAAGAACATCTACATCATTTGATTCTGTGTCTTGAAAGTTAATAGATGTCTCACCATTATTGCTTCCAAAACTTGCTACAGAGACAATGTTATCTTGTAGTCATCATTTTTCTGTCGCTAAGGTGAGTCTTTCCATGCATGGAGCATTAAGGGTTCATGTAAAGTTTGTGCCGAATCACATATTTTTGGCTACGGTGCCAGCAGGTATAACAACTTCAACTCTGTCAATTGGTGATACAGATTGCATCACCAAAGGAACATGTATTTGTCCATTGCTTGCAGTAAGTTTTATTCTTTTATTCCCTATGAGTGTATTGGGATCAGTTACCGCTTTGAGTGCAAGATTTCCTGTACTATATTCCTTGGTAATAAACTCTGTCTCTACTTCACTTTCATTTGATGTCTCAGGGACAATGACGGTATTGATGTCATAAGTATCATCTATAGGATTGACAGAAAGTCACACGGTAGCTATATTTCCTGTGGTTTTTCCATCACTGAGATAATAGGTGAAAGAATCAGATCGAGCAAAATATTGATCTGGTGTATAGGTAAAGCTTCAATCAGGATTTAAGGTAACTTCTCAATTAAATGGTTTACGATCTAGTATTGCTGTCATGGGATCTCATTCGTTATCATAAGCATTACGTAGTACTCCATTATCACTATCTATGGTGAGGCTAGAGTTTTCATCAAGACTGTATCAATTATCTCATGCTACTGGTGGTGTTTCTGGTGGACCGACTTGAATATTTACCTCTGCTACAGAGATAGGATCAACACCATTTGTTGCGTGGTAGAGAAATGAATCTGATCAGTTGTAACCAGTATCTGGAGAATATGCAAATGATCAATCAGTATTCAATACTACCGATCAATGCGATGGTCATGAATCTAATGCTGCAGAGAGTAGAGTACCTGCTCTTGTGTTACTATCATTGATAAGCACACCTGCATTTGCATCTGCAATCAGAGTAGTACTTATGTCTGCTATATATCGATCGTTAGAAGCCTTAACTCCCTCAGATGATTTAGCAGATGTTTGATTTACAAAAGAGATCATTCAGGTAAATCCAATGATGGTTGTCACTATCAATCATCAACTTATTCCTCGAAGATATTTTTTATGATGTTTGGTGATATGAGAGGAAAAATTTCTGACATGATGCTTAATAGATTTCATAATCAAAATCAGTAAATAAAAAAAATCCACCTAAGTTAACTATAATTAGAAAAATTTATTTGTCAAATCTGCACCCATATTAGAAAATCCATATAGTCTTTGGTGGAAGGGTGATATTAAGATAAGACGCTTAATAGCTAGTGTTGTAATGGGTGGTAAAAAATTTTATAATAAAAAATTAGGTATTACAACACCTAATCTTCCTGAGTTTTATGCTGTTATTTGACGATTCGAGAAGACGAATTCCTTTACCTCGGAAAGCGGGGGATTCGAACCCCCGGTACCTTGCAGTACACACCCTTTCCAAGGGTGCGCGATCGACCGCTCTGCCAGCTTTCCACGTGCGTGACGCTATCTCGCGGTCACGCTTTTAGCTAAATTTCTCTGTTTATCAATGTCTTTGTAGATTCTTAATGGTTCAAGTGACTGAATATTTTGTGCGACCATGGTCTCGGCAATAGGTGATAGAGCATCAGGGTCAGCTTGTTTTTCCGTCAAGGTATGCAGATGAGTCTCTTGTGCCTCATACATCGCATGCTCGCTCTAATGACCGCATCGACGCTCATCGGCTTTGATCAGGGCGTATATCATGAAGTCTTGGCGAAGTTGGTCGCAGTGAATCCTGGGCATAAGGATTGCACATATACATCGAATTTCTTATAGATCCGATAAAGATTCTGCGAGAAGCTATTGAGGAAAATCTTGCTGGCAGCGTAGACAGGATTGTTCCCTACTGCCAACAGCGATGCTAACGAGGAAACATGGATGATGCTTCCATGCCTCCTTTTTTTCATGATATTGAGCGCTTCATAGGAGAGCCTCATCGCTGCGACATCATGGACGGTTAGCATATCTTCCCGTTTTTGGATGTCCTCTGCGAGGAAGTCGCTATGGATGCCGTAGCCTGCGCAATTCACGAGAACCTCCAGGTCATGGGTCTTCCTGACTTCGGCTTCGAGTTGTCTAAGCTGTGCCTTATCGGACAGGTCCAAGAGCATAGTGGAGATGTTCACCGGATAGAGCACTTTGAGATATTTGACGAAGGTAGCCATCTGGTTCTTGTCTTTGGCTACAAGCAATAGATCATATCATTGTTCAGCGAATTCCCTGGCGAATCCTGCTCCTATCCCGCTCGATCATCAGGTGATGATCACCGTTCATTTCCCTTTCTTATGCATGTTACACGACAATGTTTAAAATCTTCCCTTTCACATAAATCACTTTTTTGGGTTCTCCGGTGATCCATGCAGTGATCTTTTCATCGGCCTTTGCGAGCTTGAATGCGTCATCCTGGCTTGATTCTTGGGTGAGGGATATCGTTCCTCTGACCTTGCCGTTGATCTGTACGGCGATGGTGATGGTGTCGGCTACCAGATAGTTCTCTTCATATTCGGGCCAGGTCGCTTTCGTGAAGATTGAATACGCATTGCCCATCTGCTCCCGTAATTCTTCTGCGAGATGCGGTGCAAACGGAGAGACCAGGATCACTAGATCTTCAAATGTTTTTTTCGTGATAGTGGTGCAGTCCATCAGATGGTTGACTAGGATCATGAGTTGGGAGATCGCAGTATTGAATCTGAATCCGTCGATATCTTCACCTACTTTCTTGATCGTCTGATGCAACAAAGTCAGTGTCCCTGTTCCCTGTTCCCCGTTCCCTGGTTCCTGTTCTCTGGTCCCTGGTTCCTGGTCCCTGACCTTGTCTTTGAGTGCTACGATTTTTTCAAGGAACTTCTTCACGCCCTTTATGCCGTTCGTGCTTCGTGCTATCGGCTGATCGAAGGGGCCCATGAACATCTCGTATGCCCTAAGCGCATCGGTCCCGTATTCATTGATGATGTCATCCGGATTGACGACATTGCCTCGTCTCTTGGACATCTTCCTGCCGTCTTCTCCCATGATGAGCCCCACATAATGATACTCTTCGAACGGTTCCTGTTTCGTCACCACGCCGATATCATACAGGAACTTCTGTCGGAATCTTGCATAGATCATATGTCTGGTTACATGTTCAGCTCCGCCGACATAGATGTCGACATTGCCTCGATACTTCTCTTTCTCTTTCCCGACCAATGCGTGATCATTATCGACATCCATATATCTGAGCCAGTATCGTGAACTTCCTGCCCGACCTGGCATCGTATTGGTTTCGCGTTTGTATTGTTTTCCGTCTTTGGTGACGTTCACCCGATCGATGATCGCTGCAAGCGGTCCCTCTTCGGTCCCTGTAGGTGCGTAGTTCTCTACATCAGGAAGGGTCAATGGCAGATCTTTCTCATCGAGGGCGACGATATTTCAGTCATCATCTCGAAGAATTGGGAACGGTTCTCACCGGTATCTCTGTCTGCTGAATACCCGATCCTGCATCTTATAATTCACTTTGACGCCGCCGATTCATTTCTCCGTCAATCGTGCTTGCATCTTCTTGATTGCTTCATCGGAAGCAAGTCCGTTGAAATCTCATGAATTCACGAGAATGCCTTTTTCTGTATATGCAAAGCCTCCTCCATAGAAATATTTCCACGACATTTCATCATCGACGATATTCACGGTATCAGCTACCTTATCATAAGGGATCCGATGCACCTCATGAGAGTCTTTGGTGAAGAATTCGTCTTCGGTTATTTCGACACGTTCATCTCAGGCAAGGTCAAAAACCAATGTATTTACATGGATCTTCCTATTCACACCCTTGTGTGCTGCAAAGAAATTCGCCTGGATTTCTAACGGGATCTGTTCAATGAAGGTGATGTTCGTATATCCTGTCTCTTCTTTAATCTCTCTGATGGCGGCCTCAAGTGGAGTCTCTCCTTCTTCTATTCCTCCGATGATGAAGTTCTTTGGGGTAAGCCCTTCCCGATGATCTCATTTCAGGAAATGCACAAGAACGGTCTTGTCTTTGGTGTTACGTAAGATGACATGAACGGTATCTCTTAGTGTGTTTTCCTTGCCTTCCCTTGGAGGATTCTTCGGGTCGACGCTATCTGGCATGATGCTCTGGGTGATAGGTAGATTGTATTTCCTGGCGAATTCAAAATCTCTTTCGTCATGCGCTGGTACTGCCATAACTACTCAAGTTCAATAATTCGCTAAGACATAATCTGCTACGAAGACGGGGACTTTCTGTCCGTTAAACGGATTGATTGCATATAGTCACTCGATTCTAACTCCTGTTTTTTCTTTTTGCAGCTCTGTTCTCTCCAGCTGTGTTTTATGCTTAGCTTGTTCTTGATAGTCATGAATCTCGTTCCAATTTTCAATGTTCAATGTTCAATTTTCAATTTCTTTCAGAAGAGGATGTTCCGGCGCGATAGCGACGAATGACATGCCAAAGACCGTATCGATTCTTGTGGTATAGACATCGAAACTATAGGATGTCCCTGGTTCCTGGTCCCGGTTTCCTGCAATCTTCATCGTGAATTGCGTCCCTTCGCTTTTCCCTATCCGATTCCTTTCGAGCTCTTTCATGGATTCTTCCCGTTTCAATGTATCAAGACCTTCGAGCAATCTCTCAGCGTATTTCGTAATCCTCAATACCCATTGCTTCATCGGTTTCTGTTCCACGATGCTTCCGCATCTTTCGCATTTCCCGTCATCCAGGTCTTCGTTCGCCAACCCCGTCATGCATTTTGGACATCGATTGATCGGCTTGTAATCTACATATGCTAATCTTTGTTGTGTAGTCGGATCCGTGACCGGCATCGCCTTCTTCAGCTTCTCATCATAGTAGTGGTTGTACATCTGCAAAAAAATTCGCTGTGTCCGTTTGAAATATTTCGGATCGGCGGTATTGACGGCTCTGCTCCGATCATAGGTGGTGCCGAACATCTCAAGCTGCTTGATATAGGTCTCGATATTCTGCTTCGCGACATCCTGCGGTTTCATCTTGTGTTCGATCGCATAATTCTCCGTTCCCAATCCGAACGTATCGAATCCCATCGGATGCAGGACGTTGTATCCTTGGAGCATCTTCTTCCTCGCCAACGTATCGGTTGCGATATAGCCCTTCGGATGCCCCACATGCAATCATGCGCCAGAAGGATACGGGAACATGTCCAGGATATAGAATTTTTGTTTGGAAACATTTTCCTTGACCTTATAGAGGTCGGTTTCCTTCCGTTTTTTCTGTCGTTTCTGTGCGATGTCTTTGAGTTCCATGATAAGGGCTATATTTAGGAGAGTAAAATCGGGGCTCTGATAGTAAAGAAAACCCTCGTGCTTTCAATAAAAAATGTGGTAAGCTATCTTCAGAGATAGTGTTTTAGGAGATTGTTTGATCCGGAAGAGCGCTTAATCCTGGTGATGGCTCTTTCTTTGATCTGCCTTATCCTTTCACGGCTCATATCAAGCGTCGCCGCTATCTCATCCATTCTTCGCGTAAGGTGATGCTTTTATCGATGCTCAGTTGTTTCATGATATATCGAAAAAACAGGTGAAAAAGATATCGTATGATATAGGTAATAGAAAGTAAAATGTCAATAGATAGTATTGGAATTGGATCAGAAAATCATCTTTTGGAAAGGATTTAACATTGAAAAACCTGACTTGAACGATATTAATCAATAATTAATAATGAATGATGAATGATTCGGGAATTGCATTCCTATTGACTAGTAGAGATTTATCGTAGTCCATAGCGAACATAAACAATCATTCTTGCCTATCGCCTCCCTGTCTGGTAGGCAGGGCAAACAGGTTTCATTATTTATTTTTCATTTTTCATCTCTGATTAACGTATCGTATGTCTAGAAGAAGGAAAAAGAATATCATACTCAATAAGTTCAGATTGGGGATAAGCTTGACCGTATTGGGATCGTTGTTTTTCTTTTCGCTCTATTTCGCGGAGTGATCACCTGTTCTCATGTTCCTCAAGACCTATGCGAGCATAGCGTTTTGAGAGGTGGGGCTCTATGTTTTTTTCGCATTATGTTTCCTTGTGGGTATCTTGATCATGGCCAAGGGCCATATGATGAAACTCTTTTTGAGACAGTTCATGGTCGTCATCGTCATCATCTCCGGCATCATCAATTTCCCGATTATCGATGGCGACGCAACCAAGTACGAAGCGCTCTGATGATACATCTCCCGGCCGCTTATCGCTCTGTTGCAAGGCATGTTCGGCGGTAAAGCCATAGCCACGAAAACATTCATCATCATCCTGCTGATCCTCGCGATCGCTCGGATCCTCTACACCCTCAATTTCTCCTTCCCCAAGATAACGCTCAAGACGGAGAAAGCGCCTAAGCCTTCCAAGCAGAAGTCGTCGAGATACGAAGAGGAAGAGGAGGAAGAAGAAGACAAACCTGAGTTCGGAAAGCCTATTTCTCGTTCGCTCATCAAATCGCTCCTCAAGGATAAGCTCGAGAAGAAGATCCAGGAGAAGGAACAGATCAAAGAGAAGAAGGCACGTCCATCCATAAATTTCTCAGCCGAAAAGCCGACATTCAACTATACCGTCCTCGAGACGAGCGCAGATCAGATCGTCACGATCGATGAGGCCTTCCTTATGGAGAAGGCGAAAGCATTGCAGAATAAGCTGATGGAGTTCAATGTCCCGATCATGATCGAAGGGTTCGATATCGGACCCTCTATAGTGCAGATCAGGATAAAACCGGATGAGGGGATCAGGCTATCGACGATAGAAGGCCTTTCAAATGATATCTCGCTCTCGCTCAAATCCAAGTCGGTCCGCATCGTGGCGCCTATCCCGTGAACCGATTGCGTAGGTATCCAATTGCCTAATCCTAAGCCGGTCATGGTGCGTCTCGGCGATATCCTGAGCACCAACGAGTTCAGTAACGAAATGAAAAAATCAGATAATAATCTCGCATTGGGTAAAGCGATAGATGGCACGGTCATCGTCAAGACATTAGAGTCTATGCCACATCTGCTCGTCGCTGGTGCTACGTGATCAGGAAAATCTGTCGGCGTCAATGACTTCATCCTCTCGCTCATGTACCAGAATACCCCTTCTGAACTAAAATTTCTGATGGTCGATCCGAAGCAGGTCGAATTGGAATTGTACGCGGGGCTTCCTTATCTTCTGGCTCCGATCGTCTTTGAGCCGGAGAAAGCATTGAAGCTTCTCAAACGGACCGAGCATGAGATGGAGAGGAGGTACGGCGTGCTCAAGGAGGCGAGAGTCAAGAATATCGATGAATACAACCAGAAGATAAAAGGCGAAAGGATGTTCCGTATTGTCTTCATCGTCGATGAATTGGCGTCCATGATGCTCTCCAAGGCAAAGAGAGATGTGGAGAATTGTATCACGCATATCTCAGCGAAAGCGAGAGCGGTGGGCATCCATCTGATCATCGCGACACAGAGACCATCGGTCGATGTCATCACCGGTCTCATCAAGGCGAATATGCCGACAAGGATAGCATTCGGTACGGTATCCGAGATCGACAGTAGGACGATCATAGGTAGGAAATGAGCCGAGACCTTGCTCGGGAAATGAGATATGCTCTATATGGATCCTTCCACCAAATCGCCGACAAGAATCCAAGCGCCGTTCGTTTCCACGGAAGAGATAGAGAAGATCGTTATGACATTGAAGACCAAATATATGGGTGGCCTTACCGAAGAGGATATCTACAACCAGGAGATCGTCAGCCTGCTTGAGAACAAGCTCGAGGCAGGGGAGCAGCTCTTTTCTGGATGATGAGACAATGATGATGATCTGGTGGAACAGGCTATCCAAGTCATTTCACAGACGAGGAAAGCTTCAGCTACGTTGCTCCAGAGGAAGCTCGGCGTAGGATTCGCACGCGCAGCGAGGATCATGGATATCCTGGAGGAGAAAGGCATCATCGGTCCGCAAGACGGCGCGAAACCGAGAGACATATTCATCTAGCATAAAGGCGATTACATCACAAAAAATCAAAATAACAAGTCAATCTAGCCCTCTGGGGTTAGATTTTTTGTCTTTTGGGAGAACGGGGATATACTTACTATAAGCAAAAAGCAATGTAGTATTTCATCATTTTACCATTTCATCATTTCATCCATGGCTTTCACTAGCAAAAATTTACTCCGCAAACCAAGGAATATGAACTTCTTCAAAGGAGCGACGATATTCTTTTTCGGTATGTCAGCGGTATTGTTGATGACGCAAGCGTTTGATATCAGTGTCGTCGTGCCTAATACCATCCAATACATCCAGAAGATATTCCTGACTGCTGACGGAAGCAACACGGCTACGACAGGGATCATCCTCGATGGTACCTTGAGCGGCGGGATCACGATCACCAATTTAGCCAACAAGACAGTATTGGGAACGGATGCCAATGGAAAGATCATCGGTGTAACGAGCGATTTGGTCTATGACTTCATCAAAGCCCTTTTGTGATCATGACAGGGAGCTACATGAGCTACATGAGCGACATGAGCTACCGGAGCGAAGTGAGATACATGAGCAATGTGATTTTTACAAACAGGAATAGATGGAGCAACTCCATTCTGGAGTGGAGCATCATGGAATACGACAAACAAAAACATATTCAATCAAGGAGGGAATGTTGGTATCGGTACAGATAAACCGTTATATACACTGGATGTAAACGGAACGGGTAATTTCAATGGAATTTGTTTGTTGGGTGTATGTAGAAATACATGGCCTATTGGATGAGGTAGTGAGTCTCTCTGGCTTACATGAAAAGATGGTACAAGCATTTATTACAACACATGAAACGTTGGTATCGGAACAGATTTGCCAACACAAAGATTAGAATTATATAGTGGAGGAACCATAACAGTAGCACCCAATTCTACCAATGCCTTCATAAACATAAAAAATGGTGGAGGTGGTGATTGATTGGTAGTTGCTCATTGAGGTACGAGTGATTTTGGTAGTACCTTTGATGTACCTGGAACAACAATATGATTGATACGGAACAGAGATGGAAGTTTGGTTCTGGCAGCATGAAAAGAACCACGTACATCAACCGCAGTTGCAGTACTTACTACAGGAGGGAATATGGGTATCGGAGTAGCTAATCCTCTAACAAGATTGCATGTTATAGGAGAAGGTAAATTCACTGAGAGTGTACAGGTAGGTACTCCCGGTAAATCACGATGTACAACGACATGAGATGTCGGAAAAATAATTGTCGCTTCTTATTGTTCTGCAACAGACATAAAATCAACA
>CAYSER010000003.1:47934-48908 GCA_964430205.1 uncultured Candidatus Peribacteria bacterium | reverse complement strand
AACAGTATTTCTCTGATGTGCAAGGACATGATCAGTTGCAATGTCGATCATATTAGGTACATGAGGTACTCGATCTGAAACATGTACACCAGCAGTTGGTGGTGGGGTACCTATAGATGCATGAGATAATCTAGCAGATAGACCATAAGAAATAGCAACATCAACACATAATAAAAAACCTTACCAAATCGGTAAGGTTTTTTTTATGAGTATGTTTTTGTGCTAATGTCTAGTGCTCCACTTTCTCCATTTTCTTGATCAATCCGAGAATGCTCGCTTTCGCCTCCTCATTGAGCTGGAGTTGCTCTAGGATATCTTTGGCTTTCTTGCTGCAGTCCAAGATACCGTCTTTGCCGAATTGCATCGCTCCGCTCTCCTGGAACATCGTTTGCAAGGCGGTGATCTGGGTATCGTCAAGTCTCTTGCCCATAGCTCCTTGGAGCAGCTGTTTCTGCTCTGGTGTTCCGTGGGTGAAGATATAATTGGTGAAATAGGTTTGCTGTCCTTCCTGGATATCGCTGAACGCGGTCTTGGTCTTATCGCCGCCGATAATGTCGAGATAGTCATCTCTCATCTGGAATGCCATACCCATCTGATTTCCGAGTTCTCTAACGAGTTCTTTCTGTTCTTCGGAAGCACCAGCGAGGATAGCTCAGGTGAGCATAGGTCTTGTGAAGGTATAGGATGCGGTCTTATACGTGTTTTTCTTGTCGATCAGCGAAAGCGATGCAGGCTTGGAGATCATCATATCTACATCGATCATCTGCCCTAGGATCACTTCCTCGATCATACGATGGACATTCTCTCTAGCATCCCATAAGAGATTTTTAGGGAAATCATGCTCTTTGTACCGCAGCTCATAGACTCGTGAGAGCAAAAGATCGCCGATGAGGATAGCTTGCCCTTCGGCTACATGCTGAGCTTGAGGGGAGGTTTTCAATAGGGTCTCGATGTATGAGTGCATAGTAGGCGCG
>CAYSER010000003.1:42180-47924 GCA_964430205.1 uncultured Candidatus Peribacteria bacterium | reverse complement strand
TGATGTCATCGTGGATGAGTGCCATAGAGTGAAGAAGCTCGAAGATGATCCCAAAATTCAGGATGGCTTTCTCGTTTTGTCCCCCGAATCATCTGTAGATGACCCATAATCCATACGGCCTGATCCTCTTGCCGCCGGAGAAGATGAAGGTAGAGATATAATCGATGAATTTGTTGATCTTCTTGTCGTTGATAAGCTGCTTGGATTGCTCTATCTTGGCATGGACATAGGTCTGTAGGATACCGTCGAAGGTGATCTTGAAGGAAGAGAGATCCATACGTTACCATCAATTAATAATTAAAAATTAACAATGAACAATGTCGGATTGTTGGTGTAGACGTATCGTATGATACGATAGTGCATACGGTGACGAATCTTTCATCATTCATCATTAATGGTTCATTTTTACTTTCAAAGGGTAGTTTTTTATCATTTTATTGCAATCCCATTCCATTTAGCTGGAAAATTTGACAATTCAGATAAAATAGTTATAATATTCGGAGTTTATCTCCGAACGTATGTATCATGGGAAAATTCAAACAAGGCGTAAACAACGCTGCCCTTATGACCGGCAATACCATCGCAACTCCGCTCAGGCGGGGAGGAGAGGCCGGCAATGCATTAGCCAATATTCCGAGACAGTGATATAGCTCCGCTAAGAATATCGCTGAGGTGAACAAGCAAACCCGAGATGCGTTAGCCCACAATTTCCTCAATTTCTCCAAGGTCGAAGGCAAACGATATCAGAAGATGCTCAAGGTACCTGTCAATTTCGTTTCAGCCGTGACGTGGAGACCGTTCATGATAGCGGGAGCAGGTATGGCCAGCGGCCTCAATCAAGGTGTCCGGCAGCCATTCAAGAAGCTGCTCTATACGCCAGGCAAGATGTTCAAAGGGCTCAAGAACGCGACCAGGATCTTCAGCAAGAAGAAAGGATTCGACTTCCAGACCTACGATACGCATGAAACAAAAGGCGATACGCGAGTAAATCAGATTAAGGAGCAATCATTTTGATTCCTGGGTGCTAAGAAATGAGCGCCTACGGAAAAGAAAGAAGAAAAAAAACCGGAAGCGAAGAAACCAGAGCCGAAGCCAGAACCGAAACCGGAACCTAAGCCAGAACCGAAACCAGAACCTAAGCCAGAACCAAAACCAGAAAAGAGATCTGAATCCAAGACAGAGCTCCCTGATGCCAAAACGAAGAAAGACGCTCCGACCTCATGAGATACGAAACCGGCTACAAAACTTGGGGAGAAGCCAAAGAGCATAGACGATGTCAAGAAACAGCGCAATGATGAGTCCAAAAAGAAAGAGGAAGAGGAGAGAAAGACAGCTTTCCCGGATCGGAAGACATTAGACAAAGAGGCTAAAGCGGAACGCAGGAAAGAATATGCAAAATTACTCAAAGACGACCTCACGAAGAAAGGCGTACTCGCGCGAGGCAAGGAAAACAAAAAGGGTGACACTATCGAGGAGATTCTCAAGCATCTCAAGGACAAGGAGCCTACCTTCGCGGGATTCATCGAAGATGAGATCCTTGCCAAAGAAGCTAAGAAATAACTATTCGACTGTAGAACGATGGAACGATAGATTTTGGAACAACTGAATGTGCGTATTTGGTTCCAGGTCCCAGTTCCAAGATCCCAATATCTGATCCCATTTTTCCACATTTCAATCTTTCAACATTCACCGAGGTATTACGGTCCATACAGGATATCCTTATAGTGTTTGATATACTCATCAAGTTTGATTACTTCATCATCATCGGCTCTCTTGTTCCGATGGATTTTCCCGCATTCCTTGCATTGGAAGCAGATTTTCATCTGTCCGTTCCTGATTTCATAGGCGATGGGGTACATCCTGCCTCAGCATTGTGTCGCCCTATCTCATGGTATCTTATCGTCTACATGGAGAGAGACGAAACAATATGGGCAATGATTCCTGCAGGTCTTGAGCGCCTGAGGAATCGCTTTTCAGCAATTGATGCAGTTGAATGACTCATTTATTTTCTTCATAAAGAACGATTAAACGACTAAACGTTCAAATGACTAAGCGATGTGATATCGTTATTAAAGTTTTTCGATATACTTATATATCATTATGCTGATATGTTTAGATTTATCTGATAGTGCTTCAAAGGTTATTTGATCTATAAAATGACTTTTATAAGCCAAATGTAACATACTTCTTACCTCGCCACAACTTCATTTTGCTATATAGAGAAATCTTTTTAGTTCGTTATTGGTTTCCCTTTCAAATCATTCGGCTATATTGTTTGAAATACTTAGTGTTGCTTTCAATATTTGTTCTCTGAAAAAATAATCCTTGAATACATCCTTATTGAAAATATCTGCCAAACAATCATATAACTCTTGTCAATCCTGCCACATTTTGAGTTCTTCAAACTGCATTTCGTATACGTTTAAAGATAAAATGCATCGTTTTATCGTTTAGTCGTTTCACCGTTTATTCGTTTTAATGACCACGGAGTCGTAGAAGGCAAGTCGTGCTCCTAAAAACTTAAGAGTGGGTAGCTCCGTCATGGAATGCACCATGATTTTGTGGCTCCCAGGAGATTGATAGGAAGTAATATTCCTCACCTCGCGTACGGACCCCATAGTCGGGGATGAGAGTATGGGTATAGGTGCTGTTTGCAAGCAGAAGTCATGCTAAAGCGATAACTTTTGTTGTGCAGCTTGCTGATCCCGTAGACGAAAAAAACACGCGATCATCAGAGATACGCGTGTTTCAATGGATATAATAAGGGTGCATTATGCAGCCATCTGCATCTTATCCTCCTCGTCTTCATACATAGGCACCGTGGTCCCTTCTTCTCTCGCCTTGATCCTATCAGGATTTTCTTTCGCGAAATCGACCTTAACGGCTCTTCCCATGATTTCCTGACCGTCCATAGCTTGTTGCGCTTTAGCGGCATCTTCAGGATTCACGAACTCTACGAACCCGAAACCTCTGCTCTTGTTGGTTTCTGGATCGAGTTTCACTCTAGCGAAAGCGACCTCTCCAAACTTAGAGAATTCCTCTCTGAGATCTTTTCATCTCAATTTCCGGTTCAACCCGCCGACAAAGAGTTTTGTCTGGCTGATGATAGTGTTTTCTTCTGACATGTACCCAAAAAAACAAAAAATATAAAAACTGACAGTTCCATATCTATGGAAAAAATCCATGATTACAAGACCATTCAATCCCCATAGCATTGTCCATAGCTATGATAGAGTGAAAATTTGCAAAACGGAGGAATCTGGATATAATTAAAATGATTAAACGACAAAATGCATAAGCGACCAAATGATGTCATATAGACATTTCAGCAGGTCATTTAATCATTTGAACATTTTAGCATTCATATCATGAGTCATGGCTGATACTGACACCCAACAGATACAAGGACAGCAAGGGCAACAGCAGAGTGCAACTGATGAAATTCTCTGATGAGAGGATATATTCGCTGCTATACCTGAAGCTAAGCCCGAGACGGAGGATCTTTGATACGAGCAATTGGATGCTGCATATCCCTATGAACCCCTTCCCGGCGAAGATAAAACATCAAATGTCTCTCCTGTCCCACAGCCACAAAACACGCAACCGCAAGTGCAGGAAGCTGAACCATCTGCCGTGCCTCCCGTACAGCAAGCTCCCGCACAGGAGCCTGAGAGAGAAACGGTAGCTATGCCAGAACCAGAAGCTATCGAGTCACCTAGAGAACAGAAGCTACAATCGGACGCCCAGAAAAAATTCTGAGAGTTGCTTGATATCACCAAGAAGATTTATGACATCAAGGGACGCATGGGATCGGGCGAAGATTACTTCGATATCCTAGGAGCGGATAATGATAAGGTCTATATCTCTTATAGATTCTATCTTGATGAGACCTACGATCCGATGCTCTTCATCACCAAGATAGAGCAGGATAAGGAAACGGAAGAGGAGACAGTCAATGAACTGAGATTCACCTTCAATCAGGAATCCTCATCACTCGAGGTGATCGTCAATGATACGATGCTCTTCAATGAAGTAGAGGATTTCGCGGACGATCAGAAAAAGAAACTGCAAGTGATGGATAAGCTCAATAAGTTCATCTTCCTCGCATCGGAAGAGCTCAGGAAGATCGAGAAAGAGATCAAGGAAAAAGAGGAAGCCGAGAAGGAGAGGAGAAGACTCCAAGAGATATTCAGGAACTTCTAATATACAACTAACAACTAATGACTAACAACTAACAATTGAAAACATGAGTTGTTATTTTTTGGTTTTTAGAGTTTTTATGCTGGAAATTAATATTTTGAGAATTTCATGTCACAATGGATAAATGTCTTGGTACTGATCTTTGTTGATATATCCTGTATCCTGAAGTATATCGAGCCAATATAATGTTTCGTTAGCTTCCTTGAGAGCTATATTCATTTTGTTTATAAAATCTGGTTTAGATTGTCAAAATTCAGCTTCACGAATCAACGCTCAAATACTCGTTCATGATCTTACTAACTGTTTGCTAAGTATGAACTCTCTTTTTTCTTGTGATAAATGTTGATAGAGTTTTACTACTCTAATGCTAAAATCATAACTTTTAGTTCTTAAAACACTTTCCATAATGATATTTTTCTAGAGTAGATAAATTCATTTATTGTTAGTTGTTCACTGTTCACTGTTAGTTAATTTTTAGATCCGTCTTTTCTTCTTGAAGATCCAGAGCAGGATAATGCAGACGATGAACATGACTCCCATAAGCATGATGAAGGAATACTCGATCTCTTGTCCGGGAAGGGATATGTTCATGCCATAGATTCAGCTGATCAAGGTCAATACTCAGGTGATCGCTGCGAAGATAGTCAGGACACCGATCATGGAGTTGGTCTTGATATTCATCAGTGAGTTATAGGTATCAGCGAGCGAATCGACATTCTCAAAGCTGATGGCGATAGTGTTCATGATCTTCTCGAGCTTATATTCCAGATCCTCGAAATAGACATCGAGATCTTCCTTGGAGAAATTCGGCAGGGCAGCCTGCAGTTCGTCAAGGATTTCCTTATGCGGAGCGAAGGTGTGCTTGAGCGACACGATATTGCGTTTCTTGATGGTAAGGTTTTCGAGCAAGTTTTTTTCGAGTTTTTGGGAGCTGAAAAGCTGGTCTTCGAGCGCAGTGACATCTTTGGAGGAATTGGTCAGCATCTTGATGCTTTTGTCGTACATGGCATCCAGGACCTTATAGAGAATATAGTAGGGAGAGATCTTGAAATCCTCATCGGATTCCCTGGTTTTGAGCTCTTCACCGTATTCCTCTATGATGGATTTGATGTGGTTGGTATCGAATTTCGTCATCGTGATGATCATATCTTTGCCGAGCACGATACTGAATTCATTCAGATAATATTTCTTGGTGTCCACGTTGTATTTAGGGAAATTGAGGACGATGAACATATAGTCCTCATAGACATCTATTTTCTCTTGGTTCGTCAATTCGAAGAGATCCTCTTCGATCAATTCATGGAGATCATAGGTCTGCACGAGCTCATTGATTTCATCCTTGCTTGGCTCGAAGAGATGGATCCGACCGACATTGCCGAAGCGCAAAACGTTCTTCATGACTAAAATGCTGAAATGCTAAAATGACGATATTCTCAATTCTAAATTCTAAATTTTAAATTTTAAATTTTAAATTCTGCATTCTAAATTCTCAATTATCAATTCTAAATTCTGATTTCTAAATTCTGACTTCTAAATTCTAAATT
>CAYSER010000003.1:0-42080 GCA_964430205.1 uncultured Candidatus Peribacteria bacterium | reverse complement strand
TCAATTATCAATTCTAAATTCTGATTTCTAAATTCTGACTTCTAAATTCTAAATTCTGTATTCTAAATTCTTATTGTCCTTGTTTCATAAGTTCGATCAGTTCCTCCGCGAGTCCATGATTGGCGATATAGGCATTGGTTGCTTCTCTCATCATGGTGAGTTCCTCGCCGAATCGTTCAGGAGCGATGAATTTCTTTGCATCCCTCTTTGTCTTGAATTCCACTTCCGCTACTTTCAATCACTGCAGGCCCTTGTAGATATCGAGCTCGATAGTATGTGTTTCGTACGGGATATCGTAGCGTGTCTTCTCGATGAAATGGTTCTCGACTTGGCGTCGAAGCTGATCAAATTCGTCTTTTTTGATATCGACCTCTATCTCCTCTCTGATCAGTCCATTCCCTTTTTTCCTGGTTATCTTATACGCATCATCGACCTTCCTGATCCTGATGCTCTTGCCGGTACTTGGATCTGTGAGATATCATTGGATGATCTCGTGATGGGGGAGTGTGGAAAGATCGATAGGTGTCCTGAGTATCAGGAATTTCCTTTCTATTTCTAATGCCATGATACATACAATAGGTAAAAGTGAGTGGTGATGATGTTCCTTTAGCGTTACCTGCTAAGAGCTAAGTTCTACGTGTCGTATCTTTATCGCCTCCTATAGGTATCAGGTACCACTTAGCATTTGGTAGTTTTTGGTTATCCATTGTTTTTGAGTCTCTTAACAATGCGCTTGTGCTTCCTGTATGCGAAAAAATAGTGCATCTTAAGGGTGAATGCGATGAAGAATAATATCCGTCAGAGCGTTCAGAAGACGGAAAGATGTATATACTGGTTCTTCTGTTCATCATTCATCTGCCCATTATGAGACGTGAGCAACGAAGTGTTCACCTCAGAGAGATTACATCATGCTTTCTGGATGATGGAGGAGATCAGTGGCATATAGCCTTGTTGAGCATTTGCGTATCGTTCTGCCAAAGCAGTGCATTCCTCTTGGGTGGCGGATACTTTCGCAGCTTCTTGGGCGATCTGCCTGAAGATCAGCGGGCTGATATCCTTATTGAACGCCATTCATGTCGCTGACTGGAAATTATAGATGCTCTGAGCTTTATTCGCTCATCCATAAGATTGCTTATCCGTGACGAGGATCTTGAGATTCATGTTGGTATCGATAGGTATCCGTTTGCCTGGGTAGAAGGTGAGATAGTTCCCGTTCCGTTTGAGGCTTTCGGATCCGTAGAAATAATCTTCTCATCAGAAGCTTATGGTTACGCTGTTCTTATCGACTCATTTCCCTATATCCTTGATATCGAATACGAAATATTGGTCGAGCGAGATCCTTTGCTTGGTGTCTTTCGGATAGATGAGACTGATGCTCGGTGGGACGATGTCCGGTTCACATTCAGGCACTTTCGCGAAATCCAATGCGAATGTTCCCTTGAGCGGGACATTCTTGCCAGCGATGATAGCTTCAGAACCGGTATCTAGGAGCATCATTTCCTTCCCGATAGTAGCGCTTCTGAACGTGATCTGAAAAAGTGTTGTAGCGTTCTTGGCCGTATCAAGATTCGGTTCATTCACTTCGAGGATGATCTTGTCGTATTCTATCTTGGAGGTTGCGTCTCAGATATTCTTGGCGGGCATGATGCGCAGGATTTCCATCGTGTCCGGATTATAGGTGAGGACCATAGAGATCTTCTTGACGGACTTGCCTTGGGGAGAGAAGAGCAGATCAGCGTCATTCGTGCATCATGCGTGCAGTTTGTCCGCAGGCTCGAACCTCGTCTCTGAATAGATCGGTTGGAGGGTTACGTTGGCTCATAGGGTTAATCCTATCATTCCGAGTGCTGCGATGGATGATCGCAGGAGTATGTTTTTTGTTTTCGCCATCAGCGTAGCTAATAGGATAAAATATCGAGCGATAGTATACGGACATAGCTGAGAATATCAAATGAAAATATCATTGATTTACCGGATATTTTTCATATTTTATGCATACGAGAACATCATTTATCCTTTCTATCGCGCATGACCGACGATCTCAAGAAATTCGAACAGACCCGCAAGACCAATCTCGCTGACACCATCGGTAACACCTTCCGGATGGGGATGGAGGATCTTTCCCGCACGATCAGCGGCACACCGAAATCAGCGGCAAAAGGACAAAAACTAGCCAAGAATCAGATCTCTCCGGAACTCGACAGATATGAAAACGGTAAGATAGAGAAACATAAGAAGACGAACTAAAAAAACGAATAAACGACAAAACGGAAAAACGACGAAACGAAAAATCAAATAGATAGTAGAAATAAAGAGTTATTATCGTTTCAGCGCTTCATCGTTTGAGCGTTTTACCTATTCTACATCCAAGCTATGACCGACCAAGATATCATAGACACTATACTAGACAAGGAAGTGCATTTCCATTTTTCCAAGAGCGGAGGACATGGAGGCCAGAATGTCAACAAGAGAGAGACCAAGGCGGAACTCTTCTTCAATATCCGCGATTC
Organism: uncultured Candidatus Peribacteria bacterium; assembly: GCA_964430205.1. Classification (GTDB taxonomy): domain Bacteria; phylum Patescibacteriota; class Gracilibacteria; order Absconditabacterales; family Absconditicoccaceae; genus CAJBLF01. The sequence continues at coordinate 39,570 of CAYSER010000003.1, read as the reverse complement.
TCAACAGCTCACGCCTGAGCAGAAGGAGAGGCTGATCGAGCTCGGAGGGCATCTCGTTCATCACGAGGAAGGGATTCTCATCATGACTTGCCAGGAGGAGCGTTATCAGTATGCCAACAAAGAGAGAGTCATCCATCATTTCAGGCAGCTCTTGAACGATGCATTGCTCGAACCCAAAGAGAGGATAGAGACGCATGTCCCACAGGAGCAGCGCGAGAAACGCATCACGGACAAGAAAAAGGCGGGACAGACGAAACAGCTCAGGAAGAGACCGGACATCAACGACTAAACGATAAATGAGACGGGAAATTGAAAATTGATAATTGAAAATTGAGAATGGAGAATTGAAAACGGAGCGAAGCAGAGTCCCGCTTTAGCGGGATTGAAAATTGAGAATTGAAAATTAAAAATTAAGGATGATATAAAGAGGAATCGGTAGAATGGCCGATTTTTTTTGTTATCGTTTCTATTATCGGATGTATGCCGTCATCGAAATGTATGGTGAAAATCACTATATTGACTTAATGGTCAAAATATATATCACCTGAGATATTTATTTTTTTCTGACATCTTTGGATATGGAACAGATCAGCTGAACGGAATCTCAAGAAATGAATGAAGGACTTCTTACTCCTCAGGAGATCAACCGCATCTACAACGATCATCGGCATGCTATCCATAGAGCGAATGGCTATCCTGAATCAGCGATGATTGACGATGATCTCGGTACATTAGTATATCCTAGGGATCCCGGTACGATGAGGATGAAGCAGAGCCTGATCCTGGAAGCGATCGAATCCTACACTAATGTAGTTCCCTATGACAAAGAGGCGTATGAATCGCTCATGCAGAGACTCTTCATTTCGCTCGAACAGAAATCGGCAATCATCGTGACCAATCATGCGACATTCGCCAATATCCCTATCCTGGTTACCGAGTTGCACAAGTATGCCAAGCAGTATCATAAGAAAGATATCAGAGATCGCATCAATACCATCGTCGGTCCGGCACTGCTCACGCAAAGCCAAAAAACAATGGGACTCGCGATCACCAACCTATGGAAGACCATCCCTGCGACTAAGCAATCGGAGATCCCCGCATTAGACGAGGCGATGAAGACGGGAAGAGTATCGGAACATCCGCTTCAGAGGATCAAGAAGGATTTTGTGACTAATTTCATCAGCGCATGAGCGCAGCCGTGAAACATTTTCCTGATTGCACCGACAGGTACGAGGGATGTCCTAGAGCGGTCGCCCTATAAGCAGATCCAGAGCATCTCTTTTGGAGACGATGATAAGGTACAGAATACGCTCAAGGCGATCAGCCATTTCGTCGATCAAGGGAATATGATCATCCTCGCTGGCATCAACGAAACCGTGATGAAGACTCCTTGATTCGTTCACGAAAAGAATCATTCTCGGACCAAGGGGACGACGCATCTCGATATGAAAGAGATCACTGTTGAACAATACGATCAGCTTATCAAGGACAAGGAATTCATGAGCGAGCTCGCTTCGCTAGTCAGGAATAATTTCGGTAATAGCATCGGTCACGCGTTGCCGGAGGATCAGCTCAAAGCGCAAGAAGCCAACGCTAAGGAGAGGTTCGCAAGATTTTCAGATCCATTATATCAAACCTATGAATTCAATGATCTGACCTTCGTAGATACGGTCAGGAAAAAGATCGTCAGGGGACTCTTCGAGATGTTCGCCGATCATTAAACTGATGCTCCCCGATGAGCATTTGCCTTGATAACTGATACCAACTTACTAATATCACCATACGCACAAAGCTTCAAGCATAAAGCCTAAAGATAAATTTTTTCGCTTTCCGGCATTTCCATCGTTTTATCGTTTCATCGTTGTATCGTCATGATCCGAATCTACAAGAAATATTTCGCCGAACTCTTGGCAAAGTACGTCAACCTGCCGTTTGAGACGATCTCTGCGATGATAGAGATACCGCCGGAGAATATTTCCGGTGATTTGGCGTTTCCCTGTTTTCCGCTCGCCAAGCAGGCGAAGCTATCGCCGATCATGCTTGCGAAAGAGCTTACGGAAAAATTGTCCTCGCCCGATTTCGATAGGTTCGAAGCAGTCGGCGGCTACGTCAATGCACATATCAAGAAGATGGATTTCATCAAGGAATATTTTACCGCCGATGCTGGTAAGTTCCATCCATTCGCGATGATGACGCCGGAAAAGGTGATGGTCGAATATCTGAGCGCCAATCCGAATAAGCCATTGCATATAGGCCAAGCGAGAAATATCTGCGTCGGCGACAGCATGAGGAGGATCTACGAATATCTTTGATACAAGGTGACGAGCTGCGATTACGGGGATGATAGCGGCGTCAATGTCGGCTACAATATCGTCGGACACCTGTTCTACGACATCCCGGTCGAGACCGACAAAAAATTCGATCATTACTGCGGAGAGGTCTATGCGAAGATGAGGGCATACGAAGACGATCCGATCTTCAAGCAGAGATTGTCCGAGACATTATTGAAGATAGAGGATGACACGGATCCGCAGATCAAGGCTCTTCATCAGACCTATACCCAAGAATGCACCAGACAGCAACTAGAGAGTTGCCGGAGGATGGGCGCGTATTTCGATCTCGTCGCACGAGAGACGGATATCTTGCATCTCAAGTTCTTTGCTGCGGCGATGGACACGCTCAAGGAGAAAGGATTCATCAGGTTCGCCGATGAAGGCGACGCAAAAGGCTGTCGGATCCTCGATCTGTCATCGTTGCCGGAATACGCCAAAGAGGAAAAACAGTATCAGATCATGATCAAGTCCGATGGCCTAGCGACCTATATAGCCAAGGATATCGCATTCGCTATGCGGAAACTCTGATATATCGACAAGGATTTCGGCTATCAGCAATCACGGCAGGATCCGAGAGGACAGAGGATGTATACGACGACATCGGACATCTCGCAAGGTAAGGGCCAGGTATTCGGAAATTATGATACGGCGATCACCGTGATCGATTATAGGCAGGTGCCGCCACAGGAAATCGTCCATTCAGCATTGAAGCTGATCGGCCACGATCACGGAAAGAAACGCTACCTTTCGTTGGGGTACGGTATCGTCTACCTGACGCCGCAAACATTGACGAATCTCAGATACAAGCTGACCGACGAAGAGAAAAAGGAGAAGAAGCTCCCCTTCGCCAGCAGGAAATGACGGACTGTGACGATTGATGAGATGCTTGATATGCTCCACAAAAAAGCATATTTCGAGACCAAGGCAAGGAATCCCGAGAAACACGAAACTCGGCTTGATGAGGTCGCAGAAAGCATGGCTATCTCCGCATTGAGGTTCTTCCTTACTAAGGGAGATGTGACCAAAGACATCGTCTTCGATCTGGATGAGGCGATGGATATGCAAGGGGAGACCTGAGCATACATCCAATATACCGGAGCGAGGATGCAGAGCATCATCGACAGTGCAGGAGCGATCGATAAGACACAGGTCGATTATGCATTACTCATCGAAGACATAGAATTCGCATTGATCAAGAAGATCAGCATGCTCGATCATATCATCCGGAAAGCCAAGGAGGAGCTAGCTCCGCACGCTATCGCGAAATACTGCTTCGATCTGGCGCAGATGGTCAATAGCTATTATGCGCACACTAAGATCATGGTCGAAGACCAGCAATTGAACCACGCAAGGATCCTCCTGCTGCAGAGTGTCCGCAATACGCTCAAGAGTGCGATGGAGCTTATCGGAATGAGATTCCTGGAAAGGATGTAAGAGCTAAACAAGAGAGGAGATTTTATTCATAACTCATGATAAAGCAGATGAAGAAGTTTATAGGTGCGACAGCTTTCATTGTTTTGGCGAGCATATCGGTATCGGCATTGGCATGATCATGAGGGGAGCATCGAGAGCATGCCGTATCCTCACATCAGTCGTTCAATCCCTGATCATATACGAAATCCGAGCAGAGACCGGAGTATGTCCCTGGGGAGGTCTTGGTGAAATTCAAGCCATCCAAGATAGATCTCAGGACGCCATCAGGGAAATCTAGCGTACAGAGTCTCGCGGCGATCCAGCATATGCAGAAGGTGGAGGATATAGCGGCGAACAATATTTCCGTGATGAAGATCCTCGGGAAGGAGACGGTAGAGGAGAAGGTGATGCAGCTCGAAGCTAACGCAAGCATCGAATATGCTGAACCCAACTATATCCGTCATATCCAGACCTTCAACGATACGTATTCGGGCAATCTCCGAGGCATACCTCAGATCTCAGGATATCAGGCATATACGATCTTTACCTGAAACGCGAATACGGATATCACGGGAACCATAGTGGCGGTGATCGATGTGGGTGTCGCCTATGATCATCCGGATCTTATCAATCAGATGCGGAACGGTGCCAACTGCAAGGATCAGAGCGGAAATGCGCTTTGATGATGCCTGTATGGATATGATTTCGTAGACAACGATAAGAACCCCTATCCTATCGATTCCGATCATGGGACTCATGTCGCCTGAACTATCGCAGCCGAAGCGAATAATTCCAAAGGCATATTCGGCGTAAACTTCAATGCTAGGATCATGGCGATCAAGGCAGGAGATACGGACGGACTTGCGACCAGCGACATCATCAAGTCGATAGACTTCGCGACCCAGAACGGTGCCAAGGTCATCAATGCGAGTTTCGGATGAAGCCAATATTCCCAATCGGAGTATGATGCGGTCAATCGCTTCAAGACCGCCGGATGAATTTTCGTCGCCGCTGCAGGGAATGATGGGAAAAACAACGATGGAGGCACGCATTCTTATCCGTGCGATTTCGATCTGGACAATATCATCTGTGTCGCTGCGACCAATACGAGCGACGGATTAGCATATTTCTCAAATTATGGAGCGACGTCGGTCGATGTGTGAGCCCCATGAACGAATATATATAGTACGCTATCGACTATTGTCATGACGACAGGACTCTTCGATGATTTCGAAAGCGTAGCGACCGGCAGTATCCCTTCATGACGGACTACATGATGAATAGGAGGTAATGCGCGATGAGTATATAATGATGGATGGACGGGATGGTACAGTGTGCTCTATCCGGATTATTCATTACCCTATATCAGCAACGTGAATTCGACCATCCAGAAGACCGTGAACGTTACGGGATATGATCGTGTTGTCTTGGATTTTTGGACGATGTGCGATACGGAGTACAGCCTTACGGGTCGGACGGATTATATGATGTTGGAAGCAAGCAGCGATGGATCCAATTTTACCGAGGTATATAAATGGGACGAAGCACAGCTCGATTATCTCAATGGTGATCCTGCAGATCCGACCTGATGAGCCGCATTCCATTTCACCTTCAACCTGACATGAGCATATTCCACAGAGAATTTCACCTATAGATTCAGACGGGTCACCAATGCGTCCGACAATAGCTACAATGGATGTATCATCGATGATATGCTTGTGAAGACCTATAAAGCAAATACCTCCAGCGAACCGTACGGATATATGGATGGTACCTCTATGGCATCTCCGCATGTCGCATGACTCGTGAGCTTAGCGTGGAGCATGAAACCGGAACTAGGATATCAGGCGATCAAGTCAGTCATCCTGGGAAGCGGAGATAGTCTCGCCGCATTAAGCGGCAAGACCGTCAGCGGCAAGAGGATCAACGCCTACAACACATTGGTAGCGCTGGGATGATCACCGTATCATCGGGATACGATTTACTCAGCTATCGGAAACAGCCTTTCAGGGACTAGTATACAGAACAACTTTTCGACCGTAACCAACAGCAATGCAGCCAATTTCTCCTGACTCTATTTCGCTGCCATGTCCTGATGACAAGAATTGTGAAGGATCACATTCGCTACATGACTTGATCTGACCGATACCTGAACTCAGAATTTCTTGTCAGGGGAGCTGCCGAACGCCATCTGAATGCAGCAATGAAAGATCCGATTCTCTCCAGGGACATGATTCTCGTGAAAACAAGCGACATTGACGATGTATCTGCCGACAAGCTTCTCGTGAATACTCTCCAACATCGATTCATGAAGCTTTATCGTCAGAGAAGGTACCGGTCGGAACGGCACATGAATGAGCAATAGCATAATCACCGCGATACGCACATGAGCATGTCTAAGTACCTGATGTTCCCTCTATATGGATGTAGCGCATTTCACGTCGTTTGAGCTTAAGCCGCAATTAGTGCGAGTGCACATACTATCGGACAATACGAATCCATCCGATGCAAAATCATGAAATATCGTGACGCTGAGCTTTACAGGAAGCGAGATGCTGACAGGAGTCAGTGTTAGTATGAATTGACTGACGTGAGCCGTGACAGGATCATGAATATCACGATACTCAAGTTTTACGGTCACGTGATGAACCGTGCAGGGAGGGATAACCTTTGCCATAAGTTTCAGCAACCTAAGCTGAACGAGCGGAAATACGGTTACCACGACTACAGATTGATCTTCTGTCAAAGTAGATACCACCGCACCCACCCTCTCATGAGCGGCAAGCGTAACCAATACGACGACGCAGACGCCAAGCTATGTATTCACTTCAAATGAGACAGGGATCATTACCTATACCTGATGATGCTCAAGCAGTACGACCTCAGCGCTCTCCGGCTCGAACACTATCACCTTCGCTACGCTTGCGAACGGGACATATGCTGCCTGTAAGATCTCGGTTATCGATGCTGCCAGCAATCAGACCACTATCGATGTGCCGGTGTTTACGGTTAGTTATACCGCACCTTCAGGCGGTTGATGATGAGGCGGATGATGAACGGTGACTACGCCGACATGTACGCTCTTGCAGCTCATATGCTCTTGAGGGATATACGTCATCAGATCATGAGCTTCATGCGAGTGAGGGAATAATGGCAAATCATGCAGCATTACTACATGAACAACATTATCCGGGAAGGCATTGACCGGGAATATACCGAAATATACGACCTTCTCCAAGTCAGGCAGCATCATAGGATCACCGTTCGGTGCAGAGCTCAATACGGCCTACCTCTATGCGTTCGATAAGGGCATCACTACGATAGGCGATATCAGGCAAGCGGATATGACCGGTACCTTGATCAGGAAGCATCTGGCCAAGATGATCAGCAACTTCGCTATCAAGCAACTCGGCAAAACGCCGAATACCGGCATGGCATGTAATTTCTCCGATATGGCGAATGAGACGGCGGAGATGAAGCTCTATGCAAAGCTTGCTTGCCAGCTCGGACTCATGGGACTCGATACTCAAGGCAATGCGATCAGTACATTCAGTCCGGATCTCGCAGTCACCAGAGGACAATTCGGAACAGTTCTGTCTAGAACTCTTCGAGGAAATACGTATAACTGACCAGAGCCGTTTTATGCTAAGCATCTGCAAGCACTCCAGAATATAGGCATCATGAAGCAGGTCACCATGCCACGGAATTACGAGCTCAGAGGCTACGTCATGCTCATGCTCATGAGAGCGACCACGGAATAACTTTATTACATATAAATTTAAAATTTAGAATTTAGAATTCAGAATTCAGAATATATCAGTCTCAATCAATCTCAATCAATCTCAATCAATCTCAATCAATCTCAATCAATCTCAATCAGTCTCAATCAGTCTCATATCTCTTCGTTTTATATAGTTATCATCGTCACATGAGTCTTCGTCAAGAATGGGAACAGCGCGGTATCATCAATCAGTTCTCGGATGAGAAAGTATTCGATCTCTTGGATAAAGGATGACAGAAATTCTATATCTGATTCGACCCATCTGCGGATTCACTCCAGATCGGGAATATGTTTTCCGTCATGGCAGCCATCCATCTCATGAAATACGGCAACAAATGCTATTTTCTCGTAGGCGGAGCTACCGGTATGATCGGCGATCCGAGCGGTAGGAGCGACGAAAGGAATTTTCTTTCCGAGGCGCAGTTGAGGCATAACGAGCAATGTATCTATGATCAGCTCAGGACCTTCCTGGACAACATCAAGAAAAACTACGATATTGACTTCGAGTACGAGATGGTGGACAACTACGATTTTTATAAGGATATGGACTACCTTAAATTTCTTCGTGAAGTAGGTAAGTATGTTACCGTCAATTATATGACCTCCAAGGAATCCATCAAGAAGAGAATAGATGACCCAGACAAATCCATCACATATGCCGAATTCAGTTACATGCTGATCCAAGGATACGATTTTCTCTATCAGTTCGAGAACTATGGCGTAAATATCCAGCTGGGAGGATCCGATCAATGGGGGAATGTCACTACCGGCATAGAACTCATCAGGAAGAAATTGGATAAGGAAGCATATTGTCTTACGGTTCCGATCATCACTGATGCTTCATGAACAAAATATGGCAAGTCCGCCGGTAATGCAGTATGGGTAGATAGGAAAAAGAATAGTCCATATTCCGTGTACCAGTTCTTCATGAATGCCGAAGACAGCCTTATCGGCAAATTACTTAAAGTATTTTCGCTGAAATCGTTGGATGAGATCGATGCTATAGTGAAAAAACATATGGAGAAGCCAGAGCTTAGATATGGACAACAAGAGTTAGCGAGCCGGGTCGTGGAAGTGCTATTCGGCAAGGACGCGGTGAAGCAGGCCGAGAAAATCTCCAAGGTCCTGTTCGGCGGTGCAGATATTATGGAGACCATCGCAACGTTCAGCAAGGAAGATATCGATGCATTGGCAGAAGAGACTGGATCTATCGCTATGGAGTGAGAGATGAGGGTCCTAGATCTCTTTACGCAATCATGATTGACGAGCTCCAATGGCGATGCCAAGAAGATGCTGCAATCCGGCGCGCTCTTCGTCAATGAAGTGAAGGTCGAGGATCCGCAGATGATTATCGGCAAGGAGAATCTGATCAATGGTATCATCCTCCTCAGGAAGGGAAAGAAACAGTTCAAGGTAATAAGACTTTAAAATTTAAAATTTAGAATTTAAAATTTAGAATTTAGAATTCAGAATTCAGAATGTAGAAACCAGAATATATCAATCTCAATCAGTCTCAACCAGTCTGTTCAGTCTCAATCAGTCTCAACCAATCTCAATCAGTCTCAACCAATCTCAATCAGTCTCAACCAGTCTGTTTAGTCTCAATCAGTCTCCTCCCGTCTGAATCAGTCTGTTCAGTCTCAGTCTATCCGGTCCTATTTGTCTATATTGTCTACTCGTTTGTCAGCTTCTGAACTACCAAATATCTTTGTTTTTCCCCTTGCAATGATTTTACAAAAAGCTACAAAATAGCGTTCAAATATTTTTTAGTATTTGCGAAATTTTATTTATCTTTATTGGTGCAGATGAAAATTAGCAAGTCAATGATTTTTACGGTGCTGTTCATCGTGTCGGTCATCTTCGTCTTCTTCGTCGGAAGACAATTCGATCCGCAGACAGGGACAAGGCATCTCACGCTCACGTCAAACGGTTTAGCTCACTTCAGGAAAGGTCTTGATGTTTCAGGAGGGACAAAACTGGTCTACAAGATTTCGTATGATAAGTATGAGAAAGTGTACACCAACCCTACGGAACTTGCTTCTATCAAGAAGACGATAGAGAGTATCATCATGAAGAATATCGATAATAGGATATCTAAGCTCTGAGTTGCTGATTACAAGTCATACGTCCAGACGCTCGATAACCAGAACCAAATCGTCGTCGAGATCGGAGGTATCGCGGACCTTGAACAGGCGAAAGGATTGATCGGAAAGACACTCGAACTTGAATTTAAGCTCCAGAACCCAGAAAAGTCGACCAAGGAATCGATAGCGGCAAGAAAGGCGTTAGCTAATCAGATCTTCGAAGAGATCAATAAATCCCCTGACAATATCCAGAAACTCTTGGAGGGAAGGATGTCAGAAGATATCTACCACACCATTTTCACGGGGAACACTTTGGATCAGCTTCCCGATATCTATAAGAAGAATCCTAAACTCCTCGAAGATGCGCAGACCGGCAAGATCTATGGTATTATCGAAGGGAACTATACTACAGTCTATCAGCAGTCCAGCAATGCGCTCAGTCAAGGTACAGGAACCGAATTGAATGGATATACGATGTTCCGTCTGCTAGGCAAAAAACAAAGCAAGGATCTTTCAGGCAATGCTACGACCCTATATGAGTTAGAGGACATCTTCGTCAATGATAGGGAATCGCGGATAGCGGCTACTGATGGAGAGAATATCCTCAACGGTGCGTATTTTAAGTTCGCGAATGCTGGTGCATCCCAGATGGGTGAGCCGGTCGTCGTCATCAATCTCGATGAAAAAGGAAAAGATATCTTCTGTAAGATCACGGAACAAAATATAGGAAAGCCTATGGCGATTTTCGTCGGTGGCAATCTGCTCACCGCACCGAATATCCAGACTAAGATCTGCGGAGGTACTGCAGAGATTAATGGATCATTCACGACAGCATCAGCGAAACAGCTCGCGGACGCATTGAACGAAGGTACATTGCCTGCACCGTTGATCCTGATGCAAGAAGAGAAGATCAGCCCATCGCTCGGAGATAATGCGTTGACAGGAGCGATGCGGGCAAGCTTGATCGGCTTCGCTGCCATCATGGCATTGATCTGTGTGATGTACGGATATAAGAAGATGATCCTCACCGGTATGGTCCTGATTGCGTTCATCATGGTGCTCGCTGCATTCATGAAGGCTACGGATTATGCATTATCCCTAAGCGGTATAGCGGTCATCATCCTTTCTATAGGTATGTCCGTGGACTCCAATATATTGATATACGAAAGGCTCCGTGAAGAATTGAGGGACGGTAAGAGCATGGGATCAGCGATCGATCATGCCAAGGAGAGGAGTCGGTCAGCGATCAGGGACGGACAGATCAGTACCTGATTGATAGCGTTCGTCTTGTTCTCTATGGGTACCAATGTCTTCAAATGATTCGGATCCATGCTGATCGTAACGATGTTTCTTACGCTGCTATTCAACGTACCGTTGACCAAGATCCTGCTTCATGCGTTCTATACCAAGAGACAACAACAATAAGAGAATGGAAAGATGGAAACGTGATCTTAGATCCCAGGTGAAAGGTCACAGTTCCCTAATCCCTGTTTCCTGGTCCCTGATTTCAATCTTTCAATTGTTCCATTTTTCAATAGATATAGTCATTTTATCCCTTATCCCACTTCATGAAACAAAAGATCTTCCTGATCATCGGTATCGTGCTGCTCAGCATCTTCTGAGTCTCGATATACAATGAATTCATGGCGAATCACACGTATTACAGTCAGATGCTTGCAAGCCGGGCAAATCGGAAACTCTTGCTGTGGAGCATCGTCGCTGTGCTCATACCGTTGACCTATCTGATCAAGGCCAAGGCGTTCTCTGTGAAAAAATTCTTCATCTACATCTTGCCTGCATCAGTGCTGCTGTATACGGTGGCATCGACCGTGGTCAAAGAGAGTATCATGGGATGATCAGCGGGGTTCTTCATCTTACTCATCAATTCCTTGATCATCTATTTCCTAGGCATGTACTTCATCCTCGGACTGACCGCATTCGGAACGTGGATCTCCAAAAGATATATCAGGTTCAAGGAGATCAGACGACAGGAAATGCTTATCAATTTCTGAATCGGATTGGGGATATTCCTCCTGATCATCTACCTGTTCTCTATGATGCACCTGATCCGAGGGGCTATCATATGGATCCTCTTCTTGGGACTCGGGTATATGATACGATACATGAGAAAGGATATGCTTCCCTATCAACAGATCATCACCGATATAGCGCACGAATTCAAAGGCGATAATCTCAAGAAAAATCGGCGGAAACGGATAGGGATTATCCTTCTCGCTATCTCCCTCATCTACTATCTGTATGGATTCCAGCTCTCATACATTCCGTATTCGACAGCTCGGGATGCAAATCATGAATATATGTATATCCCAAGGGTGATTGCAAACAACCATGGGGTGTTGCGAGGTAATGTAGGATCGGTCGCATCAATGGCTCCAGGGCTCCGGCATATCTTCATCACGTTCTTCTTCGCACTCATCAATCCTATCAAGAGCCGATTCTGGATCGCTCCTGATACCATAGCCGTAGCGATGAATTTTCTCAGCGGCATCTTCGTGCTCATCTTCGGAACGGGTCTTATCAAGGAAGCGATCAATTATTTCGCTCCCAAGAGACATGAGGACGATATCATGCCGACGGTAGGTTTCTATACTGGATGGATGATGCTCTTGTTCTGGCTTACTAGCGGAATGGGCGCTTTCTTGGTGTTCGTAGACAATAAGACCGATCTCGGCGTGATGGCATTGACCATCTTAGCGTTGCTTTCTGGATTCGTTTTCCTGAAGCATATCCTTGATAACCGTGAACAAGGGCTCCAGCTTCATTGGGACTCGCTCAAGTATATTGTCATCTCCTGAGTGATGTTCGCCCGAGCATACATGTCCAAACAGACGGCATTCATCGATATAGCGCTCTTTGGCCTGCTCCTCATCGGACTCCGGATCGATAGCATCCTCGCTATCGGATTAGGGATCATGACCGTAGGCATGATGGGGGTTCTCAAGATCGCTAACGCTCCGGATATGATGACTCCGGTTTCAGGGAAATATATCGTAGCGATAGGGTTGGTCGTGGCCATCCTCGGAATCTTCAAGATGCTCAGCAAAAAGAATACCGCCCAAGGGAATCTGAAAAATAAGAATAGGTTATTGACGTATATCCTCACCCGGGTTGCTAGCTTTGTAGCGATAGTGATCGTCTTCAAGGGACCTAACGTCATGATCAACCAGATCAATGCCGGGACGTTCAGCCCATGATCATTCATCAAGAGCGTGCTCTTGGTGGAGAAACCATCGGCAAGGACCTTCCTAGCGGCAAATGATGCTACCGGTCTGGAGACACAGAACGCTATCGACAAGACGTTGCTGAATACCAGCGAACTCTCCGTGGAACAATGCAAGCAAACGCCATTCACCAAAGAGGAATTGAGCGGAAGTATGAGGAAAGCCATAGTGACCAATGAAGATGTAGGAAGATATGTCGGATACGGATGGAAAGAGATCACCAAAGGCAACGGGCTCAATCTCGGATATGGTCTCCTAAAGCTTTTCGTGCTCAAGGATAATCAGTGTTATAGTACAAACAGATCAGCGAAGCTGCTCTGCACCAATGCGCAAGCGATAGAGAATTTCAATGTGCCGACATTGCAGAAACTGTTCGGACAGGTCAAACAATGATCTGAGGCATACGATCTGCTCAGCTGAGCGCTTGCAGCCTATGCGATCAAAGGCAGCGGCACCGTCACCAACCCTGCTGAATTCAGGGATCAGATCGTAGCATTGAGACAGTATTATCAGAATCATACCATCAAGACCGAAGCGGGAAAGATCAGCGTTCCCTATAGATATCTCGTACCGTTCAATATCGTCTTCAATCGATCGCTTCAGAATCTCAGCAGCTATTATACAGATATCGGATTCGTATGGATGCTCTTATTCATGATCTTAGTCTTAGGCTTCATCTATGCGATCGCGAATGCGAAACGTTTCAGGGAGGACATGAATCTCGTCACATTGACTAGCGTAACGATTATTTGACGGGCGATCCGATGGATCATCTGAGGCGGCATCCTCCGGTATGGAATGGGGCTCGTCGTACGGACCGTGATCACGGCCGCACTGATCATCAGGGATATGTTCGAACACTCCGAACAAGAGCAAGAGAAGACCATGATGTACATCATCATCTTCCTCTTCATCATCCGGGCGATCATCCAATTCGGACTCAATTTCATCAGGATATCATCGCAAGGCGGTAGCGGTCCGTTCCTACGGTACAAGATGAACAATGGCAAGACCGTTGATATCACTTCCGAGCTTCAGCAGCAGGAAACGCCAAAAGTTGGATACGGCCAGAAGGATGTCTTCGATCTCCAGTTCCCTCATTACAACAGATTCATCGACTATGTGAAACACAGAAACAATAAAGATGGAGTACTGATTGCTGGAACCTATATGCAATATTTCTTGGACAATCAGCGGAATATCAAGAGTGATGGTATGCTCAACCGATTCCGGGAGCAGAATAGCGACGGCAATCTCTGCAAAGCGTATCAAAGGCTCCAGAATAGCAATATCAAGTATCTTGTCATCGATCCTAATATCGGGACCGTCGTGATGGGAGAAGGGAATGAATCGCTTTTCAATAGGTTCTTCGCAAAGCTTGACGCAGTCAGCGGCAAGATCCAGGAGGACGGAGCGATAAGCTCCTTGGCTAGGCTCCGGAAGGCATGATATATCAAGCTCTTCTCGACCAATAACCTCTGAGCGAAATATGCATTCTCTCTCGATGATGATGCACTCAAAGCGAAGTTCTGACCATTGACCGCAGAAGAGCTCATTCTCTTGAGGGCTAAGATCTCCATCGCGAGATTCTTTCCGACAGACGGACAGAAGATGATAGACTTCATAGGAGAGACCTTTGTAAATAGGATCGGTAACGGCAAGGCTATCGGCGATATCGCGGATGTCTACGGTAAGACTATCGATGAAGAGAAGGTCTTCACGACTGCTGTCGCACTTATCGCTCAGCAATCTGCCGCTTCCGAGGAGTTGAAGGCGAGCGTAGAGTCATTGACGCAGGACGAACGTTTGATACTCTTGCAATATGTCGCTCTTGTGAACCTATTCAAATCACAGAACGCGCAATTCCAGGAATTCGTCAGCAATCTCATCAGCCAAAGCTTAGGCGGAGGAAGTCAACTTATCGTATTCGAATTGAGCTAATATGCTTCGCGTAATGAGTTCGCTACGCTCACGTAACGAACAGCACGATGCAGTACAGATACATCCCAAAAGGATAGATTACCATATTTTAATCATTTAGTCATACAGTAATGAAGTTAGATGTCTCAGAAATCAAGAAGAATACCATCCTCGATATCGATGGTCAGTTATATAAGGTGATAGACTTCGCCTTTATGCAGATGCAGCAAAGGCAGGGAAGCTACACCTTCAAACTCAAGAATCTCATCACCGGAGGCGTAGTGAATCTGACCTACAAATCCGGAAGCGTCATCGAGAAAGGAGATGTGATGACCAAGAATGCTGTTTTCCTCTATAGCGCAGGAGATACGTACACGTTCATGGAGAACGATACCGGTGAGATGTATGATCTCAACAAAGACATGGTCGACGATATCGCAGGCTATCTGAAGGAGAACATGGACTGTTTCGTTATGGTCTATAAGGGCAATGTCATCAGCGTCATCCTTCCTACGACGGTTTCCTACAAGATCATCTCGACCGTTCCGGGAGTGAAATGAGATAGGGCTCAGGCAGGAAAGAAACCGGCGAAGATAGAGACCGGTTTGGAGATCATGGTACCGCTCCACAAGAACGAAGGTGATATCGTGACGCTCAATACGCTTACGGGAGAAACGAACTAAGCAACATAAGAGCAGAAAAAAAGAGCCCACACCGGCTCTTTTTTTCTAAATTCTGACTTCTAAATTTTCAATTTTCAATTCTCAATTTTCAATTTTCAATTCATTTTTGTTATTTAGTTGTTTTGAATACTTCGATATTCCGCTTCCCTTCAGGGAGAGAATTCTTCAGGATCCAAGGATTGAGCTTCTTGATCTCATAATACCCGAACCCGTTTTGCTTGGCTCGCTGAGAGATATCTGCCACGTTCTTGACGCTTATCTCCTTCGTCGCAAAAGGATGATACATCTCTCAGAGCAGATCCTCGCCGAAAATAGCGTACCTATGTTCTCGCACATATTTCATAGCCAAGACTCTGAAGACATATCTCGAGGTCTCTGTGTTCAATCGGAGATCGTAGAAATTTTCGCTGCGTTGATTCTCCATACTGGTAGAGAGTCCATGGGCACCTCTATTGTAGGCGGCGATGGCGAGCGTCCGATTCTTGTAGATCGGATAGAGCCCTTTGAGGTGATTGAGTGCGGCCGCCGTAGCTTTCGCAGCATCGTATCTTTCATCTACGAACTCATCGACGCGTAGTCCTTGTCTCACGGCAGTGCCGGACATCAGTTGTCGAAGTCCTGCAGCGCCTGCAGAGCTGACGACATTGTCCCTCAATGAGCTCTCGATGACGGCGATATATTTTAGGTCATCAGGAAGTCCTTCTTTCTTGAGCTGTTGTTCTATCATCGGTATCAGGAGATTCCGTCTTTTGTGAATGATGAGGAATTGCGCAGGGTTAGCTTCCAGCAAGGCGATCTCCCTATCCAGTCTCTCGATATTCAATTGATATCTGCCAGCTGTCGGCATCTGTTCTCCGGCGAACGTTATCTCATGATTCCGGTTCAGAGCCGATCATGGATGTTGGTTGCTGAAGAGGAAAATGATCAAGAGGATAAAGACAATGCCGATGATGACCCTTCGGAAGATTTTCTTGTCGGCATAATATGACTGGAGTTGCTCTCGCATGGAAGTAGGGTAAACAGATAAATTTCGCAATAACTATATACAAGTATAATGAGATTTTCAAAGGGAAATACATTCCGATGAGTGATCTAGAAAAAATTGCCGTTTACTCCGTAACGAGAATCGTTATACTCAAGCACGAATCATTGAACACTTTATCGATCGCATGGAAAGGAAAAACTATAGATATCTCACGTTGATCACGGTCGCATTCGTTGCGGTGCTGATGATCTCCAACATCGTCTCTACCAAAGTCTTGGATCTCTGACGGTTTACGTTCGACGGAGGGACATTGCTCTTCCCGCTCAGCTACATCTTCTGAGATATCATGACGGAAGTCTATGGCTATAAGCAGAGCAGAAGGATCATATGGATGGGATTCGGTGCGTTGGCGCTTATGACCATCACCATCATGATTGTGTGACGGTTGCCGGCGACACAGAATCGACCGTATCAAGCGGCGTATCAACAGATCCTTGGATTCACGCCGAGGATCGTCATAGCGAGCTTGATAGCGTATTTTGCAGGAGAATTCAGTAACTCGTATATCCTCGCGAAGCTCAAGATCATGATGCAAGGCAGGCAATTGCGGGTAAGAACGATCGGTTCTACGATCATCGGTGAACTCATGGATACCATCATCTTCATCACCATCGCATTCAGCGGAGTGTTCCCCAGGGAGACGATCTTCATGGTGATGCTCTCCAACTATATCTTCAAGGTGGGTATCGAGGTGCTGTTCACTCCGCTCACCTATCTAGTCACTTATGCATTGAAACAACGCGAGCAGGAGGATCGCTATGATTATTCGACGGATTTCAATCCGCTGCATATCCAATAAGCAAACATA
Organism: uncultured Candidatus Peribacteria bacterium; assembly: GCA_964430205.1. Lineage (GTDB taxonomy): Bacteria > Patescibacteriota > Gracilibacteria > Absconditabacterales > Absconditicoccaceae > CAJBLF01. The sequence continues at coordinate 22,261 of CAYSER010000003.1, read as the reverse complement.
AGCTTTTATCTCATAGCGCACATGAGATGATCATCATAGGCATCACCGGAACGATCGGTGCAGGCAAAGGCACCATCGTTGACTATCTCGTCCAGAAGAGATGATTCCATCATTTTTCTGTAAGGGCATATCTGATCCAAGAGATCGAGAGGAGAGGGATGCCGGTCAATAGGGACAGCATGGTAGCGGTCGCCAACGATCTGCGCGCCAAATACGGGTCTGCATACATCGTCCAGCAGCTGTACGAGCAATCCAAAGAGGGCTGAGAGAATGCCATCATCGAAAGCATCAGGGCGGTCGGAGAGATCCAAGCGCTCAAAGGTAAGGAACATTTCCATCTGTTCGCTATCGACGCCGACCCGAAAGTGAGATATGAGAGAGTAGCAATGAGAGGCACGGAAACAGACAAGATCTCCTATGACGAGTTTATCAATGATGAGCAGAGGGAGATGCAGAATATGGATCCGGCCAAACAGAATATCGCCGAATGCATGAAGCTTGCGGATCATACCTTCACCAATGATGGCAGCGTGGAAGAGCTCTATGCACAAATCGATGCCGTCCTCGAAAGAATGAAGATATAACCAGATTAATTTAAAAAATTAAAATTTATAATTTAAAATTTAGAATTCAGAATTTAGAATTTAGAATTGAGAATTAAAAATTTAGAATTTAGAAATATAAAAATAATCAATCTCAATTCAGTCTCAATCAATCTCAACCAGTCTCAATCAACCTCAATCAGTCTCAATTCAGTCTCAATCAATCTGTCCCGTCTCATTCGTTTTATCGTTTAATCGTATGTCCATGAGAATCCCCATCGGCATTAGCAATAGGCATGTCCATTTGAGTCCGAGCGATACGGAGAAACTGTTCGGCAAAGGTTATGAGATCAAGAAGCTCAAGGACATTTCTCAGCCCGGCCAATTCGCGGCACAGGAACTAGTGACACTCGTCTGAGAGCAAGGCAGGATCGAGAACGTGAGAGTCGTCGGTCCCCAGAGGAAGACCACACAGGTAGAGATCATGCTAGGCGATACCTTCACCTTAGGCGTGACAGCGCCGATCAAGGTTTCAGGAGATACGAAGGATCTCGGCTACATCAAGATCGTCGGTCCTGTAGGCGAAGTGTATGGCGCATTCGCTATGGTTGCAGAAAGACATCTGCACTGCACCGTCAAAGAAGCACAAGAGCTGGGCATCAAGGATGGCGATAGCATCAAGATGCATGTCGGCGGCGCAAGGGCAGTGACCTTCGAACATGTCGCCGTGAGAGCGAGAGATGATTATGCGCTCGACTTCCATATCGATATCGAAGAGGCGAACGCCGCAGGCGTGAAACCGTGAGATCGAGCAGAGTTGATAAGATAAGCTGTTGTGAATAAATGTATATCCATGTCATCCTGAGCGTAGTCGAAGGATATAGTGATGATTACGATATTCTTCATTGCATTCAGAATGACAGACATATGAACATTGTCTATAAGTCTTTTATCATCATATCATAGCCCATGAAACTACTTTCGTTGCTAAAATCCAAGAAGAAGTACGTCCTGGTCATCTCCTGATGAGGGACAAGAGGCTTCTATGCGTTGGGCATCATCAAATGATTGGAAGAGCTTGGATTCAGGGACAAGATCCATGCGATCTATGGCGTGAGCGCAGGCGCGATCCTGGCAAGCTATCGGGCTGCAGGCTATTCGGCAGAGCAGATCTATCATATCTTCTATGATACGAAACCGTTCACTATGTTCTCGCTCAATCTCTTTTCCAAGAAGAGCATCATGAAAGCGGATTTTTTCGAAAAGCAATTCTCTAGAGATCTTCCTGCCAATATAAAAGATCTTACGCTAAAGACCTATATCTGAACCACCGATACCAATACCGGGAAATTCATACTCTTCGATTCGTGAAAGCTTGTACCGATCCTGCTCGGCAGCATGGCTATCCCTGGTGTTTTTCCAGCGGTACCCTATGAACATCATATCCTGATCGACGGCGGCACGACAAATAATTTCCCTATCGAATTGGCCAAGAAGAGATATCCGGAGTATGAAACTATCGGAATCTCGCTCAACAAGTTCTTGGAGAACCAGAAGATAGCAACGCTCATCGATGTCTTATCCGTCTCATTCGAGATCCTGCTCAGGCGCGATACCATAGAGCATAAGACATTGGCCGACCACTTATTCTATGAGCGTCTTTCCATCAAGGTCTTGGATATCAACAAAAAAAATATGCGCACGGCATATCTTCAAGGGTACGAAAGCTGCATGAGACACTTCAAAAAATAACTAACAACTACCAGTGAACAACTAACAATAAAAAATTTCATAGGCATTAGTTGTTAGTTATTAGTTATTAGTTGTTAGTTATTAGTTGTTAGTTATTAGTTGTTAGTTATTAGTTGTTAGTTTATTTACGTATCTCGCAATGCTGGACATAACGTTCAGCTATTTTTTTGAAAGCGAGGAGTTCTTCGTCCGTGAACGGCGTTCATCAGAAATTCGGATCAAGGGTGTTTCATCAGATATAATTTTGGAGATAATAATGTTTTGCGCCCCTGATATATACGGCCATATTTTCTATATCGTCAGCGGTATGGAGTCCCTTGGCGACGGTTGTCCTGTATTCGTAATCGATACCGCCTTCGAGAAGCAGCTGCAGCAGTTTCTGGAAACTATTATAGAATTCAGGCGGTTGCGAGAGTCCGATAGCGTCGTCATAGCTATGCAGGGAATGCTTGATGTCTACGGCTACATAATCCAAGATCCCGTCCTGGATCATCCTTTTGACTATTTGATAGTCCCTCCCGTTGGTATCGAGTTTGACGAGGAATCCCATTTCCTTGATCCTCTTGGCGAAATCGTAGAGATCGGGCCGCAAGGTAGGTTCGCCGCCGCAGATGCTGACGCCGTCGAGCAGTCATTTCCTAGCTTTGAGGAAATTGAAGAACGCTTCCTCAGGGATGAGATCGTTCTGGAAAAGCATCATCTTCTCAGGTAACACACATTCGGGATTGTGGCAGAAGCTGCAGCGGAAATTGCATCATTGGGTAAAGACCACACAGGCGATCTTGCCTGGATAGTCTATCATGGTGGATTGCTGCACGCCTGCGATATGCACGAGAGAGGATGTGGGGAGATAAAAAGATGGTTATCTGTCGAACTTGAGGAAATATTCCTTGGGAGCATGAGTGCCATGTATAGTCTCTTTCCATGCCGTATCAAGAGCAGAAAGCCTGACAAGCTCGCCATTCGCTTCTACCAAAGGATCGGTGACCCTATTTTTGCAGAAGATGCGAGTGTCGAAATCTTCAGGGGAGTGGCTGCATCCGATGACATTATTCATGCGTTGTCGGTAGAGCTCGAGCTGTGGATCTCTGTCGATATGGAGCTTTATCTTGGTTAATACTTGGTCATCGGTCGTATAGAAATCCTCTTTCTCTACGTATCATGATTTCCGTGCATGCCTACACAGATCAGCGACGGTCTGGAACATGATAGCTGATTCTATGCCGGAGAAGTAGACGTCGTTGATCCTCTTGAACATCTCTGCAAAGGTCTTCGCCGCTTCCAGTTCATCGAAATATCGTGTAGCGTTCTTGGCTTTGAGGTGGCCGAGGATACTATCCACAGGAAGCTTATCGAAATGCACCATGGTACGCAGCGAATAATCTATCCTATCAGCGCAGAGATCAGGCAGGTCATTCTCCTTGAGGGGATGCGTGGGTTCGTCCAGCACAGCGTAGATATTGATGCTATGTTTCACCAAGATATCAGGGATTTCCGTCTGCATCACGAACTCATTGAAGATAGCATCTTGGTGATCCTGTTTTTTTTGGTCGCCTTCGTCGAAGACATAATCGAGACAATGTGAAAACGTACCATGAGAGATGTCATGGATCAGTCACGCGATCTGTTCATCTATCGGTGCTCCATAGGCCTTGAGCAGGAGATAGACACCGACAGAATGCTCGAAGCGTTTAAACGAGCATCAGGGGTAGAATGGCTCAAAATATCATGACTGATCGATTCATTTAAGCCTTTGGAACGACGGACAAGAGATGATATCCAGGATGACCGGTTCATCGATCTCGACGTCGCCATAGACCGGATCATGATAGTGCATCAGCGATCGGTAAGATACATAAAAAGTAAAGTTTCCGGAAGGCGCTGACGCGCCTCGTTTGACTTTACTTCGGCATATGACTACGAAAATTTATTAGTTAGTAATGGTTAGTTGTTCGTTGCTCGTTGTTCGTCGTCTTAGTTGCATCCGCATGCACCTCCGCCTACGAAAACTTGCGGCGCGAAGTTTCTGATGAACGTAGAGTTAGCGCTCTTCTGCTCATCGAAATACTTCCTGCTGTAGAATTCGGATTTCTTGCCGATGTTGTAGTGACTTACGGGTCTGAGGTATCCCATTACGCGAGTGAATACCTGGCATGGGGTCCTGTAGACTTCTTTTCCTTCCTTGTTGGTGAATGTTGGCATGGCGCTGCTGTCATGAAGATAAAAAGGTATTTGGCTTCGATAGTACCAATGATCAGAGACCAGGGACCAGGAACCTGACACCTGATGCCTGTCTTCTGGTTAGAAGTGTATCTTCTTCTCGTTGATGATCCTGAGTTTCTCTGGATCTGAGGTATGTTTTTTTCTGATATCGAGATTGAATTCAGCTCCTTCGTAGCCGAGCTCCTTATCGCATTTCGGACAGTAGTCGTGCTCTCCTACGATATACCCGTGTTTAGGGCAGATGGAAAAGACAGGCGAGATAGTGATATACGGGAGCTGATAGTTGGAGATGACTTTCCTGACGAGATTCTTGCAGGTCTGAGCATCGGAGAGCCTTTCTCCCATGTACAGATGAAGAACGGTACCTCAGGTGTATTTGCATTGGAGTTCGTTCTGCTGTTCGAGCGCTTCGAACGGATCGTCGGTATAGCCTACCGGAAGCTGAGTGGAATTGGTATAATATGGTGCTTCGTCGGTTCCTGCTTGGATGATATTCGGGATCTGTTTCTTATCCTCTTTTGCGAATCTATAGGTAGTGCCTTCTGCAGGCGTAGCTTCGAGGTTGTAGAGATTTCCGGTCTCTTCCTGGTATCACTTGAGGATCTCTCTCATGAAATCGAGGATCTCTACGGCGAATTTCTTGCCTCGATCTGAAGTGATATCTTCCTTGCCGTTCGTGAAGTTGAGGATCGCTTCGTTCATGCCATTGAGTCCGATAGTGGAGAAGTGGTTCCTGAACGAATGGAGGTATCTCTTGGTATACGGATAGAGACCTGCTTCCAATCGCTTAGTGATCTCCTTCCTCTTGAGTTCGAGTGAGGTCTTGGCTAGGCTCATGAGATAGCGAACCTGGTTCTTGAATCCTTCCTTGTCGTTCTTGAAGGTGTAGCCGATCCTTGCCATATTGAGCGTTACGACACCGATGGAACCGGTCATCTCTGCTGATCAGAAGAGTCCTCCTCATCTTTTCTCGAGCTGGGTGAGATCGAGCTGGAGTCTGCAGCACATCGATCTGACAGCGCCTGGCTTATAGGCATCAGGGTTATCGACTTTCTTGATAGTTCCGTCTTTGTCTTTAATCACTTTGAATTGAGAGCCTACGAAGTTCTGGAAGTAGGGGATCCCGTACTTTGCGGTCATCTCGAATAAGAGGTCGATATCCGGGTCATCCCATGGGAAATCTTCCGTGACGTTGTAGGTCGGGATAGGGAAGGTGAAAACGGATCCGGTCCGGTCTCCTGCAGTATATACCTCGATGAGAACCCTATTGATGAGCTTCATCTCATCTTCGAGCTCTCAGAATTTCTTGGGATAATAGCCTTCTTCTATTCCCCCGAGCATCAATGCTTTCTCTTTGAGATCGTCAGGGCAGGTCCGATCGAGCGTGATATTGGTAAATGGCGTCTGGGTTCCCCAGCGTGAAGGGACATTCAATCCGAAGATGAAGTTCTGCATCTGCTGGGTGACGTATTTGTAGGTCTTCGTGTCGATATGTTGTTTTTTGGCTTCAGGGGTGGCGAACTGCACGTTCAGTTCATCGAGCTCTTTCTCGAGCTGGACCTTGTATTTGTGGACGAATGGCGCTAGGTAGGTGTCGAAGGAAGAGAATGCTTGCGCTCCCGCCCGTTCGTTCTGTAGCGTCCCTAGGAAGTTGATCATCTGGTTGACGGCGGATTGGAGATTCTTTGGGGGCGCAGATTGCACCCTGTTGCTGAGGCCATTGAACCCTTCCTCGAGCAGCTGTCTCAAGCTCCGCCCTGCACAATAGCCGGAGAACATATCCAGATCGTGGATATGGAAATCGCCTGTCCTATGAGCATTCCCGATCTCATTGGGATAGACATGGCTGAGCCGGTAATTGGCGATGACCTTGCCTGAGATATTGAGGATCAATCCTCACAAAGAATATCCCTGATTACTATTTGCGTTCACTCTCCGATCACTCTGATCCAAATATTCGTCCATGGTCTTGCCCACTTCGACGACGACATTCTCTTGCGCCCTGGATTCTGATCTTTTCTGGCGATAGAGGATGTATGCTTTGGCGACGCTATCATGTCCTTCCTTGATCAATACCTCTTCTACCGTGTCCTGGATGGCTTCTACGCTAGGGATCTCTTTACCGACCTTCTTCTCTACCTCTTTGCCGACTTTCTTGGCAAGCGCAGGGACGTCCTTTAGATCCGTTCCGCCGACCGCTTCGACCGCTTTTTGGATAGCCTGTTCGATCTTGGAGATATCAAAGTCGATGATCGCTCAATTCCTTTTCCTGACTTTGTAGATAGCCATAATTACAAATTCCGCTTAATATGATAAAAGGATATTTGGTAGTTTTTTTTGGTTTCTTTTAGTATTTACAATTTTGCGAAACAATGTAGAATATACAAGATATTGTGGTATGATGTATTTCGTAGGCACTATATATAGTATCATCGAGTATTTGCAAGAGAAAAGTCGTTAAAAAAATATCGCCGAAAAATAGGTTGTATCGTGCAAAATCGACTACCGTATCTTATAGTCCAATCTACAGTATCACAAGATGAGGAGAGAACGTTTTTTTCGATAAAAAGACGTGTCATTCTGAGTCTGTCGAAGAATAGAGTGGTATCACTATATCCTTCACGTCGTTCAGGATGACAGAGGTTTGTTCAGGATGACAGAGGCGTATACAGATGATAAAAGAAAAAAATCGGCCATCCAGCCGATTCCTCTTTATATCATGTTTAATTTTCAATTTTTAATTTTCAATTCTCAATTTTCAATTCTCAATTCTCAATTCTCCCGTCTCAATCCGTCTCTCCCGTCTCATTAGTATCCCGTCTTATGGTTATATATTCTTGAATTTATACAATTCCAATCCATTGATCATACCGGTCTTCTCATCCGTGATATTCTCGTTGGCTTGGACGATGATGATCTTGTCGTCGAGGGAGATATTGCCCTTAAAGATAATCCTGATCATCTCTTTTCCGATTCTCTTGAGATTCTCGTAGCTGAATGATTGCGAGATCTTGTAGCCCCTGACGCCTCGGAGCATGTTGAGGTATCTGTAGTTCTCATCGATCTTGGTGAAGGCGATGATAGGCACCTTCGGTTTGAGGCTGGAGAGCCTACTTGCGGAGTAGCCATTCTCAGTATAGAGCACGAGCGCTCTTACATCGACTTCCTGGGTCGCCCTGTGCGCATTATAGAGAATGTAGTCCCTGACCAGATATTCGTTGTTAGCATAGAAACGCGTGAGCTCATGAGCGCCGGTCTTGAGTTCCAAGGTATCGAGTTCGTCAGAGAGCTCAGTGATGACCTTGAGCGGATCGTCCTCCTGCAGCAAAGTATCGAGCATATACGCATCTGCGGCTCGGTTGGAGAATCTCTTGAGCTGCGTTTCGTTGATGAGATGATAGTTGTTTTTCTCGAATTTGCCTACGAAGGTCACGATGACAGGTTTCCCGATCGTCTTGCATTTCTTGATGAGCAACTCTTCGGTGAGCTTCATCGCTTTCATCGGTTTCTCGATCTTATCGAAGACGAGGATCAGTCCATCGGAGATGTCCAAGATGTCATCGATGTTCTTAAGTGCTTCTTCCGTCTCTATCTTTGCGATGATCTTCATCTTGTCCGCATTCCTAGTCGCGAGGAACTGTTTGAGCTCCACGATATCTTCACTGGTTTTGACGAGCGATGGTGCCAAGATATGGACGCCGTATTCCAATCACCGGAGAATATCCTTCTTCTCTCTTTCGCCCAAGAATGGAAGATCAAGATCATAATTATGGAAAAATACCTTATCGAACTGGATGATCCATCCTCATTCGACCACTTCACACATGGTCACTTCCTTATTGGACTTGATCTTGATCACGACGCCGCTTTGCTGGAACTTGATGAGCTGGCCGACCTTGAGCTCTTTGAGGAACGGTGCATCGACAAAAATCTTCTTATCGTGTTCCTGTGCGTATTCGCTGTATTCGATCTCGATGACCTGTCTCGCTTTTACCTTGATGTCCATGACGTTCTTGATCCTGATGTCCGCACCTCTGGTTTCCATCATGATGGTCTTGCTGTTGTCGAGCTTCATGATCGTGTCGATATATTTCTTGTTGTTATCATCGAATCCACCGGATAGCGAGATCCTGAAGATATCGACCATATTGATGACCTTGGAGAGTACGGTCTCTTTGGCTAATGTCGGTCCTACGCCGGCGATGATCTTTGCGAAATGGAAATTGTTCATACTATGTTCACTAAGTGAGGTAAAAAAACTTATCTTAATTTTTTTTAGCAAACCCCTACCCCGCACGGGGACCCTTCCCCTTCTCAGGGGACCGCTGTTACTTAGGACCTCCCTTACCTCCTTGATAAAGGAGGGGAACCACGAAAGTGGTGGAGGATTGGGAGGAACGAAGGAGGGTTTGACGATGTCACAAAAGGGGGAGTTATAGTTTATTAGTATCCACGATCACGAAGCCTTTCCTGAAGATCAGTTTCGCGAGCTCCTTGTTCTTGATGGTGACTTGGCCGCGCGCATCCGCCGTGAAGTAGGCGATCTCGTCTTCGACGAGGAAACAGATCGTCTGGTTAGCATATTCCATCGGGAAGAGGATCTCCGCTGAAGTATTCTTCTTCTGGGCATGGATTTGGGTCTTGACGTCTAGGAGCGGCAATTCGTCGAAGCTCCTGAGGTTGATCTTGAGTTTCATATCTTTTTCCAGGTTGGTGATATTCGCTCCGGCCTTGCCGATGATACGGCCTTTGGCATCTTCCGGCACATACAGGTCCAGGGTAGAGGATCCTTTGATCTTGATGAGGAAGTCGCAGGGTAAGAGCTGCTGCAATTTCTGGGTGATGGTATGCTTCGCATAGTCTGAGATAGCTGTTTTCCCTTTGCTCGTCACTCATCACTCGTCACTCATCCCTGATAATGGCATCACGACGATCTGTTCTCCGAACGTGTAGATCTCGTATTCGACGTTCTTGGTCATGAAGCTGGTGACGACGATGACCGGTCTTGCGAGGTCTTCGGATTCCATGCCTTCTGGTACCTTGACGGTGAGTTGGAGAGTATAGATCTCTTGGATGACTCCCTTATCTATGTAGATGACGGTATCGATGACTTGCGGGATGATACCCATCTCGATCGTTCACAAGAATCTTTGGATGCTATCTACGGCTCTGGTCGCATGGATGACTCCGACCAATCCTATTCCTGTCAGTCTCAAGTCCTTGTACAATTCGAAATCGGATTTATTTCTCACCTCGTCGTAGACGGTGTAGTCGGGTCTGGAGAGCAAGAGGATATCCCTTACTTCATCATGGGTCCCGTACGTGAAGCTATATTGCACGATATCGTCGGAGACGAGCAGGTCGCGAGGCGACTCGATGGTCTTGATGATCTTATCGTCTTTGTGGTAGAGGTCGATGAGTGCTTGAGCGAAGGTAGTCTTTCCGCTGCCGGGCGATCCGGAGATCAAGATACCTTTGGCCTGATTCCTGAGCATATCGAATATTTCCTTGTCCAGGTCATAATCCTCTATGGTCAGCTTCTTGATCGGTTTGACGATGGTGATCTCGAGCCCGTCCGACAATGGCGGATGGACGATGACGATCCTGTACGGACCGAGTTGCAGCACCTTGGAGAGGGATCTGTCGATCTCCATGACGCTGTCTTCCCTGGTCTCTACCTCTTTGTATATGTTATCGATGAAGTCCTTCATCTCTTCCTTGCTCATCGACTTATCGTCGACCACGGGTTTCCGATTGCCAGGGGTTCATTTCTTCCTGAGGATGCGGCATCATTCCTTGGCGTGGAAGGACATCGTCTGTTCGTCGAAGTATTGGTCGAGGAATGAATGTCAGATAATCTGTTCCATGTATTCATAAAAGGTATAAAGAGCTTTAGCCGGGGATTCAACCCCCTCTTTTGTTTCTCCCCCTAACAGGGGAGCTTCTAGTGGATATATTCCTCTTACTTGGTGTTACTTCTTGTCTCCTGTCGATGTTGTCTTGCTGTCAGCGCCAGTAGCGGTAGTCTTGATAGCGGTCTCCGTGATTCCCGTAGCGGTTTCGCCTGTGGCCGTTCCGGAAGAGACGGAAGCGTTCTGAGTAGTGTTTACTGCTGATGGAGACGCACAGCTACCCTCCATGAACGCCTTGAGTTTGCACTTGGTGCCGTCGCGCAGATAGCATTTGCCGATTTGTCCTTCAAAGACGATGGCACCGCTCTGTGCAACGCAATATTGCGCTTCAGCGCTATTGATGTCGATATCCGGTTGTGGAGCTTTGTGGAAATATTCCATGTATGCCACGAATAACGCGGCTGCGACGATGATGACGATTGAAGGTCGGAAAAGCTTTTTCATGATAGACGACTAAACGACTAAAAAGTTGGATATTCCGGCGTACCTCATTCCGGCGCACCGGATTGCGGCCGGAATCTATACAAAGCAACCTGGATTCCGGCTGCAAGACTTAACGCCGGAATGAGGTTTTGTACGTTGGTATCCGGAATGTTATTTAGTGCATTCTCCCTCATACAGGAAGGTTGCGAGCTTGTTAGCGTTCATTTGGCATCTGTTGCCGAAGGTCTGTTGGATCGGATGACATGGCGCTTTGATGCATTGCACTTGGACGCTTGCGCAGACCGGTGCATATTCCATGGTGCAGACGGTTGCGTCCTCTCATGGATTGCTTGGACTGGATCCGCCGTTGACTTGGGCAGTGCCATCTTTCCTGGTGCATTCGCCTCTAAAGTATGCCCGTTCCTCGCAAACTGTTCCATCGCGGAACGTGCACATGCCGTATTCTCCGCCGCTAGCGTCTTTTTGGATAGCTAAGGTGCCGCCGTCCTGTTCACATTTGACGGATGCGGGATTCGCTACTCCAGCACTGGTCCCTTGTCCCTGGTTACTGATTTCGTTATCTAAGCATTTCGGTTGTCCTGGGGTCTCGCAGTACATCAGGGTACATGCGGTCTGGCCGTTATCGCCGACGCTGCAGGTATTGCAGCCATCGAAGTAATGTTTACAGGTAGAGAGATCTATCCCTGATCCCTGATCCCTGGTTCCTGAAGTATATTGCAGGCATTTCGGCTCTTGGAAGGTCGTGCACGCCGTCTCGGTGCATCCGACGATCGTACCGCCGGAGACCGTGCAGGTGTTGCAGCCATCGAAGTAGCTGACGCAGTCCTTGAGGTCTATCTCCTTTCCCGTGCTGAGCGTATCCTGCTTAGTGGAGATCCCTATCGCATCCAGGATTTGGGTAGAAAGCGGAAATGAAGGGTTTTTGAGCACGAACATGAATCCTCCGCCGAGAAGCAGCAGGATAATGATCAATGTCCGGAAAAGTTTTTTCATGACAAACGATTAAACGTTAAAACGACTAAACGATGAAACGATAATTTCTAAATTCTGATTTCTAAATTCTAAATTGAAATTGTTTCTAAATTCTAAATTTTAAATTTTAAATTGTTTCATCCCTTCCGTGAACTTCTCGAACGACGCCTTGGATTGTGCTTTCATCTTGTCGTAATCGGCTTGCGAGAGGTCTCCGCACCTCAGAAGATCATAGAGCATGTTTTCGTAATCCTCTTTCTGGAAGCGGCGTTTACGGATCTGTTCCTTGATCTCTTCAGGATATCATTCGCATGGACAATCCTTGTGCGCTCAATCGTTCATCTGAGGGTATTCGCGTACGGGTAAAATTCAGCAGAAGAAAAAAGGACATGGTCACCGTTCTGTCCTTGAGTGTGATGATGAGATTAATATTTCTGTTTAGAAATCTTCCATACAATAATGGGTAAATTGGTTGTTTTTACCAGGCCTCTTATATTGATTTTTTTTGAAAATTCAATATAAAAGCGCATAATAAGCCAAAGTATTGGCTTTTTACCTGATATTTTTGTGATGACATTCAGCGTAAACGGTATCAGACAAGAGAAAGAGGAGAAAATAGCTGTCGACATATTGGTCTGCGTGGACGCACTGCCGCTAGCAAGGAATATCTTGGAGCAGCATAACATCATCGTCCTTTCGATCAACGAATTTACCCAAGAGCACAAGGAGTTCTGAGATATCTATTTCACCATTAAACGGAATCTGGAAGATGTGGACATCGTGACAAAGTTTGACGACGTCCAGAAGGCATCCGATTTTTTTACGTCTGTCGGATTCGATCTCGTCACCATCAATAGTTACGCCAACCCGCTCGAACCATCCAGGATAGTCGAGATCATCGCCAAATCCAAGGCCGATGAGGAGGTCAAAAAGGCTGCCGAGAAGGCGCTCGCCGAGAAGAGGCAGGCACAGCAGAAAAAGCTCTATACTGATGCGCAGATGCAGGAAGCCAAGAAGATCCTCGCCAAGGTATTCGAGAAGATCGACACCTCTGTCAAGAGAGCGACCGGGCAGATCCCCATTCTCGCCATGAACAAGATCAAGAATATGACCGAAGAGCTCAAGAAACTCCGTATGGGCACCAATGTCGAGACCGTGAAGGATCTTGTCGAGCAACTCTTCGATATCCTCGAGGACATCGACAATACTCGATACGAGAGCCAGAAGCAGCTCGCCAACCCCATCGACAAGGACAGCATTATCACCGATATGGAGATCGAGCACGAGCTGGAGAGGATGCAGTACACCCAGATCCTCAAAGAGCTCCATGCAAACATACCGCTCAGGAACCAGGACTACAAGGTCTTCGGCGAACCGGCGGTCTACCGGAAGCTCCTCCAGAAAGAATTCATCCACAAGGTCAAGGACCCAGCAAGCATACTCTACAACCTCGTCGACATCACCGAGTTCACTCTGCTCATCCTCGTCACGTTGCTCGGCGTCACCACGATGATCAACCAGATCTTCCTCATCACCTCAGCAGGACTCGGGCTCGCTTACGCATTGATCACCATCGGTATCCGAGGATTGGTCGCTTTTTTCGCTAATCTCCGGAAAAAAAGGAATATCCCCAGGCTTATCTTCCTGATCCTCCTCGCCATCCTCGCTCACTACCTCATCATGCGAGTGATGACCTCGAACTTCGCGTTGTAGTCGAATTGCTCCATAATGAGGGTCTCCTGACAAGGAGAAGGGACCCGGCAGGCCGGGTAGAGGTTTGAAAGAAAAATAAGATAAGATAAAAAAATATAAGTAAGTGATAGTGCCGGGGATACAAACCCTCCATCCGCATCGGCGGATACCTCCTCCCTAGGTATTTTAGTTCTTCGTAGCGTAGTATGCCTCTCTTACTCCTCTCAGTAGTCACTCTCGGCTTCATCCTATTCTTCTACGGGCTCGGCCTCCGATATATCTCGTTCATCCCGTTGATCTTCCTCGGGATATTCTTCGGCTACTACGGTGTGACGCAGACCATCAAGCTCAAGGGCAAGGAAGTCCTCGAACGCTACGCACTCTACATCGCTCGGATCATCATCCTCGCGGGCTTGGTCGGCATGCTCGATTTCTTCGGTATGGACCTGACCGTCACCGCGCTCTGACTGCTGACGCTTAACCTCGTCATGCGGATGCTCTCGTATCTCATCCCGTACCAGGACGGCAAGTCCGTCTTCCAGATAGGCTACTACTTCTGTATACTCTTTCTGCTCATCATATCGCTCGCACTCGGTTGACGGCTTGTGTTCTTCAACGTTTTCATGATGCTGCGGGTGCTGCACCTAGGCGTTATCGCGTTCATGATCTTCATTCTCGGACAGTACGCTGAGACCGAGCACTACCTGCGATACAAGCTCGCCATCCTGACGCTCGGCACGATCTTCTTCGTGGTCTTCGACCAAGTTGCCAACATCTATATCGCTCTGGCAATCAACGCACTCATCCTCACCGGACTCTACTATTTCATTTATAAGCTGATCCAGTTCAACCCGCCTTCCCAGGATAAACAGAAGGAGATCTCCGTCAGGCGTATCCTCGCAGGCGAAAGGATCACCGGCGCGCCCAAGCACTATTTCACCTCCAAGACCATGGAAGCTATTCATGCATTCCTTGTCGCCATGCCCTCCCGGACCAAGCAACTCTTGGAGCTCTTCAATATCGTCCTGATCCTTGCGCTTATCGTCTATTACATCACGCATATCAGCGCCTTCGTCGGCCTGAGCCATCTCTTCTATCGGGTGGCTATCTGTTCGTTCGTCACCAACGTCCTCTTGCTCAAGAAAGTGGGATACAATAGTATCATCCAGAACCTCGTGGTCTTCCTCGTCATCACGTTCGCGATCTACGTGAGCCTCTTCTCGTATTTCAACGGCGATGCAGGCGCAGTGGTCGGCCGAGGGATCGCTCGGAATGTCTATATGTCTACGATGATCTTCTACGCGCACAAGGTGCCGATATTGGCCAAGATCTTCAGCAGGACGGACTACATCTATCGGATCATCGCGAGCATCGCAGCCATGGTCGTCAACGTCGTGCTTCTGATGTCTACGGAGCTCCCAGGTCAGCTGATCTTCTTCTTGGTGTTGGTGTATGTGGGGTTGCAGAGTATGTTAATCTATTACGCAGCGAGGTATATTTCAAAAATATCTACCATTTAACTGACTATATTTACGTAAATCTCACAATTATAAGCTAAAATTCCTTACATAGTAAAAATATCTAACAATATTCGTAGATTGTCTACTAAGAAAAAAATTAAAAAATCTCTTGCTTTTTAATTTCTTTTTCTTATACTACCAAAAATAACTGATTTATTCACTAAGTAAAAGAATCGTGAAAAAGCGATTAAAGAACATAGCAGACATACAAAGCTGATGGTATCTTCGTCCCGATAAATGAGAAGATATTGTTTATCTTCAAGCAAAATATTTTGATAATTTCTGAAATCCAAAAGAAAAATTAATTCCTGATATGTGATATGATAATATCCAAGAGAGACAAATACTCAAAGACTGAGATATTCTCTTCTCTGCTAAATGAACAAGAAATTTTGCAGTAGTCTATAAAGAGTCATATTGACCTTGTGTAGCATCATCTACATTCTTTGTTATAAGATTGAAAGATACAAATATTCTCCCTGAATATCTGGTGATACTCATTAATGAATCACAGGAAACCAGTTACTTCAAAAATAGCTTTTCTGGAGGGACAATACAATCTATCCCTAAGCAAGTACTAGAAGAATTTGAAGTATATATCTCGCCAAAAGAACAACAGCAACGCATAATACAACTCCATAATCTTTATAGAAAACAATTACAACTCTATGAACAACTCAAGGACAAGAAAGAACAATTTATAAACACTATTGTTTTACATACTAATACAAAAAAGCATGACTAATCACATTACGCAAAAAGAAATCAATCAGATCATCTGGAAGGCTTGCGATACCTTTCGTTGAGTGATAGATCCAAGTCAGTATAAGGACTATATTTTGACGATGTTATTTATCAAATATGTCAGCGATGTTTACAAAGATAAATATGAAGAGCATCTCCAAAGATACAATGGAGATATGGAAAGAGCTGAATATGCTATGAAGCACGAAAGATTTGTTGTGCCAACAGTATCTTCATTTGACTATCTCTTTGAGCACAGAAACGATACTAATATTGGCGAACTGATAAATACAGCTTTGGTAGATTTTGAAGAAGCAAATAGAGAAAAGATCAGTAGCGAAGACGGATCTTCTATCTTTAGAAATATCGATTTTAATAGTAGTAATCTTGGAGATCAGAAAGATAAGAATACGAGATTAAAAAATCTTCTCATGGATTTTAGTCATGAAAAACTAAACTTCTGACCTAAACATCTTGAAGAAAATGATATCATCGGAAATGCTTATGAATATTTGATTTCCAATTTTGCGAGCGATGCATGAAAGAAAGCAGGAGAATTTTTTACGCCAGCCGAAGTATCTACCCTTGTTGCAAAATTAACGAAGAGTAAGCCATGATCTCGTATCTGCGACCCAACCTGTGGTTCAGGCTCACTGCTTATCAAAGCAGGAAAAGAGGTTTGATCACATGACTTTGCTCTCTTTGGACAAGAAGCAAATGGAAGTACACGAGCACTTGCAATCATGAACATGTTTCTTCATGGATTTGATAATGCAACAATTCGCCGATGAGATACACTGAGAAACCCTAAGCTCAAAGAAGGAGATGCACTAATGAAATTTGATACTGTAGTTGCAAATCCGCCGTTTTCGCTTGATAAACGATGAGCTGAAGGGGCAAGCGCAGATAAATATAATAGATTCCGAAGATGAGTACCACCAAAGAGTAAGGGTGACTGGGCTTTTATTACACATATGATAGAGACGACTTACGAATGAACAGGAAAGGTCGGTGTCGTTGTTCCACACGGAGTCCTCTTTAGATGAGCAAGCGAGGGCAAGATAAGAGAAAAAATGATAGAAGAAAATCTCCTCGAAGCGGTCATCTGACTCCCAGCAAATCTTTTCTTCTGAACAGGAATCCCTGCAGCGATACTGGTCTTTCATCGCGGAAAAAAAGACAATACCGATGTACTATTTATCGATGCAAGCAAGTGATTTGAGACGGGGAAAAATCAGAATAAACTCAGACCAGAAGACATAGAAAAAATAGTAGATACTTACACAAAGTTTCACGATGGAAAATTATCTGCAGGAGTAGTAGAAGAAAAGTATAGTTATGTAGCTACCTTTAACGAGATCAAAGAAAATGAATTTAACCTCAACATCCCTCGTTATGTAGATACCTTTGAAGAGGAAGAAGAAATTGATGTGACTGCAGTCCAAAAAGAAATTGATCAACTCAATAAGGAATTAGCTCAAACAGAAGTAGAAATGAACAAATACATCAAAGATTTATGATTTTAATTATTGTTATTATACCCATGAAATTGCTTCATGATATCATCAAAGGGCATACCTTTGAAACCAAGGAGATACTCAAAAAGCTTATCGATGCACACAAGGCGCTCGCCGAGCTTAAATGAGTGGCCAATACCTTACCCAACAAAACTATTTTGACCAATACCTTATCCTTGCAAGAGGCTAAGGATAGTTCTGCGATAGAAAATATTATCACCACACAAGATGAACTTTATCAGAGCAATGCAGCGAGCAAACAATTTGCTAGTATGGCAGCCAAAGAGGTGTACAGCTATGCTGAAGCACTGAAGATGGGCTACGAAATAGTCAAAAAAACAGGCGTTATTACCAATAATGACATTATTAAGATGCAATGAATTGTCGAAAAAAATGATGCATGATTTAGAAAACTACCTGGCACAGAGCTAAAAAACAATAAAACCTGAGAAACAGTCTACGTTCCGCCTCAATCTCATGAGGAAGTCTTGAAACTTATGTCGGACTTGGAAACCTATATCAATACCAAAACAGATATAGATCCATTGATCAATATGGCTGTCATTCATCACCAATTTGAAAGTATTCATCCTTTCTATGACGGGAATGGAAGAGCTGGGCGTATTCTCAATGTTCTTTATATCGTCAAAGAAGGACTTTTGGAAACGCCAATTCTCTATCTCAGTAGATATATCAATAAGCACAAATCCGACTACTACAGGCTGTTGCAAGCCGTCCGTGATCATGAAGGTTGGAACGAGTGGGTTCTCTTTATGCTCACAGCGATAGAGAAAACCGCCAGAGACACTATCAAGATCGTGGAAGATGTTAGGACGACTATGATGTCACATAAGCAAGTCATTAGGTCACAACTCCCTAGGATATATAGTCAGGATCTCTTGAATAATATCTTTAGACACCCATATACCAAGATAGAGTTTGTTATGAAGGATTTATGAGTTGGACGCATCACAGCTACCAGATATTTAAATGAATTGGTGAGGATTGGAATACTAATAAAACAAAAGATAGGCAGAGAAAGCTACTATATCAATATGGATTTGTATGAGCTACTTGGCAACGTATCTGTCTAAAATCTATGCATATTGTGACGATATGTATAGAAAAATAGCAAAATATATACATATCAGAGGGAAATGTGTAGAAAACAGACAAAATGTACTCATATCTGTGAGTGATATGCGTAGAAAAGACATTTATTTAAATACAATAACATGATGAGTTGATTTATAGAAAATCTGGAAACATCTTCTACAATTTGAGCAAACTTAGTTACAATAGTCGGATGAATTGGTTGAATTCTAGCATTGTTTTATTTTTTCTGAAATAAAAAATATAAAGCGATCAATGTTTCGTCAAAAACATTTCAAATACCAATTGAAAAAGAAGATATAAAAACAGCCATACGGCCAAGAAAAATATATGATGAAACAATAGATATTCAATACGACAAAACAAAAGAATCTCCAAAAGATTTTTGTAAAAAAAATATAAATATATTAACCGAGATTAAAGAAAAATACAATCCAATTTGTGTATTTGGCATCGCCGAAATGTTTATTTTTATATGGATTTGATATTACCTTCAAGATAGTGTACACATCAGATGATTTAGAAAATTAAAAGAGAATATAATAAAATTTCGATGAAATCCACGATCTCGGACATGATTTCTATCATTAAAATGGAAATTATGGTTTAAATGACAATTAAGAACATGCAAAAACAAATATATTCAAACAGATATTCATTTGAGTGGCAAAGAAGCTGTTCTCATTTTAAATATATCTTATGCGATTAAATCAGAGGATATCCCTGATGAACTAAAAAAATTACCTACAATAAATTTTTGAATAGAAAAGCCAGATTCTTGATTCTTAATAAACGAATCGCAAGTAGATACTTTTTCAAAAAAGATAAAGCACTTAATGCATGACCTAGATCAAAATCTATGAAAAAATGGGAAAATACATATTTTTGGAACTTTACCCGTTCCTTTTTGTATTAAGTTATGACAAAGTATGCATAGAAATTGACCAGAATGTATAATCTATGATCTTAATGAAAACAAAGATTATCTACCAGTAATCTCAACAAAAGACTTTACCATTTAATAACAATATATGCAACACGACAAAGAACTAAGAAATTTTTTAGAAGACTATATTAATATAGACTCTAAAAGACTTGAGAATGCAAGAGACAAGGTTTCTTGAGAAGATGGGGCACTAACTAAATATCTTGAAAATAACCTATGAGAAACTTTTACTCAAGCATATCAGTGAAGTTTTGCATATGAAACAATCATCAAACCAGATCCAGAAACAGAAACTGGGAAATATGATGTGGACTTAGCGATTAGACTAAATTACAAAGAAGATCGAGAATGAGAAGAATACAGGTATCACGAATTGATATTAAACTGTCTGAAAAATAGCGATAGATATAAGGACAAGTTAGATGAAACAAAAGAAAGAGCCATAAGAATACAATATGATGCTGATGATGGAGAATTTTATGTAGATTTGGTCCCAATGTTTCATGATTGAGATAATTGGAATGTGATAGATAGAAAAAACAATGTTGTGGAAATTTCTGGATGAAATGAATTTAAAGATTGGGTAAATAAACAAAACAACAAAACTTCCACCGACGAATCAACAGCAAAGTTTTGAAAAGAATCCATAAGAATATACAAATATTTAAGAAACCAATCGAATCCTGACTTAATTAGATCTGTTCAATTAACCCTGCTCTTAGCAAGACAAATTGATAAATTACCTGAAGAAGCTTTTGAAACACTATCATCCACTTTTTATTGAATATCTCAAAAATTAAAGGAAGAATTAGAATCCATTAATTATTTATCAGAGCTAGATTTATCTAATCCATGATTGTCAGAAGAAATATTTGATAGAAAATTCACGGAAGAAGATTTTCAAGAATTTAAAGAATGGTTTGTAGAAATAACAGAAAAAATAGAAGAAGCTTATAATGAAACAGATGAAGAAACTAGCATAAAAAAACGACAAGACATATTTGGCGAGGATTTTGGTTACGAAAAAATCGATAAAAACATTTATGCTTTAGTGAATTATACTCATGCTCGAGACCCAGAAAAATTTTGGACAGACTCCACAAATAAACAAACAATTAAAATTATAGGTACACACAATAAAAAAAGTAACTGAAAGTATTTTATTAAACCTATATCATTTCATAGTCATTGAAGCGTTTTGCCATGAGAAGATTTATCTTTTTACGCAACAAACTTACCTACAAAATTGTGAGATACTAAACTTTTTCGGCAAGTAACAAACGAATGAAACGAACATGTGAAAAATAAAAGAGGTGAAATCACAGAGCGCAAAGAATCTTTATGATATAATAAAAAATATAAATGATACGGAATTAAGGAGGAATCATTATGGAAATGAAGACATCGAGTAAAATGTTACTTAGTGAATACACGTAAAGAACGTATAGCTGAATCTAATAATTTTTATGTAAATATTTTATAATCCATGCAAACAACTCACACTATCCCACAATGATACAAGTCCTCACCCCTCTGACCAATTCCACAAGATTGGGAAGTTTCTGAATTGAATGAAATAGTAAACTTCATTTCGTCTGGCAAATCTAAAACGGATAATGAATGATGAGAATATCCTATTTTTTGATCAACTGGCATCATTTGATACAATTCTAAAACAGATTACAGTGGGAAAAATATATTAGTCGCCAGAGTATGAGCAAATGCTTGAACTGTAAATATTGTTGATTGAGAATACTCCGTTTCTGATAACACATTAATTGTTAACTTAAAGGGAATATGTAATTTCAATTACATATATTTTTTTCTTATTAATTGCGATCTAAACAAAATTGTCTTTTGATCGGGACAACCACTTGTTACTGGAGGTCAATTAAAATTACTTAAAATCCCTCTTCCACCTCTTCCCGAACAAACCACTATCGCCACCATCCTCTCAACTGTCGATACAACCATCCAGCAAACACAGGGAATAATTAAGAAGCTGGAGCTGAGAAATAAGTGATTGGCACAAAATTTGTTGAGTGGAAAAATAAGAGTAAAAGGATTTACTGATAAACGAAATAGCATAGAGTTTCAAGATATATATTCACAATTTAAAGAAAAAGCCAGTAATGAAAACTATGAAATTCTTTCTGTAACAAAAGAGAAAATTGTTTCACAATCAGAGTATTTTAATAAAGAAATAGCAAGTGAAGATACGTCAGGATATTTGATTGTAAAGAAAGGAGATTTTGTAATGAGTTGATTGAATTTTTGGATGTGATCCGCTCATGTAGTTGAAAATTTTGATATCGGCATGGTGTCTCCTGCATATAAGACATTCCGTATCCACAATAAAGATATCTCTAAGGGATTTATGAGATTTTTTGTAGAAAGCAGTATAATGAGACGTGCATTAGTATGATCGTCTGTACAATGAGCAAGTATAGTAAGAAGAAATTTGGATCAAGAAATGCTAGAGTCCTGGATATTTAAGATTCCAAGTTTGCAAGAACAAGAAATGATAGCAAACATGTTGGATAAAGCAAACCAACAGCTCAACAAATACAAACAGAAACTTATCAAACTCCAATTACTCAAAAAGTGACTTATGCAGCAGTTGTTGACTGGAAAAGTCAGAGTAAAAGTAAAATAACAATTTAATAACTAGCAATCGGACATGAGAATATCTATGACGAAAGATTTACAATTCATGAATAACAAACTTCCTTTGGAATCGTGTTTTGAAATTTTGAAGGATTTTCTTTTGGATGAATCTACAGAAGCTTTTTTAGCCGAAGAACATGCGTTTGGAATAAATGAAGATTTTATAAAATGCAATAAACATCTAGTAGATAATATAGATAAAACGAAAATGGAAATT
>CAYSER010000002.1:17025-81299 GCA_964430205.1 uncultured Candidatus Peribacteria bacterium | reverse complement strand
CGACCACGCAGATCTATACGCACGTGGACGACAAGCATCTGCAGAAAATCCATGACTTACTAGAAGACTAAATACTGCCGATCAAACAGTTGTCCACAGCATTTCGATGAAAACACGAAAAACAAGGAATGAGGGAAAAAATATCTGTTCCCTTTTTCAACAAGTAAAAAAACGATAAGAATTACAGACTTATCGTAAGATCGCTGCCGATAGTTCCTTCCACAGTGGGTTTCTTGACCGTAATGTTCACATCATAATCGCCGACACGGCCCTTTCACTGGATGGTGTAGAACCTATCAGAGATCGGTTGCGGGAAAGTGAATTGATATTCTAGGTACGGATAGACAGAACCGTTGAATGCGCGGAAAAGGGTCGCAGCATTGAAGGAAAGACGCAATCCGGAAAAATCAGTAGAAGCAAAGATATTTTGAAAATTTTTATCGATGATCTCTCATTCATCGGAGGAGATAACGGTATGTCAGGTAAGAGCATTTCAATAATCTCCATCGTTTGCAATCGGCGTAAAAGAATTAAGGAACGCTATATTCCCGGTAGCATTGATGAGAGAATCCCTGATCATCGTATCTTTGGGATAATTGACTTCTTTTTGTTGAGCGACATAGAAAATATCCGAAGTCGGTAAAATGGTGAAGTCATTGCCATTGTGCAATCCAACAAGCGACCAAGCAACAGCGACGGTATCATTTTCCTGCTCCTCGCTAGAAGGACATGGGGAAGATTCATCACAGAGCTTAGCGTTAGAATCTCGTCAAAAAGCGGTGAACGCCCTTTGAGGCAGCCTGATGGTTCAAGTGATAGAATTACCGGAAAAGAATGCGAAAGAAGAATCTCAAGAATCATAGTAGGCAGAAGGAGTATCGGTCTGATCATAATAGAGGAGGAATCTCTCTATATTCACGTATCCAAGCTGATTATAATCGCGGCTATCTCAGGTGACAAGCATCGGGTCGACATTCCCCATACCAGACATCGGTATCGTCGTTGTCCTAGACGATATGTTCCATCCCAGTCATTCCTGTAAACCGGGAAGAAGCGCAGGAGTATAATCGCTAGCAGGGCCGTAGGCAGAGTCTCAGAGAAATCATCATGATCATTCAAATCAGGGCCCTTTGTATTTCAAGACGAGTTCAGCTCTTTCAAGAGCGGTCACCGCGCCATAATATGCTGTATGATAGTCGCTCGCTGATCAGAGATTCTGCATGAAAGGGAAAAAGATGGAATAGACGGAAGCCAGGATTCCGATGACGACGAAAAGCAATACCAAAGAGAAAGCGAGAAACATAACTATTGGTGAATGAATAATGACTGATTAATGATGCATGATTTTGTTAGTAATGCTCAATTAGTTTTTACATATCGATATTCGGAGCGCCGCAGACATTGCAATAAGAATACGAATGCGCGTACGTATTCTGGCATTCCTTGCATTTCACCTTCAATCTTTCACCACATACGACACAGCAGTCATATTCCTTGGGATTGAGCGTATTGCAGTTGTAGCAAGCTATGAGATTGGATGCACACGCTTCTCTCCGAGGTATCCTATCGTGCTTATAGCTCATAGGCCTGATCAAGAGATAGAGCGGCAATCCTACGAGCGGCGTCAAGAAAGTGACGAACAATATGCTGACGATCTGGAGACTGAAACTATTGGTCCTATGGATGATATCTCTCGTGACTCGTATGATGGCGATCACTCGCAAGAAGATGAAAAAGATAGAAAGGATATTCAATCGAAGCGCTACTCCTGTCGCGCCAAAGAGCGATGATAATGATCGAGAAGATTTATCAAGGACAAAGCCTACTCAAGTACCCATTAACTACAATTAAGAATTAAAAATCAAGAATGAATAATGTTGATAGTGTATCCTTACAGACTATAATATACCTACAAGAGTTCATAGCAAGCAAAACAATCGTTTTTCATTATTCACTATCCATTATCCATTAGGTTACGTTATCGTCTTTTTGGTCACTTTTAGGGAATCATCATATTTTTTCAAGCTGTTCAAGAGAAACGCGATCTTTCCAGGATTGGAAAATTCTGTCTCAAAAGCGATCATGCTCAAATTATTGTCAAGATTCTTCATCGTCACCTGAAGGACACGGATATTGAGTTCTGCGAAGATTTTGAGCATATTGAGCATTTTCCCCTGTTTAGTGGTCATAGTGAACTCCAGAGAGAGCATATAATGATTCTCAGATTCTCCGAGCCGATGTGCTTCGAGCAATTTATCGAAAGCGATGGTCTTTGTTCATCTACAATCCACGGAATGGATTTTGATACCATCCCTCCCCGTCTTAGCGATGATCTTGGATCATAGCTTAGGCTTGCATTCCGGACAGAAACAATAGTTAATCAAGGTATCGCCATCCACGACAACAGCCAAATTCTGTCTGAGATCATGCAGTTCTTTGGAAACAGCCTTGCGGGCAATGGGAATCGGTTTCTGCTGGAGGGCGATTTCTGTAGGATAGACGGATTTGATGAAATGAGTATAGCTCTCTTTCTTATCCAATACCTCGAACAGTTTTTTCTCAAGTTCATCCTTTGGATATTTTTTGCTGATCAGATCTTCGGATGCATGAAGTAACGGCAATCACAAAGCCTTAAGATGTTTATTCAATTCATCGACAGCCTGAGCGATGAGCTGATCCTTCTGCTGCATCTTGAGGAATTTGGTGAGATTATTCTTGGCTCCGGACGTATGAAGGAATTCCAACCGACGCTTGTTGGCGGAATACTTATTCTTGAACGTATTGATCTTGATAACATCTCCCGTCTCGGGCATATAGCTGATGGGTTTGATATCTCAATTAACGATAGCATTCTTGAATGACAATCAGATATTGCTATGTACAGCGAAAGCAAAATCCAAAACGGTGCTTCCTGCGGGCAACTCGATTACATCGCCTTGAGGAGTATAGAGGAAGATACGTCTTTCGAAGACTTCTATATTGAGATCTTTCTTGAATTGCTCCCTATCCTCTATAGAGGTATAGGTATTGACGATCTCTTGGAGCTTCTTGATCCGATCGCCTTGCTGCTGCGATACCTTGACAGGAGCATTGTGTTCCGTATACGCGAAGTGTGCTGCAACGCCGAATTCAGCGACATCCTCCATGGTGTGCGTCCTAATCTGGATCTCGATAGGGAAACGGAACATACCGAGAACAGTAGTATGGATGCTTTGATAACCATTGAATTTAGGAACCGCTATATAATCTTTGATCTTCTTGATCAACGGGGTGTAGTATTTGTGGATGATTCAGAGGATCATATAACAATCGCTGACGGTCTGGGTGATGACCCTATATGCAAGCAGATCCATGACCGTACTGATTTCAGTGGTCTTATACCTATTCTGGAGCTTCTCATAAATCCTGAAAGGGCTCTTGATCCTGCCCTTGATCTCGAAATTTTCAATACCTTCCTTCTGCAGCATCTGCTCGAGGATCTTGATACCTCTTTCCGTATATTTCTCTCCGTCGCCGAAATATTTCTTGAGATAGGTAAAGATCTCGTTGAAGGCGGCCTCTTCCAATACCTTGAACGACCCATTCTCAAGATAGAGCTGATAATGATAGAGTCCGAGTCTCTTGGCTATAGGCACAAAGATCTTCATCGTCTCCTGAGCGATCTTCTGTCTCTTGACCGGGTTCGGATGATAATAGAGCGTCTGGATATTATGGGTACGGTCAGCGAGTTTCACGAAGATGACTCTCAAATCACGAGCCATCGCAAGAAAGGTTTTCTTGAGTGTCTCCAGATGTCTGTCTTCTCATTTATATTTGATCTTGGATACTTTGACCATTCATTCGCACAGCGATGCTACCTCTGCACCAAATTCCTTTTCGATATCATCTTCGGAGACATTGCAATCCTCTATAACATCATGGAGGAGACAGGTCTGTATAGTCTCAATATCCGGCTTGATCTCCATCAGGAACTCTGTCGCTCTCAACGGATGAACGATATATGGCTCTCCGGAGAGCCTGGTCTGTCATTGATGCTTTTCCAAAGCATACTCATACGCCTTGGATATTCATGGAATCTGATCATCAGGAAGATATTCTTTCGCCATATGGATAATCTTATCCAGAATGACCTCTGGATGCTGATCCAAGAATGGCTTATAATCGAAGAACTTCTCTAATTCCTTAACATCCATACTACATCAATTAATGATTAATAAGTAATAATGAATAATGATGGTATAGTATCTTATGGACTATCGTCATTACCTGCTGATTTCTTGTTCTAAAAATCACGGGCTAAAGGCTATAATCTATTCTCATTTGAAGTTAGTTATAGCTCCGCATATCTTCTCTTCACCATATTGCTCTCCTGCATAATACACCTTACTGCAGAAACGGAATTCTTTCGATGAGCTATCGCCGCATTCACCTTGGGAGGTAGTGCAATCCATAAGTTCTCCTCAAGTGGCAGTCGAATTCTTGCGATAGAGTCAGATTCATTCTATCTGCCTAAAATATCTTCCTTCGGAAGTGGTAGAGGTTTCTCAAGAGAAACACGCTTCCCGATATCACGTATGTTGACATAACGCATATGCATGTTCATCATCATTGATACCATCGCTAAGATCGATGATCGTATCACTGCGTCATGTCAATGCAAAATATGTCTGTCAATCGTTATATATGCTTTGGAGTAGGTAATTTCAGGTAGAGAATCGAACATCATCATTCATGCATCATTCTTCTCATTCATCAGTCAACGGATCGATCTTGAGTCGGCATTGATCCTTGACTCATGCCCATCTCGTCCAGTTGGTATCCCTTATCTGATAGATCGCTTCCATTCCCTCTCTCGCGAGGTTGATGGCAATGACCCTCTGTCTTGTCTTCTGGACGTATTTGATGCCATTGGTCAATGCTACGATAACAGACATCAAGCCGACAGAAACGACAATGACGACAAGAAGAATCTCCCGTAAGGTGAATCATCTTTTGGTTGAAAACCTCATCGAATTGGATACTAATAAAGCAGTAGAATGATACTGTATACATAGCGACGCATTTTTCAATGTAAAACTGATTCGGTTTTGCCTACTAACCTGTTGAGAAGGTTTTGAAAGTTACCTTTTACCTTGTAACGTAAGTATGACAGAGAATCTAATCACATACGGCATAGTAATCTTCGTGGGCGTGTTGGTGATATTCTCGTTCACCATAGGCATAGATAAGATGATCAAGATCATCCTGGGAAATTATATTTTGAGCAGTATATGCCTAGCCGCAGGACAATCTATAGCGTTAGGCGCTGAAGCGCTGAAACTGACGCCCGACCAGAAGGCGTTGGGATTTACCTATGACAAGATCGCCACATTCCTGAATGATGGAAATATGACGATCGTACTGATCATCTATGTCACCTTATTGGTAGTGATCTATAGGACATCCAAGATAAGGATAGGATTACCGAGTGATGAAGCCATAAAAAAGATGCTACAACTAATATTCGTCCCCTTGACCGTAGTCAGCATGGTACTCACCTTGCAGATAGCGATACTCGGAATCAACGGGATCAATATTGCTTCGATCTCAAGCTTGGCACAAAGCGTAGCGAACAATCCGTATATGTTCCAATTCATCAAATTGACGCCCGTCCGGATACTTCTCCATGGAATAGTAACCATACTGATTACCTCGGAATTCAAGGTCAGCGTAAAGACCGACTTATAGTCAATGCGGAAATATTGAAATTGGCAAGCATTGAGATATGAAGATTTCGGCTTTCCGTCATCCCCCATTCCCATCTTTCAATTCATACCGTATAATCATATGAAAATAATAGCATTAGGTGAATTTCTCCAGCATAAAAATTTTTACGTAAAGGAAGCTGAAGCGGGGAAGCTCTTTGTATATCCGACCGATACGATCTATGGTATAGGAGCGATATACAACAAAGAAAACGTAGAGAAGATATTTGCGATCAAGAAGAGAGATACCCAAAAACTATTTTCCATCATCGCCCCTAGCTTTGAACGGATAGGAAAAAATTACGAATCACCGCTTCCCAATGACGAATTGAAAATATATATGGAGAAGTATCACGGAATCACCTATATCTTCAGACACGATCAACCAGGGGTCAGGATCATCAAACATCCATTCCAATGATTCGTAGAACAACTCTGAAAGCCGTTCATCACGACTTCTTGCAATATCAGCGGAGAACCGGTGATTATAGACATCAAGGATCTTCCGGAAGAGATAACCTCCCAAGTGGACTATATCATCGATGGAGGAATATGATGAGGCAGGCCATCTGTATTGATAGACTTCGTAGCGGACAAGATCATAGAAAGATAATCTTCTTCTCTAGACGATAATCCAAATAATAGGTTTAGAAATTAGCCATTGAAATTTAGAAATTATGACAAAGTTCTTCTACAAAACCATACAGCAACATTGCGAACATGAGATTCCGAAGATCAAATGATCGAGATTCATCGGAAATGTTTTTCATATAGCAAACAAGGAAGAAGCAGAGC
Source organism: uncultured Candidatus Peribacteria bacterium (assembly GCA_964430205.1). GTDB lineage: Bacteria > Patescibacteriota > Gracilibacteria > Absconditabacterales > Absconditicoccaceae > CAJBLF01. Next base: position 74,760 of record CAYSER010000002.1, on the reverse strand, counting down.
AATATCTGAAAATCATCCATGAGAGATATCGTGACGCGACACACAATTGCTATGCATACAGATACGGCACGCAAGTGAATTACGATCTCTTCGGAAAGCTAGAAATCACTCCCGAATACACCAAGCAGAGCGATGAAGGAGAACCGACGAATACGGCAGGCAAACCCATCCTCGCACAGATCCAATGACACGAATTGCATAACGTCCTAGTAGTCGTGACCAGATATTTCTGAGGGACATTGCTAGGAGTGGGAGGGCTTATCCAAGCCTATGGCGAATGTGCTAAACAAGCGATCGAGCATGCAAAGATAATCGACGCGGAAATCATGAGAAAAATCGCTTTCAGTTATTCCTTTGATCTCGTGCCACTCGTAAAAAATCTTGTGAACAGATATGATGCAAAAATCACACACGAAACTTATGATAAAGATGCCTCTATCGAATTAATCATCAACGACGGAGCAATCGATGCATTCAAGAAAGAGCTCTTTGAAAAATCGAAAGGTCAGATCAGAATCAATTAATCTTAAATCCTGTAGGAATCTTTCTGAAGTATGTATTTTACCTTCCACATTCATGATAATGTTGTATTTCATCACAGGCAACAAGAACAAGTTCAAGGAATTTGAACAGATATTGGGCAAAGGGAATATCGAACAACTCGATATCGACTTGCCAGAACTCCAAGAGATCGACGCACAAAAGATCATCAGGCACAAGATCCAAGAAGCGTTGAAACATCACAAAGGGCCTATTCTTATCGAAGATACCTCGCTCTATTTCGATTGCCTTGGAGGGAAGCTCCCTTGACCGCTGATCAAGCGATTCCTTCATGAGCTCAAGGACGAAGGACTCTACGAATTAGCAAAGCATTACATAAATCACAAGGCGAGAGCTACCGTACTCATCGGTTATGCCGAACATGCGGACAACATCAAATTCTTCGAAGGGACTGTCGAAGGGACTATCGTCGAACCGGTACCTACCGATTTCTGACGAGATGGCATCTTCCAACCGGATGGACATGATAAACCGTATGGAGCCATGGACAAGGAAGAGAAAAACGAGATAAGTATGAGAAGGATAGCATTAGACAAACTGAAGGAATATCTAGACACCTAAAAAACACAAAAAAGATTATTTCCCCAAACTGATCATATATCACATACTTTCATCTCTTCTCGCTACATTCCAAGTCGTCGGACCGAGTGCTAGACGGGTACCATCAGCAAGCCGATAGTAGGACCGTATGCCGATATCATCGAATACATGCAATCATGAAGAATAACATCATGAATATTTTATGGTTGCGGTGGAAAGATAGTTCTGATATTGCTGTTGTTGAGTAGCACCAGGCATGCTAGAAATGATCGATTCCAAAGCGGATACATCCTCCGGTAAAGATACGCTGGATTTGGAGCACTCTCTATGAGCAGCTTGATAAGTGAAAAGCTGCTGACCGATATATTCTGCAGGAACGCCGCTGACATACTCCCAGACATCGCCGTCAGGATGGATCTTGACCTTGATGGAAACCCTATGTCCATTGACAACGCCTATAGCATCCTCTACCTTCCATGAAGCGCTGGATATCTTGAAATTTTCGGTATCGGTAAGTGTTGCGGACATGGCTCTACAATTAGCGACTAAAAATGCAATGCAATGGAATCCGGCACGGAGGGATTAACGACAATGATAGAAACAATGTATAACTACCGTACGGCATTATATGTTAAGCCTTATACGGTTTTACATGGGTTTCTCAATCCGAAGTTTTTTCTTGCAATAAATCATGATAACGATATATCCATCCGGCGATAGATGAAATACATAGCAATACCGTTTCATCATTTCATCGTTGTATCATTTTATCATTTTATCGTTTAATTATGTATAAAGTAAGTGAAGTGCATGCACGCGAAGTATTGGATTCGAGAGGGAATCCTACCGTAGAAGTGGAGGTAACTTTGGATAACGGCATCATGGGAAGAGCGATCGTACCCTCATGAGCATCAACCGGAATTCACGAGGCCTTGGAACTCAGGGATGATGATCCTGCAAGATATCTCGGCAAAGGGACGCTTACTGCAGTGAACAACGTCAATACCATCATCAAAGGAGAAATAGCAGGCAAAGAATTCGCTGACTATAGAGCATTAGATAAAGCACTCATCAAATTGGACGGCACCGAGAACAAATCCAAGCTTGGAGCTAATGCGATTTTATGAGTATCTATGGCTTTTGTCGTTGCTTGCGCAACCACAGAGAAAAAACGGATCTATGAATATCTGGGGCAAGGGAACGGCATAAAACTCCCGTATCCGATGATGAATATCCTCAACTGAGGTTCCCATGCAGACAATAACGTCGATATCCAAGAGTTCATGATCGTCCCTGTCGGAGCACCGAATTTCAAGGAAGGGCTGAGAATGGGGGCAGAAGTTTTCCATCATCTCAAGAAGATCCTCAAAGAGAAGAAATACAACACCGGCGTTTGAGACGAAGGATGATACGCACCGAATCTAGGCAGCAACGAAGAGGCATTGCAAGTGATCATGCAAGCGATAGAGAAGGCAGGATACACAGGCAAGATCAAATTAGCGCTCGACTGCGCAGCATCGGAATTCTATAAGGATGGAGTATATATCCTCGAAGGAGAAGGCAAGACATTGGACCATCCTGAACTCGTGCAGCTTTACAAAAGCCGAGTGGAGAAATATCCGATCATCTCTATCGAAGACGGAATGGCTGAAGATGATTTCGACTGACGGAAAGAGATCACTAAGGAATTGGGAGACAAGATCATGCTAGTAGGAGACGATCTTTTCGTTACGAATAGGGAAAGATTGCAGATGGGTATCGATCAGCACATGGCGAATGCTATCCTGATCAAACTCAATCAGATTGGATCCGTGTCAGAGACTATCGATTGTGTCCATATGGCGCAAGAGCATAGCATGAACGCTATCATATCACACAGGTCAGGAGAGACCGAAGATACCTTCATAGCGGATCTGGCAGTCGCATTGAATACCGGATTCATCAAGACCTGATCTGCATCCAGGACCGATAGGATTGCGAAGTACAACCAGCTCTTGAGGATAGAGGAAAGATTAGGAGAGAAGAGCAAGTACGGAAAATAATCCAAGAAAGCTAAGACAACGAACCTGCCTTGACGGCAGGTTTTTTTATAATCCGAAATTTGACAAACATCGCTTTCGGGAATATACTTAAACAGTAAATATTTACCCGAAAACGAAAGTATGGGTCTCAAAAAAACACCTGAAAAAGAGCCGGAAACAAATCCGAAAGCAGGATTGATAACCAAGAACGTAAAAAAACACCTTCGTCAGATAATGGCAAATGAAGAAGAGATTTTTAATATAGGGAAATATATCTACGATCAGACGAGAGAGAAGATAGAGCAGAATGATATGGAATACATAGGAGAAGGCATGGAATGAACAGTCTACAAGGTTGAGATAGAGATGCCTGACCATAAGAAGAAAGTACTGCTAGCGATCAAGAGACGTTTCGATGAACAGATCGAAGAGGAGATAAAAATGCACAAGGAATTCTCAGCCATAGCCAAAAAAAAGAGCGAAATATGAGTAGAGGTGCCCAATATCCTAGGGAAAGTGGAAACGAATGACGGAAAATATTTCTTGATGGAATTCGTAAACGGAAAAACGTTGTTCAATCTCAAGATGGAGAAGATAGCCGAAACGTTCTATGAGAGATTCCACGAAAAATACCCAAAATTCTTTGAGCATTTGAAAGGCGTAAATAAGCATAGAGACAAGAGTAACATCAACAAAGCGAGCAGATTCGATTTTGCCACAGACAAAGAAGCCAGGAATGTGATGTTCAAGATCATCGAGATGCTCAATGAGCACATGGAACCGATGATCAAAAAATATACGGGAGTGGGCATCGCATTGCTCAATAAGCAATCATTCGACAACATCATACAGAATATCTATTACGACAACACATTGCACGGACCTATTTTCGGGATGAACGAAGGATGGGAGATACAACAGAAAGTGAAAGATTTTCTGTACGCATGCCACGAAGATTGACTGTTTCATAGAGACTTAGGAGGCAATCCAGGGAATATTATGTTCCTCTCCAGAGACAATAAGATCATACCGGTGATCATCGATTTCGGCAAGGCGATCAAATCGGAATCCGGGCAGAGGAATAAGGAATATCAAAGGTGAGAATGACCGTATGGCGACGAACACGAAACGTACGTGCCCGACAGCAACATCTGTGCAATCATCAAAAGCCTGACCGCAAGTCCGCCAAAAAGGGAACCGCATGAATTGTATTATTAAAAAAAACCTCTGATACAGAGGTTAGATTATAGATTGTTGACATACTTCGTCAGCTCATCCGAGCAGAGTTGATCATCCTTGAGCAAAAACAGTGATGCACGAGGAATTTCAAACTGCTTGGAAAGCATATCCATGATCTGCCTGATATCATGATGAATCTTGAGCAGATCGTCAGCGGAAAGATCCGGATGTAATTTCATCAATAGGATCTCCCGCAATTCGCCTAAAAGCATAAGCAATATATTTTATGGGTGAAGATTGATTATATATATTTTAATACAAAAGTCAATACATAATCAAAAAGAGGTAGGGAGCGGAGAAAAAGAAAAAGAAAAAGAAAAAGGGTACAGAAATTCCGACCCTAGTCCTTTACCACAGCATGCTATGGCAAGTATTGCTGTATATCGCCCTTTTGCAGGCGATGGAGATGTTGCCCTTCACCACTACGTCCTATGGAAATGAGGAGGTAGGGAATAGATAATCCCGCCGGTAGCCAAGTAATGTTCTTCGTTCGTCACAGGAGCGCTCGTAAGTCTCTTGGTGGTGCGTACATACGTAGCATCATAATGATACGAAGGCGAAGCATTGCCTGAAGCCGTAGCCACGGGAGTGGGCAACATGCCGTTCCCCGATTGCGTTTGATGGTAGTCGACCGGGGTCGAAGCCGTCATGACCATTTCCTTGAATCTTGGGAAGAGGTCTGCAAAGGTGGGTGTGTACTGTGTTTTATCAGCGTAGTACAATGCTGATTGCTCTTGCTCAGAAGAGCATGAAGTTTTCGGTGATTTTACATGTTTTCTCATATTAAATTAGCGTTTTTTTATTATGTTATTTTTTTGCATTGCGTCAGTGATCCATTCCTGGAATGAATATGGCGGGAGAATGCTACCCTTCCGATGGAAAATGTTCCGTTGTCTTATCCTGTCATAGTGATTTTGTTTGATGATTATGTTTATGCGGAGTATATACATATTTACTCAAAAATAGCAAGATATATGCAAATAGAGACAATGAAAAAATCATTGCCTTGGACACGCTAAACCATATAGTGGCTTAATCATTTCAACGCTTAATCATTTCAACACTTCATCATGGACATAATATATAAGAACACCAGACACGGATACGCAAGGATAGATAAGGAAGGCAACCTGCTGATCACCATTCCCCTTTTCAAGAAAGGCACGAAATTCGAAGAGATCATGATCGAGAAGGGGGAGAAATTACTCAAGAACTATAACAAAAGGACGCATATCGATGCTATACAACAGGATCATATCGTACTCTTTGGCGAACAGGTACCGCTCGATGATATAAAAGAACTCTATCCAAAACATTTTTCAAATTCCAAATTCCAAATTTCAAATTCCAAATTATTGAAATCGATTTTGGAAGAATATGCGAAACCCATCCTCGATGAATGCAGCAAAAAGATAGGGAAATCGTATCAGAAAATTACGATCAGGAAAACGACGTCCAAACGATGAAGCTGCACCCATGATCAGAAGATATCGCTCAACCTGGATCTCATTCATCTACCGACCAAATTCATCAGATATGTCATCATCCATGAGGCATGTCACCTCAAGATCAAAAACCACAGCGAAAGATTCCGAGCGCTAGTGGAAACGCTTTGCCCGGACTACAAGAAAACGAAGAAAGAGCTCCAAAAATTCGTGATCAGATAATCAAGATCCATGCACCAAGATTTATGCATTGGTTTTGGGGCTAAAGCATATTGTTTTCAGCAGGTGAATTGCTATATATTTTTTTGCATTTGCCAGCTCATGAATCGTATGAGCAATAGGAACCCTATCAACAAATCAGGAAATCAGCAACTATGACAGTGCCAGAGATGCATGCTGCTCCGAAACGTATCAAGATATTCGATACCCTGGGAATATCTATACTTACCGTGCTCGCCAGCAATCTCCGACCCACGACAAACTAACAAAGATAAATGAGAATTTAAAATTAATATTCATAAGTCATGTTCAAATTCAAATATCAGGATCACTATTTCAAACAAGCAAAGAAAGAATGATACAAAGCCAGAAGCGCTTACAAGTTGGAAGAGATCCAGGAGAAATTTCATCTCTTCGACAAAAACACAAAGACGATCTTGGATATCGGATGCGCGCCTGGCAGCCGGATACAATATGCAGCGGCGCAAGCGAAGAAACACAATATCCGCGACTACAAGATAATAGGAGTGGACATCAAGGATATGCAGCTCAATATGCCATGAGTGCTTACATACAAAGCAGATATCACTGATAAGGAGCACATCAACCACATCCTTGAAGAGAACGGAATACAGCAGGTGGATCTCATCCAATCGGATATGGCACCCAATACGACGTGAGCCAAGGATGTCGATGCAATCAGGCTCTTCGAGCTCCTGGAATATGTGAAACCCATCCTGAAAAATCATCTGAAGCCTGAAGGAAAATTCGTTCTTAAGCTCTTCATGGGACCGTGATTCGAGGAATTCGTAAAAGAGATGAAGCAGACATTCTGAGCCAAGCATATCAAGATGCTCAAGCCGCAGGCAAGCAGGAAAGAGAGCAAGGAGACCTATATAATAAAAACAGAGTAAGGGAGGAAGAGAATAAAGCGGAAAAGATTCTCTGCCTTAATGTCTTTACATGATAGCAAGAGTAGTATGCACAAGCAGATCAAACGTCAGAGAGGACAATTATCGGTATTCGCCGCAGTCATAGGAAATACTCTCATTGCCATCATCAAATTCCTAGGGTTTTTGGCTTCTGGATCATGATCCCTCTTCTCGGAGTCCATCCACAGTTTCGCTGATACCTCCAATCAGGCATTATTGATGATCGGCGTCAAACGCTCGACCAAGCAAGCTACCGATACATTCAGTTATGGATACAAGAAAGAGAGATTCCTGCGGGCATTAATCTCAGCATGCGGTATCTTCTTCATAGGTGCATGAGTGACAACCTACCATGGCATCATGACATTTATCCATCCTGAACCAATCTATATCAGCCAACGGACCTTCATCATCCTGGCAATAGCGTTCGTCGTGGAATCCACCACATTGGGAATAGCTCTCAATGAGATAGTGAAAACATCGGCGCACAGGAAACGGAAACAGATGTTTAAATACGCAGATACGATCACCTTAGCTGTCGTCTACGAAGACAGCATCGCAGTTATCGGTGTGTTTATAGCAGCTACAGGACTGATACTATCGTATATAACAAACAATCCGATACGGGATTCGATAACCTCCATCATCATAGGAATCCTTCTTGGATTCATGGCGGTCGTCCTTATCGATAAAAATAGGAAACTCCTGATAGGCCAATCCATCCCTAAAGAGATCAAAGAAGGCATCATCGAGCTCCTGGAACAGGACGAGATCGTAGAAAGAGTATTGGATTTCAAATCCACAATGCTTGATATGGATACTTATCACATCAAATGCGAGATAGAATGCAACGGAACAGGATTGCTCAAAGAGATCAACAGGAATAACTTCCTCAGGAACGAGTACAAGGAAGTGAAAGAGAGCTATAGCGACTTCCTGGAATTCTGCATCGATTATACCAGGAGAGTTCCGAGAATCATCGGGACTAAGATCGATGCGATAGAGAAAAAGATCAAAGAAAAATTCCCGCAAGCGAGACATATAGATATCGAAATTAATTAGCGAAATAATTTGTAATCAAACATCAATTCCATAATTGTTAGTTGTTCGTTTTTAGTTGTTAGTTGAAATGAAATGAAGATAGGAATAGTAGGCCTCCCGAACGTCGGAAAATCCACGCTCTTCAATGCATTGACGAAATCATACGCCGCTCCCGCAGAGAATTTCCCATTCTGCACCATCGATCCCAATATCGGCATCGTCGACGTCAAGGATCCGAGAGTGGATAAGTTGGCAGAGCTTTCTCAGTCCAAGAAAAAAGTCTATTCGCACATCGAGTTCGTCGATATCGCAGGGCTCGTCAAAGGAGCAAGCAAAGGTGAAGGACTGGGGAATAAGTTTCTCTCGCACATCAGAGAGGTTGATGCGATTGTACAAGTATTGAGATATTTCAAGGACAGCGAAGTCGTTCATGTCGAATGAGCAGTCGATCCTATGAGGGATATAGAGATCATCAATACGGAATTGATATTCGCCGACCTGGAGGTCATCGAGAGGAATCTCCCGAATCTCGCCAAGAAGGCGAAAATGGGTAACGGCACCAAGGAGGAGATCAGATTGGTGGAGATACTGATGGAGATCCAAAATGCATTGATCCAAGGGAAAATCGCACACAATATCAATGAAAAGCTGAACAAAGACGATCAGAAATTGCTCAAAACATATAACCTACTGACTACGAAACCAATCGTCTATGCAATCAATATCGGCCAAGACGATATCGCATATGCTCACGAGATCGAGCAGGAATTCATGGACAAGCTCCAAAGTCCTGTCGCTATCGTTTGCGCAAAGCTAGAATCCGAGATGATGGGCATGGAAGATGACGAAAAAGACGCATTCATCAGGGAATTGATAAATGTTGATAAAGTCGTACACATCCCAACGCTCAACGACCTGATCAAACTGAGCTTCGAAAAAGTAGGATTGATGTATTACTTCACGACCGGAGAGAAGGAGACCAAATCATGGACGATACCTATCGGATCTACAGCGCCACAGGCAGCAGGAGCCATCCATACCGACTTCGAAAAAGGATTCATCAAAGCCGAAGTCGTCAAATATGACGATCTCTTGACGCAAGGATCATGGACCAAGGCAAAAGAGAAATGATTAGTGAAACTTGAGGGTAAGGAATATATCGTGCAAGATGGGGACTGTATCATCTTCAAATTCAATGTATAACCGAGGTCTCGATTGGAAAAAGAGCAAATAAAATAGCCGAACAATCTCTTGACATTACAAGGCAAATTCTTAATACTTTGACAGTAAAAAAACATTATCTGCAAATATAGTCAGATTTTATTTATCTAAAATCCAATCCTCATGAATTTCAACGTAAAGATGGATGACAAGAAGCTTAAGGTCGATATTGAGAAGACGAATCTCAAGGATATTCTGATCTACTGCAAGCCGAAAGAAAGGCTCGTGCTCATGAAGAAGTTCGGACTCGATGGGTCCAAAGAGACTCCGCTTCAAAGGATCGGAAAGGAATATTCTTTAACGAGAGAAAGAATCAGACAGATAGAAACGCAAGCGCTGATGAGATTCAGAAGACTCATCGTGGGCAACGATACCTATATGGAAGTGCTCCAAGAAGCAAAGAAAGTCTTGGATGTCCATGGAGGATTGCTCTGCGAAGACGTATTGATCGCTAAGCTGGTAAACAAGAACATATTCAAGTTCACCAAACAAGAACTCAAATTGATTCTGGTCTCCGACTTCGACGTGACCTATCTCAAGAGGAACAAATATCTCAACAAAGCATTCTACCTCGAACCGTTATATGAAGACTTATTGACTAAGATGGTGCTCACTATCAGCTCTTACTTCGAAAAGAGAGCAAAGAGTCAGGATCTCTACGAATTCATCGGACGAATGAAAGAGAATTTTGCAAAAGATTACAAAGATGTTCATTATATGAAGAACGATCTCTTCTACGTAAACTTCTTCGACGCTATCAGGGAGATCAACGTATTCGATGGAAAGATCGGATTGCCGAATTTCGCTGATGTGAATCCAAAGACTATCAAACTCAAGATCCTCTACACTATGAGAAGGATAAATAAGCCAGTCCACTACCAAGAGCTTCCAGCAAAGATCATGGAACGGTTCCCTGCCAAAGCAGTCAAGATCAATACCGTCCACAACGAACTGGTCAAGAACAATGACCTTTTCGTCAATCTCGGACTCGGAATCTACGGACTCAAGGAGCGAGGATATGAAGGCGGCATGGTCAAGGAAATCCTCGTAAGGATCTTCGAAAGGAATGATAGAGCGATGAACGTCAAGGAGCTCTGCAAAGAGATGCTCAAAGAGAAAATGGTCAGTCCAAATACCGTCATGCTCAATCTCCAGAAATACAAGAATCTTTTCAAGAGAGTGGAGAAAGGCGTTTACGAACTCGTGAAGACCTCTAAGAAATAAACTAGGTAAACATCTTATAGAGATACAAAAGGATCTTGCTCGCAGCAAGGTTTTTTTGTTTGCTTCACTGAAGATATCGGCGATAAGAGAAAATGTAAAAAAAGCCGACGGGATACCGCGGCTTATCGATGGTGATACCAGATCATTACCAATCAAGGTTTCGTCTCTGCCTGAAGAGAAGAATTCCGATAGTGAGCACTATGCTACTAAGCAGTGCGAACAGAATCCGTCCGGACCAGTCAGAAAGGAAGAATGTTCTCAACGCAAGACCCAACCCCATCACAACAACAAGAACGGGCATTGCCCAGGAAAAGAACTTGCCGAGAAACATGAAAGTTACCTCGATCATGACGATGAAAAAGCTTTCCTTTTTCAAATTAATAGATTTTGTCATAAGTCAATATAATTTGTTTAAATTATGTATAAGTATTTTAGCGATGATTTCAAGACCAAGAACGCTTGAAATTTTCGCTCCATCCACTACCCTATACCGAAAGACTACAAGAATTCTAAATTCTAAATTTTAAATTATAAATTATAAATTCTTAGGAATAGATGTTTACGACCGACATCGCCAAAATACCGTCTAATGCATGAGTCTACCTGTTCAAAGACAGGAAAGGCACCATTCTCTATATCGGCAAAGCCAAGAACTTGCAGAAAAGGTTGAGCCAATATTTTTCGCCGAATTCGCTCTGGAAGCAGGAGATGCTGGAAAAGGCGGACAAGGTCGATTTCCTTATGGTCAAGAACGAGAGCGAGGCCCTCTATCTGGAAGATAATCTCATCAAGCAACATCAGCCAGAATATAATAACCTGCTCAAAGCCGACAATAGCTACGTCTATATCAAGATCACCAAGGAACCGTTCCCACAGATCTATCTGACCAGGAAAAGATCCAACGACGGAGCGCTCTACATAGGGCCAAAGAACGATACCATCCAGCTCAAGAGATTTCTCCAATACCTGAGGCAGATCCTCCAATTCAAAGGATGTAGAAATACGCAATTCAGGCAGGGTAAACTCTGTTCAGATTACTATTTCTGACTCTGCCGCGGCCGATGCAAATTGGCTAAAGGACCAAAAGCCTCATTGACAAAGAAGGTGCCGAACGAACGTGAGGCGGAGGATGTGAAGAAAGACTACGCAAACATCATAACCACCATAACCTCTTTCTTCAAAGGCAATACCAAGCCCATCGAAAAAGAGATCCATCATCAGATCGAAGAAGCGGTCATCCACGAGAATTACGAACGAGCAGCACAACTCAGGGATATCTACAGATCCCTCCAAGGATTCGTCGAGAAGCAAGATGTCGTCTTGCAGGACAAGAAAGATGGATATCTCGCATTGATCAAGACGATCGGGAACCAACATATCTACGTCGTACTCGTCTTTGTCCAGGGCAAGCTCATGGATGTCATCACGAGCAAACAGCAAAACGAGGACATGGAATCTGACAGCCTTGAACTCGCTATCCAAAGGACCTTCGGCGAATGAATACTCGAAAGAAACAAAAATGAGACTATAATAACCTGAAATGCTAAGAATTCCCCTGTCAGGGGGAAAAACGAAAAGGGGGTTGGTAAAATCACTAAGCCTCTCCTCGCGCTCGCCGAGAATTTCCTAGAATCATACATCATCTCTCATTCGCTCCAAGAAGGGACCGCTATCATCAACGACATGTTCAAGACGCTCAAAGCAAGATACGGGCTCAAGAAAATCCCGTATAGGATCGAATGCGTAGATATCTCGCATATGAGTGGAAGCCGGTCTAGCGGAGGCCTTTCCTGCTTGGTCGGTTGACTCCCCTATTCCAAAGGCTATCGCAGATACAAGATCCACAGCAAACAGGCAGATGATTATGCAGCGCTCGAAGAGGTGATCCAGCGTAGAGTCAAGTCATGAACTGAATTACCGGATCTCTTGATATTGGATGGCGGCAAGGGCCAGCTCGGCGTGATCAAGAAGCTCTGCAAGGATCCAGAACGGAAAGAAAGAATAAATCAGATGGATATCATTTCGTTAGGCAAAGGCGAAGCCAGGACCAAATCAAAGATCTGAAAAGCTAAAAGCTCCACTGATAGGGGGAGAAACGAAGAGGGGGTCGTTACAGAGACCATCTACACCCTCGACAACCATCTCAAGATTCACGGAACCCCGATGGCCTACGACCAGGCAGACAAGATGTTCCTCAAAGCCAGGAATGAAGCACATAGATTCGCCAATTCCTATAGAAAAAAACAGATGTCCCAGGAATTCAAGACAAAAAGATAGCGTTCGACAAGCTTTTGGCAACTTTTGGCTATCATTCAACGATTTTGAGCAATTTCACGCATACGGACACAAAAAAGTGCCCGTTTTTTTGACAAGAGAAATTTTCTGGGTATAATAACATCGATAAAATTTTTATTTAACGGACCGGATACCTATGATCGATATCAATACTGGTAAATCAAGAGATGAGTTGATGACCGAACTCGAAACGGCGCAAGCGAGCCATGATTGAACCAAGGCTGCAGAGCTCGAAGCCGCGATCAAGGAGTTGGATGAAAAAGCGAAAGTCCACAAAACGGAGATGAAGGAAGCTCAAACAGCAGAAGGAGAGAAGAAATCCATGAAGATGGAAGAGCTAATGAATCTACTCCAAGACAAACCGGAGAATGCAGAGAAAAACGCCGAAACCCTCGTCGGAGAAGCCAAGACAAGGCTCAGACAGACGATAGACAGGTATTCGGAGAAACTCAAAGCGCTGAGATCAGCCAACGACATCGAAAAAGCGAAAATCACCAAAGATCTGGAAGATATCAAGACCGAACTCCAGCAAGAGAAAGACAGATACGAGACAGCCAAGGACTTCTTTATGGGAAAATTGGACTACAAACCGGAAGAGCTTTCAAGGATCTCGACGAGATGGATCAGATTCGGGAAGAAGACCAGGAAAGGAGGTGTTGTAAGCCGTACAATGACCGAAAGATTGCAATTCTCGACACTCAAGAGAAGGATGACCGTCAACACGCTGACCAAGAAGTTCAATGATATCGGAAATGATTCAATCAAAGGCGTCAGATTCATCATGGGATTCGTGAAAGCGAGATTTTTACGTTACACAAGCATGAAACTTGAAAACGGAATGGATATCATAGGAGGGAAAGTAGGTTTACAGATGAATCCCAATCAATTCCATAAGCAATTCAATCTAGGTAGGGACAATATCTTCGCTGTTCTCGACAAATGAGAGAAAACCAAAGAAGAGCAGGACGTAATCGATGCGATTAAGAAGAGGATAAATTATTACGGATATGCCTACGCTAGGCAAAGAGCCAGTGCATGGACGGATCCATTCATCAATACCGAGAGATGAGCGAGCCAAGAAGAGAAGATCATCCAATTCAACAGACCATTAGCAAGCATGGTAGCATAGATTTTATTCTTTTATGAAAGAACAGACCATGGACAAGATCACCACATTGCAGCAAGCGACTGATTACGTATACGACAAGCTCAAAGAGCTCAATCCTGACGCCAGCAAAGACGACATCTACAACACCATTTTGGATGAAGTATTGGAATCCTCCGAATACATCATGTTGGATGAGGATATCAGATTCATGGAGGATAATGCGAATGATCAAACTGCTATCGAGGAATACCTCGAAAGGAAAATCCCTGAATATCACGAACTGCTCACCGATATCGTGACGGATATGGTCAGCGAGGAATTCTTGGAGGAATAAGTTGCACAAATATTTAACAGGTTATTGAGGTATATGACTGAAAACTCTAAAGCGAAATCACATCTCAAAGGCACAGAAACGACGCTCAGCAATTTAGGCATAGCCAACGTACCGGAAATAGACAGAATCATTGCGTCTCGTTCTCTGGATCTTTTCAGCAACCTCCATACAGGTAACAATCTCTTTATAGACAATGAGGTGAGAAGTGATATTCAGAATGTTTATACAAGGCTACAAGCAGGATCATTGGTCGCTGACGCGAGAGCGGAAATAATTGATCTAAATACGGAAGAAGCAGCACTCCCCGTATGAGCAGCAAGCGCGGCAAGACGTGCTGAAATCGGAAGGGAAAGAAGGAATCTCTTGCAAATCACCGGATGAACAGCAGTAGCGCCAGGAGCAATAGGACATGCAAATATACTAGCGAGAAGGACAGAATACAACAACATTCATACCTATGCCAATTATTTCAACACCGGAAACAGGATCAACAATATAGAGATCGATATCACCACGCCGCCAGGAGCATCAAGATCCACAATAATGAATATTAACCAGAATCTGGACACTATTTTCAAGACAGCGGCCACAAATCCTGGTGCAGATCTATCATTGTGTGACGAGCAAGGAGTACCATTGCCTCAGCCGACAACAGGTAATTATACCGTACAATTGTGAGGTCAGACGGTGATATTGTCAGGAATAGCATTAGCAGGAAGATCATTAGACATGACGAATCTCACGATCAGTCCTGCTTCAGCTGACCTATCACAACCATTAAAATTATCCATCAATGCAACTTATCCTGCAGCAACGATAGGAGTGAATAACATCAATGTGGTATGCAACAAGAAATTCGAGCTTCAACTCAGGAAAGGACCAAAATCGACACAGGTAAATACTGCTACATTGCGCGAGTCGGAAATAGACAACTATAATACTACAGCGCCAGGCAATATTGTGACGAATGAACTCTCCAGTCAATATGCTAATTCATTTCCATCCCTTCAGAGAGAGGCGGTTTTCGACGCCTTGAGACATTTAGATGGTACAAGATTCTCTCAACTGGAAGAATATTGAAGAAAAAATGGGAAAGAGCAAGAGATCAAAGAAGAGCTTTATCAACAGATATACAGAAATTTCCTCACTACGGGAATGATAGCGACGAATCTAGCAAATCTCAACAATTACGTCTGATTCCGCACACGATTTGCTCATGATGATCGTACATGGAACTCAGACAAGAAAATCATTGAAAGCGGGAATGCTTATCAAAACCATCTTCATACCAACCTCAAACAAAGTGTGCAAGACTATTTGAAAGATGAACTTAATGATATATTGAGTCAAAGCACTGCAACTAATATACGTCTTAAGACAGAATTGAGCAACTTCCTTACAAGCATAGAAAATAGGAAAAATGATAACGAAAGAAATGCAATAGGACAGACTATAACCGAAGCGACAGAAGCAAATATCGGATCGAACGATCTCATGACAAAACACAGGAGAAAAAGATTTCTAGGCATCGAACGATGACGCAATGATGTCAGTTATACAAGATTCTTCAATGGATCAAGCTATGAGATCAAAGACCAGAAAGTAGACATTTCGACAAACACAAGGATTGAAGATCTCAACAATCCGGAACCAGTCCAATACGACCTCAAGACGGAGATATCGGGAAAGAACAACATCACGGTGAAGATTACATTCCCTTGAAAAGATAAACGCTACCCAATAAAAGACATCCAGCTTAAACAATGAGAGGTTTCTACATTAGCCAGAAAGATACTGAATTGTCCGAATATTCGTGATTTCAAAGTCAGAACGCATATAGTCTACAATCTCCTGATAAGCATGATAGAGATGTCTAAAAAGAGAAATCTGTCATTGAAATATCGCATACCTTGAACGACGAATCAAAGAGAAATCATAAAAAATGATAAGAATATTACTCTTTACGAACGGAATGATACAGGAGGAGTGAGAACGGAAAGGACATTGTTCGATTATGATAAGTTCATAACAACTAACACCTTCCATGATTTAGGAAATCCAAGATCACTACAAACAGCAATAGATGAACTCATGGGACACTTTAATTTTGCGATGAACGAATTCCATGAAGGATACAGAAATGCAACGAGAAATAGGTTATTGAAGACAAAAGTTTCAGCGAATAGCTTCTGGACATCACCAATCAAAACGATTTTGAATCTCAGGACAACACGTAAATTCGATTTCACATCATCTGCAAAAAGTGAAGATGGGAAAAAGAATGTGGAGATGGCATTCGAGAAGAACCAGATCACGCTCAAGATGTGAGACATAGAACGTAAAGGACAGAATCTAGGCAAATTGCTGGAATACAGAAAGGATAAAATCCGTGTGTTCGATGGAGTTGAAAGAGATATCATCTTCTCATTTTATGATGGATTGACGAAGAAATTAAGAGAGAATTCCAAAATAAGCCGTAGCAATTTCGGAGTCCGCAATCCTTTGACGCAAAATATTTATGTCATGGATGAAGATGGACAGCTTGGTATCGTTACACCTGAAGATCCAGGCAATATACTCGGGAATAATAATGAAGCTATCATTCGCAAAGATGAACTAGATGCTGTTGACGCAAGAGGAGGAAGACGTATGTGTAGCGAAGAAGAGACCAAGGAAGCATTTATGAACCCGATGATCATGGGAAGAATGATCAAAGCTATGAACAAAAGGATGAAACGCTTATAAAAACAATAGAATTTTATATCATCATACCCATATCATGACAACTAAAGCAAAAGAATGATCCAGAGTCAACAAACGGAACAATCTCACCAAAAAGCTCAAGAATTATGGAGGAGCGAGTGCATTATCGCTCTTGATAACGCTCAATGCCTGCGGTCCCAAGGATCTGGACGTCAAGAAAGCGGCAGATGAGTACCAAGACAAGATAGAGAAGGTAGAGAAATTGAACAAGAGACTCAATAAAGAGAATAAAGAGATGAATGAGATCCAAGAGGAGATCACCAAGACACAACAAGAGATCATTGATGCGAACAGGGAAGTCGAAGAAGCGAAAGCGAAGCTCCAGCAAGAAAGCATCAGTCTCTAGAGATCAATATTGAAATACATCCAAAAGCCCGGATTTCGGGCTTTTTCTCAATCTAAGAAAGTGGCTCGAAATTTGACAAAAAAAGCGTTTGCCGGTATAATGAGATAACCCAAAATCTTTATCTATTCCCGCAAAGAACATGGCCCTCAAGAAAATGGATGAATCACAGCTCAAGAAGCTCATATCGAAGCTCCAAGCTAATAAGGAGATGATGATTGAAAGTCATATCACTGTCGTGGAAGACACAGCAAAAGAACTATTTGATATTTTCACAGCGCCTGACAAAGTCGCTGATTTCTCGATGAAAGATGATATCAAAGAGATAGAAGGTATACTGAGGGACAGAAAAAATGCATTGGAATCGAAAGAATCGATCAAAGAGAAAGATATGAACATCCAGTATGGCGAATTGTTCACGCCTACTTGAGTAGATATAGATCCGGCAACTAAAACAAGCATCATGGATAGCATCAGGATGGAAACGAAACTATTCTACGAGGATACCTTGATGGACCGATTTGATCCTAAATTGCCGATCTTCTCAGAATTCAGGGATAAGCTGAGAAAAAATCCGAAATTCAGGATTACGGAGATGGAGACGATTAGGAAAGCCAATAGCATCACCATCAAGAACGTAAATACAGCACTGGAAAATGATGTCTTATTCAGGACAGGAATTAGCGCTGAGATGAAAGAAAAGCTCACGAGATTGATCATCCTCTTTACTCAACTCGATCTTTTCTTGGAAACAGGAACCAAAAAGAATCAGCTGGATGCAGCGAACAAAATATTGAAAAACATTTCTCTAGTGACAAAACAACTTAACGCGTATACGACGACCAAAGAAGCATTGAATATAGTAACCAAAAGAAGTAAATCATTAGAATGACTGGAAACGAAGAATCCAAAAGAGCTGCCGCCGGAGACACCGGATAAAGGAGCGAAAAAATCGGTATCCATAGATCTCAAAGCACATTTTCTGGACACGACAAAGGGGCTTGAAGAGGTACCGGAAGGATACGAGATAGCGAAGCTCACATGGAAGAATGCAGATGCTAAGGATATCGAACTCTTCGAAGATGACAAGGGCAAGAAATTCGAGAAAACGCTGAAGCCAGGGGATCCTGCTGCAGAGATCTTCATCAAGAACAGTGAAGGGAAGTTCATCAAGCTCGGAAAAATCGAGATCTCATCAGCGAAACCAACGCAATTGCTGATAGAAATAGAAGCGTACAAGGATCTGCCGACCGAGACGAAATTCCCTACTAAGATGGAAATGGAAGCCACAGGCGTGTGAGGCAAAGGAAAGAAGCTTACCGACAAGGTCGGTATTACCAAAACGGTGACTCTCGAACGGAAAAAACCGGATTTCAATCCTGAATACTCGAGCCTTGATGCGAAGTACAATATCAAGAAGAAGCTCGACGAAATATTCCAGGAAGCATATGAGGCCCAGCTCAAGGATAGGCTCTATGAATTCATGGAGAATAATGAGAGGACCAAAGGTGAATGGGCAAGGATGACAACAGACGAGAAGAACCATTTCTTCCAGGAGATCATCATAAAAAACACGAACCCGACTTGGTTGGGAACATCGATATATTCCATGATCGGCGATGTCTCTCAGGCAAATTGCTACGGCAATCTGGAATACAACGACGATTTCAGGAAATGGATATTGGATATGTTCACCGGCAAGACGGAACAGGATCTCAAGAAACTGATCTTCGAAAAACTCGGAACCCTGGATTTCACGGAGCTCAATCCCACGTATGCAATCAAACTGCTCGGTGACAAGGTATTGGACAAATATAATGCACATAAGGACGGTCTCTACGAAGCGCTCAATGCATATTTGCTCAATGTCCGCGGAGGTGGGTTGAAAGTGCCTACAGAAAAGCTCAGACATGGAGAATTAGCGGGCGTTAAGGAGATCAAGGCTGCAGTAGCGGACACCAAGGAGATGAGCAGAGAGGTAGCCTACAGGAATGCCATCAAGAAGATCGAGGACGAATATAAATCAGGGATGAAATTCGGATACAAGAGAGCGAAGATATTCTTCTTCAGGGAAAGGATGCTGAAGAACCTGATAAACAAAGAATTGAAAGGCACCGGAGGATTAGCGATGGATGATGCCACCAAGAGTGCGGTCAATCGCCGGATGACAGAGAAATCCATGGGTGGAAGCTTTGCGGAAAATATCGTAGATGTAGAAAAAGACAAAGGCGAAAAAATCTTCGATGATCCAATCTTCCAAGCGGAACTCGACAAAGCGGTCATCGATTATCTCACGGACACCTCAGCAGATGCAGAGACGAAGCTCCAGACACAAGTGGAGGATCTCATCGATAGCAATGGAGAATTGAACGACTACAAGAAGAGAAATAAGCTTACACATCTAGGGACCAATATCATAGAACAAGCCAAAGCAGAAAAAGCGGAAAGGACATATTATGGGTCAGTGATAGGAACCATCGACAAATACGTAAAGAACGGTATCCTCAATAAACCCCAGGAATTCGAAGTGGAGATCAGGAACTCGCTAGAAAAATTCATCAAGGAACAGAATAAACTACCAGATATGGTCAAGAGTCTAGGGCTCAATATGGATAAGATCGATTTTGCGACAAAGCTCGCACAAAGCAGGACAACGCTCGAAACGATGAGGACGAGAACGGTCAAGATGAGATTGGCACTGCTCGTCAACAAATCCGAAGAACTCAAGGGACTTACTACAGCACAATACGTCAATCAGGATAAATTCGATGTGACTCATATGAGAAAATTTACGAGATGGATGAGCAAACATCCTCGACGGACGACAGCGATCACAGGCGTAGGTCTAGCGACGACAGGAGTGGTCTGAGCATTGACGATGCCAGTACTAGGGGTAGCATGATGAGCTGGTATCCTTTGGTACCTCAATTTCCTCAAGAAGAAAGGGCACTACACACAGGAGCACAAGAAATTCGAAGAGACTCTATTGGCGATGACCCCGGATCAGAGAAAGAAATATCTCGAAGAGTTGAAAGAAAAGTCAGATAAGAGGCCTAAACGATTGAGATGGGCATTCCCGACGAAATATTCCAAATACGGAGAGAGTATGGAATACTTCAACAACACAGACTCCGTTGAACATATAAGCAAGAACATCCAGAAATATCTCGAGAAAGCATGACCATTCACGCCGATAGAGAAACAGGCATTCCAGAGGAATCTAGTTGATGCTATTTCCTTGGTCCAGGCGCATAAGGAAAGAGGAAGGAATTTTATGTACGGTAGCGAAGGAGAGAAAAATCTCGAAGAGCTCTACAACTGACTCTATAGATTGATCTTGGCGTGAATCACGAGATACGACCCTATGGCTAAAGATCCGGAAAAGATCGTTGCTAAGATCTTGAGCAAAGTAAGCATGGGCAAGAAAGTATCCGATACGATGGATGACCAAGATAGAGATGCAAGGAAGATGAGACAGATGCGCACCAAACTCTGAATATTTGCAGGTACGAGATCTGCAGGTATTTATCTAGGATCAGCATATGTAGTAGGATGGCTCAAAAATCAGATTGTTGATGGACGGAACAATGTATTCTGAACACCATCCCACGCAGCAGCAGCACCTACTGCGACACCGATAATGACAACGAAGACCATCCTCGATCCAGCATTCGGCCCGAACGGAGATCTCTTGAAGAATCAGATATTCAATGGTGATATTACCAAGTTCAATGCATTCGTAGCCAAAGTACAGAATATACCAGGATGATCGCATTCAGAGAAATTACGGTCCATCTTCAAGGATATGTACGGTACCGATCAATTGGCGAACCAGAAAACACATGATTTCTTCAACATGTTTGCACAGAACATCACCAATATGCCGGCTTCAGACCAGCAAGAACTAGTGAAATTAGGGACCAATTTCAATCTGCATTCAGCGAAGCAGATATCTGATCTCATGACTAGCCGATGATATCATGGCATGGTTACTGATCAATCGAGCATAAATAGTCTCTTAGCGAGCTTCAAGAACGGTGCAATAGACCTCAATCATCTACCTGCCTGACGGACAAAAGAGACTGCATGCAATGTGCTCTTCTGTAACACGCAAGGAAATCAATTGACAGACCTTATTTTCGACAAGGTATCATTAGTCAATCCTGTACCACCGATAGGTCCGAAACCGCCATTGTCTCCGATCAGCTGAGGTCATCCTCGATATGACAATTTCCTATCGTTCGGCGCACCGACGGTATGGAACGAAGTGAACAAGTTCGACGAAGAGAAAAAATAACGTAAAATTTTTCACTACTGATCTTTTATATGTTTATCATTGCTTATGGACGAATTGGAATTATTCATCAAGACCATCATGCTAGAGGCAGGATTCAAGCCCACAGAGATTTTCGAAGAAGAAGTAGAGAATGCTACGGAGATCCTAATAGATAGGTTAAATACCGAAATCATGATCAAGCTTAACGAAGAAGATAGGGATATTTTCGTGGAGATGTTGCATAACAACGAAAACATAGATCAGGCATATGGGTTCGCAGAGATGAAGATCAAGGATTTTCCGTCATTCATGAAGGAGAAGATGGCTGAATTCAGGTTGGAATACCTAGAAGGGATGTCAAAATAATGAGATTTATAGATAACCAAAGAAAATCATGGGTCATATAGATGATATCGTCGGACAGATAGAGGATTTGGGCGAAAAAGCCAAGACAGTATCCGGAGTTACGAAAAATCTCAAGGAGATTTTTTCTGTAGTAAGCGAAGAGGAAAAACAAGCGATTATGAAAAAGCTCACAGAAAGGAGGATAAGATTCTCCGAAAAACAAAAAAAGAATCTGACGAATATCAATTATTTCATCGCAAGCATCACATGCAAGACTAATGAAGAATTAAAGGATATCCTAGACAAGAGAAAGACAGAAGAAAAAGAACAAAAGAAACAGGAAAAGAAAGAGAGAAAGACGGAAAATAGGGCAAGAAAGACAGAAGAGAAAAACAGAGAAAACGAAGAAAAAGAGAATAGAAGAAAAAGAAAACAAGAAAAGGACAGGAAGATAACGAAGGGCACGGAAGTGAAAGAAGAAAAGAAGGAGAGAAAAGAGAAGAAAGAGCAACAGGAAAAAACGACAGAATCAGATGAACAGGAGAAGAACATAAAGAAATCGAATAAACGAGAAAAAATCCAAGAGAAGCGGAAATCAATCCTAGAAAAAAGAAAGTCAAAGAAAGCAAAAAATCAACCTACAGAGAATGTCCAGCAAGAGAGCGAACAAGTCGTGCAAGATATCGATGAGAACCTTTCCAAATCGGAAAAAGAGAAACTCAAGACAACCTTCCAGGACAAATCTAGCGCCGAGACAGAGCATATCGTCAAGACAACGAAAGATCCATGACTGAAGAGAATCATCAAGAAGATCAGCATCGCGGTCGGTATCGCTGTAGTTTCTGGTGGACTGATAGTGGGAATCCGAACACGAGCCAAGAAAGATGCGAAAAATAAGAGGATATATGATACCGAACAAAGCACAGATCAGAACAAAGAGAGACATGGCGATGCTACAAAGATCATACAACAAGATCCCATCACGATTGGACAGCTGCAACAGGCGATAAGCCAAGAACAGCTCCAAGACATAACTTACCAAGAGATCGAAGATGCAGTGATTGCTATCCCCTATCCAGAGATCCAGAAAGCAGCGATTGAGCACATCAAGAAGTGAGATATCTTCTGACTCCAGGAGATGTATGGTATGAAGAGGAATTCCGAATATGCATCCAATAAAGCATCCGGAAAAATGGATACGCAGACATTGGAGAAGATCAGAAATCCACTTTTTGGAGCCAAATGACCGGAAGTGATGAACAATCCAAAGATTCCGAGCGATGTGAAAGAGGCATACCAAGACTTCCTCACCTGAAAGATCTCAAACGGAAACCTCCCTTATCTTATCCTCTCCAAATCGACCTGCACCCAATACCTCTTCACCAAAGAGCATAGATTGACCGATAAGCAGACCATCCTCATCGGAGCGGACAAAGGAAACACGTGACCATTCCAACCCTATCCATACTACAAATCAGGCAACGGTGGATTGAGATATGTGAAAGGGGAAGTGAACAGGAACACTCCGACAGGATTATTCAAGATCCAAGAGATCATAGAAGGGATGCAAAGCAATTATAAGGTCGACGGTCCGAAGAGAGGGATACGTATTGTACCGATAGATAATCAAGGGAATGAGGAAGAAAGATTCAAATACAAACAACGATGATTGGCAATCCATCCGATCTATCAACCGCCAAGCAATCCAGACAAATACGAAAACGCGATAGTATCAGGATCAATAGATGACAATGACATCACCCACGGATGTCCGAACATCCCGCATTTCGGCATCGCCTATGACAATCTCTCCGTAGGGAGCAAAGTCTATATCTGTAGAGAATAATCCGACACAAAAGTTTTTCCGATAAAAAAAGCGACCCCTGGATACCAGGGGTCAAATATTTTAATGCTAGTTAGCGGATTAGCCGCGGAAGCCAAACCTCCAGATCGACCATCCTCCAGCGAGGGCAACCAGACCGATAAGGCCATAGAAGATCGGATTCACGGGATCGGATTGTTCATCCTCATCGCAGAGCATTGTAATCGGCTCTGCAAGATCCTGATCGGCTTTCACCCAGAACTTCTTACCATGGGCAGTCACTTCCTTCACTTTAGTGGCTTTGCCGCCGATCATCTGGACATCTTTTTTGCCAGTGAATTTGGCGGAGTCAGCTTCAGTGAACTGTACATTGACGCTGTCACCGGGTTTGGCGGTGATGGTGTCCGTGCCTGCGATAATGGTGTATTCCTTCGTGGAAAGTTCCTTGACCTTTTTGGTGGTCTTGGTGGAATCAACGGCAGCGAAGGTAGCGGTTGCAAAAGCAACCATGATAAGCATTACAAATAAATTTTTCATAACGATCATGTTAGATTTAGATGTTTTCTGTTTTGTTTACTGATTTTGTATTGTTGTTATAGTTATTTTATAGCAAATGTCAAGAGATAATTGAAAAGGGAAATACGGAATTCATCTTGCAATGAGAAAAGAGATAGATAGGCTTCCTGATAAGGATTTTACCTTACACAGACACCAATGATCGATACAGAAACCTTCATCGAACAGATGATCATCAAGGCCATCCCTGATATTGATGATGAATGACTCGATATGATGATAGAAGACACTAAACCCGTCCTGTATGACCGAGTGATGACCCATATCATAGACAAGATAGATGAGAAAGATGGTCAAGGTATGCTTGATATCCTAGAGACAAAAGGCGTCACTCCTGAAGTTGCAGACTACCTCAAAGAAAAGATACCTAATTTCCCCGAATTCCTGGAAAAAATATACGATGAATTCGAGACGATGTATCTCAAGGAATTCAAGGATTTTGAGCAAGAATTCAAAGATAAGGAACAATGATAAGTATTTTCAATTTTCAATTTTCAATTTTCAATTTTCAATCTTCAATTTTCAATTCTGAATTCTGCATTTATTTAAAGCGTATCTCCTCTATCTTCGTCGTATATCAGATATTTTTGAGCGCCAGATTTACGGCATGTAATATCTGGTTTTTTTGTTGAAAAAAAGAGATCTTGAGGGATTGATCGTGGAGTTTGAGATACAGCGTACTGAACCTCACATATCCCTCTATATTTTCATCGATTTTTATTGATTTTCCATTATCTTGACCGATTTTAACCAATGATTGTTGTTTGGCAAAAAAGTCTCTGACCGCATTGAGTGCGAGAGCTCCTATCATCTGATGACCCTGATGCCTATGGGCCAAGCTTTTTCTGAGTGAATCGGCAAGAGATTTCATAGATTAACCAACAAGCTAAACGGGTCTTGTTACGTATATCTTGATACTTGTGTCTACTAGTTATGTTTGCAAAATCAAGGAGAATGGATATACAAATTATAGATTTATCATCTAAATATTCTTATGATAAAAAAAATAATTGGTCTGATATTCCCGATAGTATTATTTACGGCAAATTTTTCATTTGCAATAGTACCATGTGAATGATTATGTGATCCAGTTACACAAACATGCAACATAACAACAAATCAATGCGAAGACCTATTACCTCCTAATGGATGAGGACAAAATCCTACATGAGGAAACACGAATAATCCGTGACAGACTGCATCCGAATCAGTGATGGGAATCTCGTGTTCCCAAGAACAACTCGTCCAAGGACAATGCAAGCTCAACATCTACGATACGCTTGGCATCAGGAATACCGCAAGGAACCCAGGCGAATCGACATCCGTCGGACTTTTCGTCCAAGACATCGTGCTCTCAGCAACGATGTTTATCGGGACCTTGGTGACCGTAGCGCTTATCGTGTCAGGATTGATGTATATCTTTGCAGCAAGCTCAGGCAAGGATCCGGCAAACGCCAAGAAAGGTATCATCGGATCACTGGTGGGTCTCCTCATCGTAGTCTCCTCCTACGTCATCATCAGACTCGTACAATACATAGCGAAATGATTCTAAAACGCTCAAGCGCCGAAACGCTCAAACGAGAAAACGGTATATTTGAGCAAAGACACATCGTTTGTTCGTTTAGTCGTTTATTCGTTTAGTCATCCAGTATGCATATCTATATAGTCTCTATATTCCCTGACATCTTCAAAAGTTTTCTCGAGACCTCGCTCATCAAGAAAGCGCAGGACAAGAAGCTCCTGAAGTTCTCGTTCGTGAATCCGAGGACATTCTGCCCTGACAGGCATCAGACCGTGGACGATAGTATCTATGGGTGAGGAGCTGGATTACTGATGAAAGCGCTTCCTGCCATCCAAGCCGTAGAATCCATCATCAAGAAAATCAAGAAGACAAAGAGCTCCGCTGATAAAGGGTGATTTAAGATACTCCTCCCGTCTCCCTCTAAAGACGTTTTCACCCAAAAGACCGCTCACAGCTTGAGCACAGTGGAACATCTGATTTTCGTATGCACCAGATATGAAGGTATAGACTACCGTTTTGAACAGTATATGAAAAAGCATTATAAGCAGCAATTTCACAAGATTTCCCTCTGACGCTTCATCACGCTCGGCGGTGAGACTCCAGCTATGGTCATGATCGAAGCGATATCCAGACTCATCCCGTGAGTCATCAAGGAAGAGTCTAGTCGACAGGACGAGAGTTACAATATCGACAAGAATATGGACAATCTCGAATATCCGCACTATACTAAACCTGAAGAGGTACTTGGCATGAAAGTGCCGCAGATCCTCCTCAGCGGCCATCACGGCAAGATCGACGAACGAAGAACGAAAAAAACGAAAAATTTAGCCAAGAAAACAGCATCATGAAAGAAGAGATCAAAAAAGAATTAGATTTTTGCATCAAGCTCCGAGAAGAGCAAGGCGGATGCAATTTCGGGAAAGGTACCAAATGCGAGCAATGCGCGGCGATATCAGTATTATGGAAATTATATGCAGGAGAAGTATTGGATAATCAGAAACTAAGTCTCGAAGAACGAAAAGAAAAGACTGAAAGGATTTTAATCCATAAGGACTAATATGATACTCGAATTCCCACAAACCAAGCATGAAAAGGACTATCTAGAGATGATCAAGGAATTCGCTGACGCGAACGAAAAGATCATACCAGGGGCCGCAAATCTCAATGAAGGAGAGACATTCGAAGACCTAGTACAAAGGATCAAGAGAGATAGAGAGACCGGGAACCCGAAACATGAGCATGCGATATCTATCCTCTATTTCCTCATAGACGATAAAGGAAGGCTAGTGGGTGCTGTACATATACGCCCTGTGCTCAACGAAGCATTGAGATATAATGGAGGCAATATCGGCTATGGCATCAGGCCAAGCGAAAGAAGGAAATGATATGCGACTATAGGACTCAAGCTCGCACTCGAGAAATGCAAGGAATTAGGGCTAGATAAGGTGATGTTGACCTGCAACAAAGAGAATATCTGATCTTCGAAAGCCATGAAAAATAACGGATGAATCCAAGATTCGGAATATCGACATGAAGGACACTTCAAAGAAAGATACTGGATATCAATCAAATAAATTTACCTTATTTGTATACGATGCTCTGACTACTCTATTTCTGAAGATTAGAACCCGAAAAATGAATCGATGGCATCATCGAGATGATTGAGCTGTTCAAGAAAGATAAGAAGAAACCCGCCTTTGAGGTATTCATCTTCGGGTCAGGAAGCAGAGAAAAGAAAATACAGGAATTAGCAGCGGAGAACGAGAACATCCATTATTTCTGACGACAGGATCTCAAGACTATCAAGAGATATATCGGGAATTACCAATACGCACTCATGCCATCGGAATGTCTCGAATCGTTCGGACTTTCTGCGCTGAATGCACTTCAGTGGGGATTGGCGCCTATCGGCTACGCCAAGGGAGGGCTCAAAGAATTCATAGATCCGAAGCTCGACCTTACTCACCAATCCGGCCACACGACCGGCACCAGACTCTATAATCTTATCAGGATAATAGGTAAAGAGAGAACGTTTAAGCGTTTAAGCGTTTCGTCGGTTGATCGTTTCAGCAAAGAAAGCCGGCTCATGAAGTTCTATACCTTAGCGGGAAAAGAGACAAAAAGAGTGCTGATAGTCTCGGATTTCATCAATAGGATAGGAGGCATAGAGACCTACATCAACGACGTCAAAGCCCTGTTGGAACAGCATGGATACGAGGTTGAGCTCTGCGGAGGTAAAGTGCCGGGATGACCGCTTGGCAAATTTGCGAAATATCTTGGCATAATCACCTGATTAGGCAATTTCCGGGAAACTATAAAACTCCAAAGGAAGATAGAAAAATTCAAGCCTGACCTGATCCGATACCATAGCGTCATGAGATACCTCGGTCGAGCGCCGATACGGGCAAGCAGAAACGCAAAAGCGAAGAAGCGGATGATGTTCCATGATCTAGGGTATTTTTCACCATTCCCGAGTTCATTGCAACAGGAAAGACAGGTCAAGACACCTTTCACGCTCAACAACTTCATCAGGACTCAGCCTACCAAGAATCCGATCACGCTCCTCGCCATCATCGGGAAATATCTTTCATTGAAGTTGATCCAAAGACAACTCAAAGCAAGGATGGATCTTTTTTTGGTCCCATCGCCATTCATGGTGGATATAGTTCATAAGTCCTACAAGATAGATACAGATAGTATCAGGATTTTTTTTCATTTCATCCAAGAATAAAAAAACCGAACCGATACGGTCCGGGAAACATTACAAGATCTTAAATCTTCGAAGTGCTCCATACAAAGTAGCGAAGAAGAAGAACACTTGAACAATAAACGTAGGCCATGCATGTTGGATGAAACAATCGACACCAGCACCTAGCTGACCCAACATCATACCCATAGTGAATATGAGATAACCTCTAGCGGTTATGGTTTCTCCTCTATGCATGAGATAGAGCCAAGCAAGCATCTGGCAGCTTACCATGACCCACAAGACGATAGTCCACAACATACATTATTTTTTTTAGATTTGTTATTTTACTATATAAACATTTAAGCAAAAAAGTCAATAAAACAAAAAGACGGCGCTAAACCGTCTTTTAAACAATAGTCCATAAAAATATTTCCTTCACGGCTAATTATTAGGTAAATCTCGATTTTATTCGAAATTCTTTAAGTCTTCGCATACCTTCCTGAATGTGCAGCTAGCGCATTTCTTAGCGCTGGTCGTCCTCGGGAAATTTTCGTGAGGCAATGGCTCGTTATTGACGATATCTCCATCGATGAGGAATTGTCTTTGATATTCCATATCGTCTTTGAGTCTCTGGACGATATAGTCAATATCGGTCTTCTGGATCTTCCCTCAGATCTTATTGAGACTAGGGAGATAGACCTCATAGCCCTCTATTTCTACATGATCGAGATCGGTCCTGCCCTTGAGAAGCGTCTTGAGTGCATAGATCTTGAGCTGATCTGAAATTCCGTCTGTCTCCAATCTTTCCTGTCCAGTCTTTCGATCGATGATGAGATACTTATTGTCGGAGAAGACGACACCGAAATCCGGCGCAGCCATCACATTGAGATTCTTGAGATCTGGGAGAGAAGAGAGATTGAGTTTCATACTCTCGAAATCCTTCTGTCTGGGCCTTTCGACAAAGACGGTCTTAGCCGTCTTGAAATAGTGCTGGACTTTTTGATGTCGATCGCTGGCAAGGAAGACATCGAGATTGTGGAGCACTTTCTGGATAACCTCTTCGAGCTTATCATCGACATCCTCACCATAATAATGTTCGGAGAGTCAGAACTTATGATCCCTATCATAAGCGGTATAATCTCTCGTCTTGGAAATCTCGAATTCGCGCCTCATCTCATCGACGACACGATCCTTGAAGGATTGGATATTATCTTCAGTCAAGTCACTCCTCTTGAGTGCATTGAGATAGTCAGAAAGGAGATGATGGGTCTTTTCACCGACCCGCATATCCATGCTCTTGAGATTCTTAAGAAGAAGGGTATTGAGCCAGAGTTCTTCATTGAGAGGCTTCAAGGCATGAGGATAGTAGTTGAAGAAGTATTTCTTGTTGCAATACTCAAGCACGGTGATCCTTGTCATCGACCAGGTCAACGTATGCTGTCTAGGCGGTCTTTGAGGCCTCATTGGATATGATTAGAGAATAAAAGTCGATTCCAACACTTGTTTCTGATTTCTATATTCCAAGGGTAATAAATATATACAGATACCGGAACATAATGCAATTTTTTCTGACCACTATAAGGAGAAATCCAAAAAAACGATTAGAAATACTCGTTATAAAGCTTCTTGATCTTCTGGAGTTTAGCAGGAGATACGGTACTGGAAGTGTCTTCCAAGATATGGGCCAATGCATTACTGATCTCAGGATTATAAGCTTGAGCTTCATGTTTCAATTCAACAAGATCCTGCCTCTTAAGGTTTTGCTTATAGAATAGTTTCTCAAAATGACGCTGCAGCTGGTCCATGTGATAAAAAATATAAATGCACCACAAGAAGCAGTAAATATATATTTTTGATTGGTTTTTGGAATAGCTAGTTGTAGGCCTCACAAACAAAAAAATAAGAGAGACATACAATGGGTAGAAAAAATCATTTCAAAACAAAAAAACACCCGTGTTTCCACGAGTGTTTTTACAAAGAAAACCCTTTATTTTATAATTCCAACGAAGGTTGCTTAGTCTTCATATCCTTGTTCCTCCAAAGTCATACCGACCACTGCCTCATCCGAAGGAAGATCAGTGCCTTGAGCTTCCCTGTTAATATAGACGTACATCGGCATCAACATAGGTACCCTGCCTATGATTTTTTCTATATATCCTCAGAGATCTTCCTTAATCTGCTTGAGATTTTCTTTGACGTCCAAGCGCTTCTTGTGGTTTTCATTATACTTAGCTCTAGCGAATTCAACGATCTGGGTATGGATAGTCTTGACCTCGCTCGAATAGACGAATCATCTGGATTCAATCTGGATATTACCAACTAGATCGTTGGTCTTGGTGTCTATCTTGAAAATAAGAGCGACGATACCATTCTGCGCCATGATGTGACGAGCCTTGATAACATATTCGCCAGACATATGTCACTGTCACTTTCCGTCTATAAGAATAGTATCCAGCTTCAACTTCTGGTTTCCGATGAGGACGATATCATCATAGAGTTCGATGATTGAACCGTTCTCCTGAGGCATGATGATGTGATCATCAGGGATTCACATATCGAGAGCAAGCTTCTTGTGTGCATACCT
The DNA here is from genome assembly GCA_964430205.1 of uncultured Candidatus Peribacteria bacterium. GTDB lineage: Bacteria > Patescibacteriota > Gracilibacteria > Absconditabacterales > Absconditicoccaceae > CAJBLF01. Next base: position 43,660 of record CAYSER010000002.1, on the reverse strand, counting down.
ATGCGTCATATCATCGAATGCTGGCATGAAGTATTGAGGTTTGACCAAACTGAGCAAAAGCTTATGGTCTTCAGCATATCCGTGTCAGCTCGTATGGACATCCATCTCATTGTTGGTGATGAGTTCTACACCTCTTGCAAGCAAGTTGTTGAACATGGTATTGGTAGCCATCTCATTGCCAGGAATAGTCGAAGCCGACATCAGGATAGTATCTCACCTTCCGAGCGTGACTTGTGCGTGTTCTCCTCTGGACATCCTAGTAAGCGCAGCGAATTCCTCTCCTTGTGCTCAAGTGCAAAGGACGAGCACTCTATCTGCAGGCATAGTGTTTACATCATTATCGAGTTTGCGGATCATGCCCTTAGGGACATTGATATATCCGAGCTGCTGACAGATATCGATATTGTTGATCATGGATCTTCCTGAGATGAAGACTACCCTATTGTATCTGATAGCACTCGTGACGATCTGGATGATCCTACCGATATTCGTAGCGAATGTTGCAATAAGGATCCTTCATTTGGTATTCTTGATCTGGGAATCGATAGATTCTCCAATGACCTTTTCAGACTTAGCCCGACCTGGATTCTGAGATCATAGGCTATCTCCAGTATATAATTTCACACCCTCGGTACCGATCCTCGCAATCTTTGCTAGATCAGTCTGCCTATCGATAGCAGGGGTATGGTCGATCTTGAAATCTCATGAATCGAAGATGATACCCTTAGGCGTATAGATGGCAAGTGCCATGCTTTCTGGGATATTGTGATTGACCCTAACGAATTCTACCGTAAAGCATCACGCTTTGATGAGATCTATATCCGGATTGATGATCTTGTATTTGATCGTATTCGCTTTTTTAGGGTCGTCGAACGTCTTCTTGATGATACCCAAGGCTAGCGGCGTCGTATAGATGATAGGATATCAGAGATCCTCTATGATATTCTTGATGGCTCAGACGTGATCCAGATGGCCGTGGGTGATGAAAATACCCCTGATCTTATTCTTATTCTTCTTGAGATAGGCGATATCTGGAATGATATAATCCGCACCGAGCTCTTCATTAGCGGCGAATTCCATACCGGCATCGACAATAATGATATCGTCTTTGTATTCGATGAACATGCATTGTCCGACCTGTTCGAGACCGATAAGATTACCGACTTTTACAGGGATCTCGTCTTTCTTGATGAGCTTCCTAGGGTCCTTGACTCCCGCAAGCGACGACACTCTTTCCTGGCGAATAAATGCTTCGGAAGACATTTTTAATTTAGAAGACGGTACCGGCTTTCTTGAAGAAGACTTACTATCATGTTTCAGATTGTTTTTTTTGCTGAAATCGATAGATAGATTTCATTGCATAGGCACTGAGGATGATGCCTTCACCGGTTGTGAAGCTACAGGAGCAACAGGTCATGATGATGGCTTGGATGATGACATCGGTGCTCTAGGAACGGATGGCTTTGGATATTGAGAATGATGCTGCTGTGGTTGTTGTGGTTGTGGTTGTGATGGTGATTGTTGTTGATTCATAATTGATTGAAAATAATATAATAAAACGGTAATGTGTGGTAATAGAGAGTAATAATTCCTTCGGAATGTAATGAACCCTTCGAGCGTAATGATTTATTTGATTACGCGGAGCGAATTACCCGAGCAAAGCGAGCTTATTACCTGAGCGTAACAAATATTTTAGCATGATGACGTCCATGATATGGAATATATAAAATCATTGAGAAAGGCATGCGAAGAGAGGAAAATTCCCATCATAAGTCCGGCTACGGAAGTCTTTTTGGATAAACTATTGAGAAAACTGAAACCGAAAATATGTCTGGAGATATGAGGTGCAGTGGGATATAGTAGTATCGTAATAGGAGAGACGATAAAATCTCGATGAGGCAAGATCGCTTCTTTCGAAGTCTCGTACCCTGCATATCTTGAAGGACTAGGGAACACAAAAGAAGCTCGTTGTTACAATAGCATCAGCTATCCATATGACGTGCGTTATGCTCCTATCAAAAAATTGATGCCGGAGCCGGTAGACGTTATATTCATAGACGGACAGAAGAACCAGTATGGCGAATATATGGACATCATAGAGAAAATAAGGTCGCCGCACACGGTCATTATAATAGATGATGTGATCAAATATCATAACAAGATGGAATCATTATACGGATTTATCCATAAAAAGCAAATAGATTATGAAATACTCCAGCTGGACCCGGACGACGGAATCATGATTATCAATGAATAAGCCATATATCATACCTTGATTCCCTCTATAAGTATAGTATTGTTCAAACATTTCACCGTTTTATCATTTCACCATTTCCATGGAAAATCAGGAAATCATAGACAAAACAGTCAATTTCGTCAAAACGGAACTCAAAGACGCCGAATGATGACACGACCGATGGCACATCTATAGAGTCCGGAAAACGGCGAAGCATATCGCACAAACAGAGAATGTGGAAATATTGATTGTCGAATTGTGAGCGCTGCTCCACGATATCGCCGATAGCAAATTCCATGGTGGCGATGAGGAGATCGGTCCCAGGAAAGCAAGGCAATTCCTCGAAACTATCCAGGTAGAAGAAGAGATCATCAAGCATATAGAAGAAATCATCAGACATATCTCTTTCAAAGGAGGGAAACACCTGCAAGAATTCAAATCACCGGAACTCGATGTGATCCAGGACGCTGATAGATTGGACGCTATAGGAGCTATAGGCATCGCCAGGACATTCAATTACGGAGGGCACAAGAATAGGGAAATATATAACCCTGAGATCAAACCCAATCTGGATATGACCAAGGAAGAATATAAAACGGGCGATACGCCTACGATCAATCACTTCTATGAAAAGCTCCTGCTGCTCAAAGACAGAATGAACACCCAAACAGGCAGAAAAATAGCTGAACACAGGCACGAATACATGGAAAAGTACCTCGAAGAATTCTATAAAGAACGGGAAGGAGAACGGTAATCATCGACATCACTCGCTATTTTTGCTTATTTTAAGCTGTTTTACACGATTTGTATCGCGAAGCGGAAGTCAATTTTTATCGCGAACGCAGTGAGTTTTCATCACGAGTCGAAGACGAGCATTATTGTATCACAAAAACCCAATTTGGAAATAGCGAAAATCGCTATTTTTCGTTTATTTTACTTGCCGTTTGGCTATACTGATTTGTCAGATATTTTTGTAGTAAAAAAAATGCTTTAGCATTGGAATAGATCGCCTGATGAATATCTCGAAAAAAATCATAGTCTGGATGCTGATTATACTCTACGGAATGTCCTATCTTCTGCAGAATAGCGCATATATCAATCGAAGAGACGTATATGCAGCAGAGAATCCGAACACGACAAATTTAGTTGCGGTATTTGTAGATAAGGATATTTATGAGGATATAAAAACGAATCTCGTACGATACACCACCGACTATATCCAAGGCAAGATAGCCAACAGCAAAGCTATCGTATTGCCCATAGATACGAAATCGCTCAAAGCTCATGAAATCTCGCAGATGCTAGAGAATATGTATTTCGAAGGGCTCAAGGATGCAAGCTCCAAACTGGTGGGTACCGTGCTCATAGGAAACATTCCATTACCAGTAGTGCAGAACAATTGATTCATCTATCCGAGCATTTTCCCATACGTTGATTTCGAGCATCAGCAATTCATCTATGATGCGAACAAGAAATTCTTCGTGTACAACGACAATCCGAACGGCCAAGCAGAAATATGGCACGGTATCATCAAGTTCGATGCCGCTACACAATATAACCAATATTTCAGGAAGCTGAAATCCTATGTCAGCGATCCGAAGAAGTTCATCGACAAAGCAATACGGTATGAGGACTTCATCGGACTCAAGAAATACTTCATCCCGGAAAATACCAAATACTACATAAACAGCTTAACATTCGCCGAAGATATCGGATATCACAGATTCACCAATCTGCTGCTCAATACCCTCAAGGACGAGCACAATCAAGGATCATTGGATTTGACGAGCAATCTCAAGAATGATCTACAGAACGTATCGGATCCTGATCTCAAGGCATACGCGGACAATATGGCATCCAGGAATAGTGAAGCAGAAGAATCCTCGCAACAGATAGAATCCAAGATGCCTACGCTCACCCTCAATAAAGCGACGCAAGAGATGCTGAAATCCTATGACGGGCTCATCAGTTCGCAATTCCTAGCTAAAGTGAAAGATAATGTCGGCTGACTTGCAAGGCGATACAAGACCAATGATGGAGAAACCTTCACCGATTACAGTTCCGTCACTGATAAGATGGTGCAGAAGGATAATCGGCTAGTGGGAGATCTGGACAATAATGTCCAGCCATTGCTGATCCAGATGAACGACTACATGGAAAGCAAGCTCAACGAGAAGATCGACCAGGACAAATATTATATGGATATCCCCATCCCTTTGGAAGAACTGGATTTTAAGGGCGAGATAAAGCCTTCTGTATGGCCGATACCGCGGAAATGTATCCGGAGCAAATATGATTATTATCAGAACTACTATTTCGGAAAGAATGCGAATCAGATCACATCGGCAGGAGATACGAGCATATATAGAGGTACGTTCCAGAACCTTACAACATTTTCCTGACAATCGATCAGCAAGACCGGACAATCCATAGGATGATCCTATAAGATATTCTCGACACAGATAGAAGCTAATAGAGGGTATGATATCAACACGACACAGGATGAGGTCGCGCTCTATGATAAGCTCAAGATCAATAAGCAAAGCTTATGGAACAGGGATTGCAATCTCCATCTCTTCGGCTACTGCATCCGATGGAAAAAAACATGGAAAGCGGATGATTCCAAGGATGAGAACAAATGTTATATCAATGATCAAGAGAAACAATGATGATGCGAAACATTGACTGACTTTAGCCAGAGATATCGATGATGAGGATCGCCATTAAGCATGGATTCAGAGACACAGACACTGAAGAACTACGATTACAAGAACGCTAAATTCCCGCTCTTCGACATCGCATGATCCAAAGCAATAGCATCACCAGAATATAGCGGCAACACCTATGTGGGAATCCAGGCATACGCAAGCATCCAACAAGAGAGGTTTGCGGTCAAGGAAAAGATAGAGAACAAATACGGGAATATCTTCTCATATATAGATAATCCGGAAACGAACGGTATCGATCTCAAGTTCACGAATCAGAAACCGACCAATTCTGATCTGGAGCATCCTAACCGATGATATAATGCGCCCAAGATATTCGATCAGAACAACTTCTTCATGATCTACGGACAGACGAATTCGCACGTAATCCATGCAAGCAAAGCATTGATGTATTCATTCAGTCCAGGGATCTGCGGAGGCGAAGGGAAAGCTTACACATACAAGACGATCGATTCCAGGGTAAAGAATATTTCGCCGACACGGGATCAGATATCGAGTACCGAGTTCTACAAGTTCAAAAACGGAGCGCCGTTATTGACGTTCTATACCAATGTAATGTCCGACCTTTCACGAATCAAGACGGATATCCTGGATAAGGAGCAAGAGTTCAGCGGTGCGGATATCATGGATATGACAGGCACGATCTCTAATCTGATGAATCTCAAATCGCTCATCGCCTCAGGGAATGCTGGCATGGTGGAGATAGCGAATTTCACGACAGGCACTCTTGCGAACATGAATGCGCTCCAGATAGCGAACAAAGCCAACGAACGGAGCGAGAAAAACATCAACTTGACCAAGATACAGGCGATGTCGGAAAGAGCCGAGAAGGTCAGAGACGGACTCAACAATCTCCAAGAATATCTCAACAATCTCAATATCAGCAATACCTCCGCGCTATTCACCAACATCATCGAGAGCGAAGCATTCAAGAAGCAGAAGCCGGAGATCCTGAATACGCGGAAAGATCAAATAACCACGAATCTCAATTACCTCATGACCAATGTGAACGCGTTCAAGACGACATTCACCCATGCACGGAATATCTATAACACGGTAGGTCAATTGCACAACATCAACACTGCATTGACGACGAAGATGCAGCAGATCAACGCATCGCAGATGTGCGGAACCCCTGCTACCGCATGCGGTTGTACGAACAACTATCAACCATTATGTGCAGTCATACATAACGTGATATCCTCCATCGCGGCATATGCGGCGGATATCAATGATAGGATAGAGAAGATCCAGCAATATCAATGAGATAATAGTACGACAGTGAAACCGTTCGAAGAGATCAATGCGCGATTCTCAGCACCAAGCGTGTTCAGCGAAATAGCACAGGTCAAGACGACGATGAATACATTCGACGTCTCCGATAATGCTGACAAGAAAGAGACGAACAAAGGGATGAATCTGACGACCCAAGACAGACCAATCGACAATATCAGGAATATCACCTTCAAGGGCATAGGCGGAGATGTGGTAAGACTTGATTATCCTAATCTCTATGAAGTGGAGATCTATAAGAAAATCGGCAATAAGCTGGTGATCAAAGAGATCCCGGAAATCAGGGAAGCGATCAAGACTTATCTCAGAGAGAAGGTTGCTACCTACAATGCGCTGCTAGAGAATCAGAAGAACAAGAAACTCCAATACTATCAGACGTACAAGAGCCAATTCGATTTCATCGCGCAGCTTGATCCGTTGGCGAATCCGAACACGCATACCTACGACTTATTACCTTCGGACTATTTCATCGATCAGCTCATTGGATATCTCGACAGGCTCAAGAACGCTCCAGAATACTGAAAGCAGGCGATATACGGAGATAGCGCGGCCGATACGGTAGATCAAAAACTTGATATGATAGCGAAGATCTTCTATTTCCAGAATATCGGACGGCCGGAAAGATTGACGCAAAGCACTGTCGCCGGAGATATGGCAGAGCTGAAGAATAGTTTCGATATCAACCAGAAAATAGGTCAGATCACCAACACCTACCTGAGGTCAGGGAGCGATCAAGGGAAATTTATCACGCCGGTGTACAATAAGACAGGATATGAAGTAGCATATATCAACTCCGATGGCGAAGATTACATCTCGGCAAAATCCACGCCTTCGTTCATCCAACAGATACAGGCGGCACAGGTCAAACAAGTCAAGAAACCATCGAATACATTTGAGGAATGACCTTCGGCTGATCTTCAAAAAGAAGTGGATACCTGCGAAGGAGTAGATACTGATGGGACATCATCATTGTTCAAGTTGAATCCGCTCTCCTCACCATGGGCAAAAGCCGTGAAATGCCGAGCGAAGAAAGTACTGAAGAAACCATTGGATATCCAGATAAGTTTCAAGAACGCGGAATGACCTGTGTTTATGGGATTCGCCAAAGAGCTGCAAAATTCGGTAGCTATGACGACAGGACAATGGAAACAATATGGAGACCAACGAAGTGCAGAAAATAATCAAGAGACTATCGATCAAGCAGGGACGAATGTCCAAGACACATTGAAAGCATACAATACCTATGCCACAATCAATGTTGATAAGACAATCCTGAACGTGACCGACACAGGAAACGCACAGCTGAAGATCGGTATGATGCAAGATGTAGGAAGAGTGAACGTCAAGATCTCATGAACAGGAGACACCTGCATACAGATATCTAGGCAGGGAATGAACACAACTAAGAATATTTGTACCGATAAGCTCCAGGAATATTATAACCCGAATACAGAGCAGATGGTATTCGAGATGATGATAGGGAAAGACAAGAAAGCAGGTAGTTTGGCGCTCAAGATAGAGCTCTGCCCAGCGGGAGGAAATGTCTGTATCATCAAGAAGCAGATCATCAATATTTTACCATGACCCATAGCGAAGATAGCTATACAATCGCCAGATGTCGTCATGGAAGGGGCACAGATACCGGTAATACTCAATGCAGAAGATGCTTATGGTAATCAGATATGACAGAGCATCCAACCATACACGATCAGCACACTGAGCTGAGATGGAAAACTCTATGACGGTGCTGTGTGGAACAACAGCATCGCTTTAGATAATTTCTCCTCATCTTCATTCATCTATCAATGACCGACAGGACTCAAAACGGATAAGAAAGTGACCATCACCGTAACACCTCAGGAAGGGGAAAAAAGGTTGGGGGTCCAAGGCACAGGGATAACGGTACAAAAGACTGTCAGAGTAGCGAAAGGCATCATTTCGGTAATCCAGAACAATACCGTCATATATCAGACCAATCTGGCACAAAAAACACAACCGAAGATCCTCTTCACCTTACCCAACAACGAAGAGAGCATCCAATATACGGATAGCGGCGGTATCGCACAGATAAGGCCGGAGAATCTGCCGAGCATATCAATCAGAGTCAAGGACCTGAATAATGTGCCATTGGATACCGTAGTCAATGTAGCGAGCAAACAATGATTGATGATCCCATGAACAGTGAAAGAGGAGATAATCAATGGAGTGCAGAGACAACTGACTTTCAGTAAAGCAAGCGATTTCCTCGTTACGAGCGGCAGATTGGATATAACACTCTATCCAAGCTTCAGGGCGGGGCAGGATACGCTCACCCTCAATATTCCCGGCATAGACCCTATCGGGATCCCCGTGACCGTAAATCCATGAAAAGCGAAATCGATAGTGATAACATTGGAGAAGAGCAAATTGGATTTCACGGCGACGACAGGAAGTAAAGGCACGATCGATGTGGTCGATAGCCGGAACAACAAAGTGACGAGCGGAACGCTCATCAAGCTCTGAGTTATCGGAGCTGCTAAGAGTAATGTTAATCAGTTTATCTATACAGGGAATACGTATACCTATGCAATCACTGCGACAGGGAAAGGAGGAGAAGGATATGTATTCGCATATATCGATGAGAATATAAGGACGCTTACTGATCAAGTGCCAGGATATGAGAGATTCATCGTCCAGGACAGCCTGATCCCTAAAGAAGGGCTCAATATCATGTACCTCAATCTCTTCGGTACAGACCGATGAAATCAGCGAGGATATTTTTCCGAAAATGAGAATGTGATCAACGGTTTGACGGAAAAATCGGATAAGCTCCTGACGACGACAACGATGATGGTAGATCCAAACAAGATCAAGCAGATAGCCTACATCATAGATTCATCATGACAAATCCAAGCGCTTGATGAGAACGCAGCTACGATAACGAGAGAGAATAATGAATTTATGGCTTTTATTCCGGACGTAGCGAAAGTGCATCTAGGCAAGATGACGGATTACGAAATCAAGACGCTAAAAGATACGGGAGCTATAGACACCTTCAAGAAGCAACGCACGACACTATTATATGTTCCTGAACCGTTGGATAGCGTCATCACAGGAAATGAAGCTACCACATCGAAAATTACGATCAATGGCATCGATATCCTAGATATCGACAGAGGTATGATGGATACGAGACTCAGCATACAAGCAGACAATGAGATGATCGATGATATGAGTACCTATACTATGACATTTGACGGCAAGCACATCGGTACGATGCTAGTCTGGAATAATGAGAGCATCGCAGGGGAAAGCGCGAACATCGAACTGCTGGACCCTGTCACCTACGGCAAGACATCGGCATTCAGTCAATGATCGACCAACGCACAAGGCATCAGCATTTATAAGATGGATAGTGCGTTCACCAAACAAGGATACACATCTATAGAGGATAGCGCAGACGCTTTGCTTGGCGTAGGATTCACGAGCGATTTCAAAAATATCGCGAATTTCGCAGATGGAAAGACTGTAGGGGAAGCGACGCTGCCGTACGGTTCTCAGTTCCTGATGAATTTCTGAGATCCGTTGCTCGAAAGGAGAGAGAAAAGTCCGGAGATCGCAAAAACGGATTTTGATGCATCCATCTGACAGACCATCTATGCCGATCCCAACAAGACCATCTATACCACGATGCCGATAGATTTCAACAATGACGGGTTGAAAGATCTGATCGTTGTCTATACGGATGGTATGGTCAAGCTGCTCAAGAATTATGGAGGGACTCAAGCCTACAAGGATATGCAAGAGCTGATGATCATAGCGGAACCGATCAAAGAGCTCAAGATCGGCGATCTGGACGGAAATGGATATGAAGATATCCTGGTAATCACCAACAACGGCAAAGGCATTGCATATCTCAATGACAAAGGAGTATTCCCCGTAGACGGAAAGAATCTCTGTCTCAATATCAACAGCGAACCGAATGAGAGAAACAAGTCGCCGGATGATCTTTCCAGCGTAAGGCAACTGTTTGTGAATGATATGGATAAGGACGGAATATTGGATATTGTGACCAATGATGCACTCAATGATATCAAGATCTTCTATGGGGGGAACTCAAAAGGAGGAGCTAACTATCTATCATCGGTAACGGGACTCTGCGATACATGACGGTATATGAGGCAGCAGGGAAACTACAAGATCATCAAACGCTTCTGAACAAGGATAAACAGCAGCCGGTACATCCAGGATAATAGCTTGATCCACCGGAAAGGGGCAGAGATGCCGCAAGAAGGTATCGAAGAAGAGACAGATATAGAGGGAGAAGATACGACGGCGAATATGACGCAAGATCAACTCAAAGCACTCAAGACATCCACTATGAATGACATCAAATCGATGGTAGCGAATACGGATACCTATATAGCAGCAGGCAAGACACAATTAGCATTCACGGACAATCCATTATCAAGTGCTCCTGCCTACGAAAAGATCTCCAAAGATGAAGTGACCTATTTACCGATCAACGAAGCAAACGATGCCGTGAGCGTCTACAAGGAATATGTGGACATCAATTCATGAGTATTGAGACAGGGTGATGAAGTGGTGATCAAGACGACTATCCTCTCCAAGAAGAACAATAACCGATTGACCTATATCGATCAAACGCAATGACCGCGGAATATCGGAAAAGATAGCGACAACAAAATAGTCAAAATGTCATTCATCACGGACAATACCTGATGATTGAATATCGATCGGAATCCTCCGGAAGGGTATCAATTCGTTATGGATAACATTCATCTCAATTCGGGAGAAGCACTGAGCTTTTCGTTCCTAGCGACCTATCAGGAACAACAAGCAGTGACGATCGACGTAAAAGATACAGATATCATCAAGGAGAATAAGAAGAAAGATGGATATCCTGACATCCAGATCAATATGACGGATGCCTGCCAAAAGAACAGATGGATCCTCTTCAACGACAGATCATGAACCAAAAAGACTTACCAACAGATCTATGATGATATCCAAACGGTGATAAACACGTACAATAGTTGAGCAGAAGCAGCGACACAACAATCTATCAATACCACCATCGATCAGTTGAGTAGTGTCGATAGCTTAGATAAGGTATCAAGCGTACCTGGCATGGACAACCTGGAAGCACGAAGCGCACAAAACATCCTCTCTTCGCTCTTCTCGGAATGAGGAGTATCAGTAAACCTATGAGGGGTAAGCAGTTATATCGATGGTGCTACAGCGAAAGTATCCAAGAAGATCGATTCAGCACTGCAAGGACTTTGTCAATGATTCACGCTCGGCAAAGGAGGATGCTCGGGCTTACCGGTGCCATTCAATCAAGCATTCTTGGCTCCAGGCGATTATCATATCTTCTGATGCGTACCGAAGCTTCCGAATCCACTCTATACAGTCTTCAAGACCTTAAACACGACAATAGGCAAAGGAATGCCGCTCCTGAATATTCCAGGGAACCGATGACCGACACCGGTAGGATACATTCCGGCACCAGGGATATTCGGATTCCCATTCAAGTGAACGAGTGATGGATTTTTCCTGGGCACTCCATGAGGAACCTATCCATCGATATTCAGGCTTTACATAGCGCCGACATTGACCTTAGGTATGGGTATAGCCATGTGTTTCGGTCCATATACCGTAGGGAAAGCACTACCTAAACCGTTCAGAGATATAGCAGGGAACTGTATCGTCTTCGCCGTACCGCCGATCACGAACTGTACCAAAGAAAGTTCGCAAGGCAATCAACCGGCGACAGAAGAAATAGATCCGAGCTTGGCATCTGCAGCCGACAATGGAACGTGCAACAATCCGCCGAAAATAGGTAATACAATGATTTTTGCAGCAGATACGCAGACCCAGACATCAGTGAATACAGCAAGCTCACCATTCCAAATCGTAGCAGCAGGATCTTCAGAAAACAATCCTTCGTATGCAGCGGCGATACCGCAAGGAAATTTCTGAGGACTAATCTCCTTGGATATGGAGCCGAGAAGCGTGTCTGAAGAGCCACAAGAAGGAGAGGATTATGAAGGATATGACATCCAGAAAGGAGAGACAATAACGCTCAAGAGATTGGGAGCCAAGACTAAAGGTCTAGTCAAATGCGTGGTCCAGGATCGGATGACCAGGCAGATATCCTATATACAGAACAATCTAACTAAGATGACGATCCAGGTGGATCTGCCTGACCTGACAACCGTATTCCAATGATTCGATAAGATCGGCAATCTCTCTGAGACATACAAGCAAATCAACGCTGAGGATAAGCAAGCCGGATATATTCAAACGCTTACCGGATGAGATCGGAAAAAATACGTATCCCAGAAAAACATCAGCAGCATCTCAAAACAGATCGGCAACAATCCGTTTGAAGCGATCCAATCAATGTTCAAGGAAGTGCCGCTCATCAATATCGACACCAAAGATCTCAACATCAAGATTCCGGGGATCACGAGCGATGATATCATGAAGTATCAGAGTTATCTCAAGATGCGGATAGATAAGAATGCGAAGATCCTGGAAGATCGGACAAGCATCATCAATGAGATGTTAGCAATGTGCGGGACGACCGACAAGAAAGAAGCCAAGGAGATGAAAGATATGCTCGTGGCAGAAAAAGCATCGCCGACCTATGCAGCCTTGGGTAATGGAGAGAAGGATCGGATAGAGCATCAGATAAAAGACATGGATAGGATACTAGCATTGCCGGAGGGAACAGGGACATCACGGAAAGAAATGGGAGCTGACATGAAGAATATCTGAATAAACGCCAAGAATACATCGACCAAGATCGGAACGTTACCCTATCGGTTGATCATACAGGCAGGACTTGAGAATGAAAAAAAGGCAGAAGGAAAGAATTTCTCACAAGATAAACAAGCAAGATTGGATGCGATAAATGCTGTTGTACTTAAGCTCCAAAAATGTTCAGGCGCAGCAGGATCATTGAACAATTTCCTGACATTCAGGGAAAATACCGCAGGGGTTATCAATTCCGTCAAACAGAACATCAACGTCCTGGAGAAATACAAGCAATTCCCTAACCAGCTCTACGAACGGACACACCTTACCGACAGATACCTGACGGAGATTTCCTCATTGCTTTCAAACTTCGTAGGTGGCATAAATAATTTCTTCAGTGTCAACGCGACGAGATACTCTCAATATGTGGATGCGATAGTCCTCATTGTCTGAGCGATAAAGACATGGCAGGCGATCATAGACTTCTCTGTGAACCGATCTCAGAAGTGCAGCAAATGCAGTAACGACAATTATTGATCATTCTCCTGTAGCCTCTCATTCCTCTGCCCAAAGCTGCCGATATTCCCGATACCAGCATTCAAGATACCGAACATCTATATGGATATCTCTCATGTAGAGCTCGGCATGGATATCGTATTGCCGAAGATCAATTTCACGACCATGAAGATCGCGTTGCCGCAGCTGCCTGATCTTCCCGAACCGCCGGAAGCGGAGATCAGTATGGATATGGACCTTGGATTCTTCAATAAGAGTCTTTCACTTCCGACGATCCCAGTGATTCCGGAACCGCCGACATTGCCGGAACCGCCATCATTCATACCAACAATCAAGATGGATCTTCCCGTACTGCCTCCTGCACCTAAGATACCGAAGATCATACCGGAGATTAACGCCGTCCTCAAAGTCGCTGATTTCATAGGGAAGATCTTCTGTATCGTCAAATGAGGGATCGGATTGGTGGGAGAGAAATGAGTCAAAGGAAAGATAGAGCAGATAACCCAAAGGACACGGAACGTCCCTGTCTTTGATTACTTCGATATGACGACAAAATTCAAGGATCCTCCGCTCCAATGATTCGACTATAGATTGGACGCATATACAACACTCAAATTCAACTTTGACGGCGTCTATGATGTCTTCAATAGCATTGCACAAACTACGAACAGCTTCGTATCCAAACAGGTAGAAAGCCCTGCAAACAAAGCGGTCAACCGAGCGACAGAGCAAGCGAACGACAATGCGATCATGAGCGGACTCAATGCTATCGAGAATCTGGATCAGAATATCAACCTGAAGTTTGATGGATACCATCAATCCGATGCAGAAAGCGGCATGATAGCGTACGCTGATGCTTTCAAAGAGTTGAAACAAGGACTCCTGCAATTCAAGGAAAAGACGATGACAGACAAGAAGATGTCTGACAGGGTAAGCAAGATCCTGGCTACCATAGAGAATACTTCGACCGTGTTGCCAGCGACACAACAGCTGCAAACGATAGAAAAAGCAGCAAAATCGATGATAGACCAGAAAATCAAGGAAAATAAGGAGTTAGAAAAGAGAGTGAAGCAGTACGATTCGTTCATCAAGAGCATACAAAATGATCCGATAGTTCTCGTAGACGATACGACGACGAGTGCAACGTTCAGCGCTCCGCTCTTGACGATGGACGATCCGACCAAAAATATCCTGCAATCGCAAGAGGATCCGACAAAGACATATCTGGATCTCAACAAAAGGATGGTTCAAGGATACCTGGACGCAGTCAACAACGACGGTCCAGAAAAATTGAATATGTCGGCTAACACGTACAAACAATCCAAGAAATATCTGGAAGAGACGAAAGACAAGATTGATACAGCGTTACTCGCATATACGGATACAGCGAAACCGTTGCTTGCACAAGGATGATGAACCTGTACGAATTGTTCTCAATCTACCGAGACGCAATATACGACCGATATCTCAGCATATATCCAAGGCGTATTTGTAGAATCCTATAGCTGAATGACGAAGAGCATGGTCAATACGGTAAGCTCAAGCCAACATATCGAGAACGTGAAAGCGACATATATGACCGATATCGATCTCAACAATGATAGCCATACCGACATCTTGATGCACGATGCGAACGCTATCTATGTCAAATATGCAAAACAGGAAGCAGAACATCTCTCAAAAGGAGGCAATTCCATAGTGACGCATTACCGCAAATTCTACAGCTACGAGATGGAGCATCCATCGACACGATTGAATCCGAACCAACGATATATCAGATCACTGGATCAGCTGAGAGAGAATACTGATGCATATGGATACTTGGAGATCAACGACATCACGCTCAAGGTGATAGACAGAAATAAGGAACCGAAGAATTTCGCCACCAAGGGACAGACATTCGACACGCTCCAGCTCTCATGGACCAACAGCACAGCATTGGGCGAACAGACAGATGGATACATCATCAAGGTAAGCAATAAGATCGACGATAAAGATACGCCTAAGAGTCTACGGGACATCCTCTGACGATGAGAGGAGCCGAAATATATCGTAGTATTGCCTAGAGAGAGCAATAGTACCGGAACATTGCTGACCGTAGATGAGAATATGGTCAAAAGTCGTATCAGCAGCCAACTAGGTAATGACATCCTGGAAGTGGAATATTATGATCCTCAACAAGACACTCTCAACGTAACATTCAATGATCTCCCGAGGAAACGATTGTACGTAAGCATTGCAACATTGTCTGATACCTCTGATCAACTCTCTTCAAGACAGCAGCAAACATTGAAACTGTTGACCAAATCATCGCCACGATCCAATCAAACCGTTGCCGGCATGCAAAATCTTGGTGATACGATAGCGCCGATCGGCGAGGTAACATTGCGGAGAAATAGTACACAAGAAGCACTAAGCACAGGGCTGATGCATGAAGGATACATCAACACCAGTTATACGCTCAAATCGATACGGACAGACAATGTCGCTGTCACGAAGATGATAGTTCAGAAAGATGGACAGACGATCATAGAAAAAGACAATACTTCACAGACGTGAACCATCGATATAGGATGATTATTCTTTACCGGCACGACAGAGCAAAACTACGACTTCATCGCGATAGACCAGAATGATAACGTAACCAAGGATACGATAACGCTCAATATCCTCTCCCCTGATATCGAAGTGATCGATGTGAAGAAGACAGGGGAAAAGACCGCTGACATCATAGCGAAGATCAGCCATGATCTGGATGAAGGAACGGTCATCTTCCAGAGATTGAGGAACGGTATCTGGAAGAATCTCGGATGAACGAATAAGAATCAATCTGGAGGATTCGATCTGACGCCGAAACAGACCATCATCACCGGATGAATATTCACGATGGGTAGCGACATAGGACTTTATAACGCGCAAGGCGATGAAATCGCTAAGATCGATCCGAAGACAGGAGAGATCACGATCAATCAAGCATATGCCAATACGGTCAAGCTCCAGGTGAGCTTTGCAACTCATATACCGGTGATCGAGCTCGTGGATATGAGGAAGAATGTTAGGCTTTTCCAAATAGTATTGCCGGTCCAATGAGTGGTGATCCAGATGGATCCGAATGTGATCGGATACCAGCAAATGCATCTGACGCAAGGGAACTTCGGCGACTTCGACGGAGGATATTGTATCAAGAATGTGAACGATGAGTGCATGCTCTATACCAACACCGCATGAGCGATCTACATCCCTGGTATGTATGCAAGCTCGCTTGTAGGAGAATATCTCTTCGATGCAACAGCAAAAAAGCCAAGATATATCGTCAAAGAGCCATCAGGGCAGTCCATAACCACGCTGACCTTGGATATCAAGCAAAAATAAATAAAGAAAGAAAATACCATTTTATCATCAATAGAGCGTATGATGAAGAAAACATGTTGAACGATAGCCATAGGGCTGATAGGCATATGACGGACATTCGCAGCCAACGATTGCAATGTGGTGCTATGAACGAACATAGATCAGCAAGTCGCAATATATGCAACAAAAGGATACCAAGATGTTCTTCCCGTAGAAGCATTCAAACAGGCACTCATCAATCTCAAGGCGCACTGCTGTAAGGAGCCGGACATGCTGGACTGTTCCAAAGACAATACCGGAAATCTACCGCAAATGTATTATCCGCCAAGTGAATTCCTCTTCGACCATCTCTTGGACGTAGCGATGAGAAGATTGGACGGGATCACCTGACTCGCCTACAATCTCAGTCTTGATCCTACATGACTCGAACGGAGAACGAAGATAAATGAGATCGCGAAAATGGCGAGCGGAGCGCAAGCGAGTGAAATCCAGAAACTCTATACCGGATATCGGACGCTGCATCAATACGAGGATATCAATATCATCAAGAACAATTATAACAAAGGCATCGCTATCGTATCGTTGAGAGATAAATACGATACGATATGCACGCTAATGAAAGACATCTATGATGGGGTTCCCAACGACAATAAGACACTGATCGGGAAAAACTTGATGAATGCATGCGAAAATATCGCAAAGAACAGGGTCAATAAAGAGACAAGCTATACCAAGATGATGATGATAGAGAAGTCCAATCAGCTTTTCGATGAAGGGACCAAGGCATACCTCAGGAAATATTTCGTCCAGGAAAAACTGATGGCATTATGGAACTTGATCGTTAAAGTGAAAGACATGTTCCAGACCATCATCCAGCAGGCACCAGCATCCAAGACATGTAGCAAATAGAACTATCTTCAATATTTTACCTCCTCTCCTCTCCTTATGAAAAGATTCCTTCTGATCCTCTTCATACTCGGTATGTTCATCGCACCGTTCTCTTCCTTCGCGCAGCAGACTACGAATGATTTTGAAATAATACCTGAAGCAGCTAGCGGAGGGAATGTGACGCAAGCAGTTCAAGCGGTCGGTAAGACATGAGGAAATGTATGGAAATCCTACAACGAACAGGCTTCTGAACTCTCCTGAGACTTATGAGCTCAGATGGCATCAGGGATCATGACATGGGATACTTTGCTCGATTACATCGTTTATCTCGTAAGATTCCTTTCACAGATCGGAATCTTCATCGGTGTGGTGATGATCATCTATGCTGGATACCTGTATGCAAGCAGCATCTTCAATCCTTCGGGTATGTCAAAAGGGAAATCAGCGATCACCAACGCAATCATAGGGGTCTTGGTGATAGCGTTCTCATATGCGATCATGAAACTGCTGACCAGCGCATTCTTATCATAATGTTTCTCTAGATTATTTTGAATTCTCTATCTTGGTCTTGAGCTCACGAGCCATAGTATTCATATCGAGCAAGGTAGCACTGAAATTGTTGAGAAAGGATTGATTATCTTTGAGGAATTCTATCATGTTGTTGATAAAGATAATCTTGTTTTTCTGGGCGTAGGAAACGATAACGCCATCAATCTGTTGATCGCTGAGCTCATTTTCTTTCATCTTCTCTGCAGCTATCATGAATTTATCGATATTAGCTTGGATATCCTCATGGGTGGTAGCCGGTTCCTTGTTTGCGGCATTCGTAGCGGGATCGGCTATGACGATATATTTGGTATAGTCATCAGCGGTCGGCGCACTCGCATTCATATTGAGAACGGCTATATTAGCATCGATATTCGCTTGTGCCTGCTCCTGAGCTTTGACGGTCGTCGATTTCTGAGAAAATACTGGCTTAAATCAGAACAGGATTTTGAAGGCGAAATTATCAGCGAACTTGATCTTGATATTGCTATCGAGGAATTCCTTCGTTTTAGTGTACTTGATCATCTGTCAGCTATCCTTAAGGCTCTGGAGCAAATCTGATAGCTTTTGGAATATCGCTTGGATGCTGTAGACTTTTTTCTGTTGAGTCATTGATACGGATTGTACAGGCACCTTACAGAACTTGATACGGAACATGTCCTCCATCTTCTGCCGGCCTGGACCATTGGGTCAAGCGATGAGCACACAGGTGCAATCGGAGATGCAAAGCAGATTATCCGTAGTCGCTTGTGTCTTGCATGAAGTTTGGCGTGCTACTGCAGAAGCCAGACAGAGAGGCTTTTTGAGCGCAGATACTTGGTTGCATGCAGCCACATCAGTAGCATACACAGATACACAGGAAGTCATAGCATCCTTGGAAGTATCGGAACATTTTTGGACGCATTGCTTGGTGCACGACAATTCGCATGCAGCTTGCTCGATCAAGGGCTTATCGTTACAGGTGGTTTCGCAGGTGCCGATAGGAGTTTGGTTGTATGCCTGTTCAACATACGCATTTGCCTGAGCAGTATATCACGAGACAGAAGAAGTCGATGAAGGAGGATTCGGATTGTCGGTATGGAACTGGCTGACGAGCGTGGTATTTATGACATCGTCTATATTGGCATTGGCGATGAAGTTGCTGATACCTGAGAGATACTCTTCTGGAGTCATGATCAGTCCAGTCTCTTCCGAAACGATGGGAGCGGGAGTATCAGAGACCAAGCATTGATTACCGAAATAGAGCCCTGCAACAGATGTTTGAGAAGACGAACCAGGATTGGTCTTGGCAATGAAATTCTGGACTTCCTTATCATCCAAGGCTGGAGCATTGCTTGAAGCAGTAGCGGTCGCTGTGGTAATCGCAGTAGTGGTAGATGATGTTGATGTTGATATCGGAGAAGAAGATCAGCCAGAGAGTCATGAAGAGCCGCCAAAAGATCATCCACCTCATCCTAATTGATAAGCGTTCTGCTGAGCAGATGATGGGGTATTGTTGTTCTGCGAAGAAGATTGTTGCGACGCAGGCAACCTATAATAGAGCAATTGAGGAGTCTCCTTGAAAGAATCGAACAAAATCTTACCGATCTGATTGATATCGTAGAGAAGATCGAAATCGCTATCATCCAATGTCCCATTCCGGAACAGATCGGATCAAAAATTAGCGTTATTGAGGGAAGCGATGGTGAAAGCATTGGCATAGAGAGCGAGATATCTGGTATTGACCTCAGTATTGATATTGTCGATATCGGTTACTGTGGGATTCTGGATATGTCTGCATGCATAGATTTTATTATATGTAGAAGAGATATCTCCGGAAGTAGGAATCTTCGTAGAGGAAGGCAGCAGGAGCGAGAAAGTGTTCCTGAAAGAGAAGTTTGAATTATAGAGGATATTGATGATATCCTTTTGGGTGAGTGCAGGACAATCGAAAAAATATGCCAATAGCTTATCGAAGGCCAGAGAAGTGGAAGAAGTCTCTTTGTCCTTGACGACCTTCAATGCCTTGGAATAAAGGTTAGTGACTACCGACTTGCCGTTGAAGAGGTTCTCTATAGATGATGTCTGTGCATTAGTCTGCATCAATGCATCGGAAAAATCAGCGGCAAAAACGGAAGAACCGAGGCCGATAAGCGCGATTAGAGATGCTACTGTCCTATTAAGGCTTCTGCACATTTCTCAGCTTATCAGATAAAGTATCTATAGGGGAAACAAGAGATGACAATGACTTTCACAAGCCGTAGAGATCCTCATGATACATGGATAACCCTACATGGAAAGGGAAAGCGATATAGGTATCGCGCATCATCCTCAAACTCAACGAAAGCGCCTCATGGGATCGGGCATATTGGGTGAGGAATGTCTTTTGGATATCGGTATAGTCCTTCATATAGGTGTTTTGGTATAAGATACCTGGATACCGTTGGAGCATAGAGAGATAATATCACATAAAGAGACGATAATAGAAAAGCTCATTGTAGACGAGATTGGTGAAGGAAACCAGACGGGACAATGGATTGCCATACAATCAGCAATAGAAGATATCGGTGGCTACGGTGACCGTATCGCATGATGTTTTTGTGGATTTCTCCTTGAATATCGAGAATACGCCGCTGACATTGAGGATAGAGACATCATTCAAGGCCTTACGGACATCCTTGAAGGTGGATTTCATCATCTTGCAGGTCTTGGGATAGCGAGGAGTATCAGTGCCGCAGAGCTGTAGTCCGTCGAAATATCATGAGGAGAATTGATTGATCTGGTATTCGATATCGGAATCTGAAATAAATTCTTGGGTCAGGCCATAGATATTCGGCTGTTTCATGTTGATATAATCATTGATGATGCCATCGAAGAGTTTAGGGATATTCCTTGCAAGATCGCAATCGCCCTTGAAGAAGTTGGGATTGCAGAGATCATTGACGGAGCCATCCTCATTGACGTAATCATGGAATCAGAGCGCATTGAAATCCAAACGTTGGAAATAGATATCCTCCTTAGCGAAATATGATGAGCTCGCACCAAAATTCCTGCAGAGCAGATGCAAGAACACAGATTGCTGAGCATTGTAGACGAACCCGCTTTCCTTGAAAGCGCTAGAATTCATGACACTGGAACAGAAATCACGCACCATAACATTCACGCTGTCTGGCTCTGATGCGGTCGAAAGATTGAGATTGCTTGCTGAGAAATTGACAGCGAAGACAGACGAAAAATACAGACCGGCAACGACTGCAGCCCAAAGCACTAATCTCTGTATTTTCCATAGATGCATCACAAGTAAGGGAAGATCGAAATAAAAAAGATATTATCGACAAGATCATCATCCGCCGCACTGAAGTTCGCATGCGACTCACAAGTTCTTGATAAGGCTATCGTCCATATCTTTTCCTCCTATGATATCGTTCTCGATCACAGAGATCTGATTGCCGAGTACGGAGAAGGCCTGAGTCACTCAGATAGGCTCAGACATGCTAACCAGATCCAGATCAGCCTGAGCATCAGAAAAGACATCCACAAGATACTGATCGATGCTCTTGGTGACATCGGTAGTCAATAAGGTATCTGCCGATAGCGAGGCTTTGGAAGGAAGCATATCTACGGTCTCTTTGAGGTTTTTGGGCAATGATCGATAGGTAATGAGCTGCGATACGGGTTGTATCATGGTTCCGGAGACAAACTGCCCTACTGCAGTTCAGATATTTTTGGTGTCTTTCCGGACATCCTTGAGATCAGATCACGCTTGTTGAAGTCAATTGACATCCAAAAACACGCCCGAGCTGATCTTCTTGGTTCCGTACATGGACCTGAGCAAATCATTCTCTCTCTGGGTAAAAGACTCATTTGGTGTGTTGGGAGAGAAGAGCTGCCCCATCCTCTTGTTAGCATCCTTGAAGAGCTTTATCGAAGAAGAGAAATTGTTGGTAAGAGATTTTCATAAGACAGTAAGCATCTGCTTGATCTTGGTATGCTGCTTGCTGCAGATATAATTAGGTCATTTTGCGCAATCATAGCTGCGATCCATCTTCTGGATAGCATCCGAAGAGAAGTATATACCAATATTCTGATCGGAAGAACCTCTAGATATATCATCGAATTGGCTCGTACTACCTAAGTAGAGGAATGTCTTGGCCGAAGAAAGGACCTGAGTCAGCAACGAAGTGATATTGCTGTACAGTACACCGTCATTCAAGCTAGATCACGGAAGCAATATTCACTTGTCTATGTATTTCTGGATAATGCCCTGCATGACAGCACGGTTCTCCTGATTGACGGAAGCGTACCGTCCTCATCAGAGACCAAGCTCGTATTTCTTATCATTGACAGCGGATTCAAGTTTTTGAACGATGGAAGCATCCCTGAGGAAGACACGATTCTTGACCAATAAGGTAAGTCATCAAATCATGTCCTTGAGCCCGGCTACATTGGTCGGCGAAGAGAGAATCGCTACGCTGGCTATGGAAAACTGGGCCTTCTGTGAGATATTCCTAGCGACCCTTCCGAGCAAGGTCTTTTGCGGAGGGTTGAATTGATCTCCCTTGAATCGGTTAGGATTGATATATTGGCCCATATATTCGCCTTGGGTTCATATGGTCCTGATAGCATTGCTCATTTCTCTCACGAAATCCATCAGTTGGGTAAACTGTTCGGGCGCGGTTCCACACACGGAAGATTGGGTAGAGCAAAATGTGGCGTCCGTAAGATCATCTGCAGGTGGAGTATTTGAAGATTGGGCAAAAGAAACATTGCTCATGGATGCGATGAGTAGGCATAGCACGATAGGGAGAGCGAAAAGTTTCTTCATGGATAGTGCCAAAACGCTGATGAGATAAATGATGGAGTAAGAATATGCTATTTAGAGAGTTGAGATAACTTATTCTGAATCAATGATTGTTCAGTGGTATCGTCAGAGATGCTTAATGCTTTGATGTATGCGTCTTTTGCAGAAGGATATTGCTTGATCGAAGCATAATAGTCACCGAGAAGATGATAGAGATGGGACTGATGATAGGTCTGAGTTAGCGAGATGAGCGTCTGTCACACTCAAGATAGGTTTTGCTTGGCCAATTGCAATCAGACCTCTCCGTACCTACACACATCGTCTTGACTACCGGTGAAAATGGTAGAACATCTCTCTTCATAGAGATCAGCCAATTGAGGAGTATCCAGATAAAGCGAGAAGGGTTGGGCAGTACGGAACGGAAGATAAAAGAAATGATCGAAGAAAAGAGCAAAGTCGGAAGGCTGGAGTTGTGATTGTCCCAAGAGATCCTGCCGGATGCGAACCATGTCCGTAGTATCCTGCATATTGATATATCAGAGAAGCATATACCTATAGACATCAGTCTGAAGAGAAGGATCGGTAACCTGGTTGAGATAGATGATGGATTGTTCATAATCTCAATATCGATAATAGGATACGCCGATAAGGAATTTATAAAGAGATGCATTGGTAGTATCGAAATCAGCAAGTTTTAGGAAATAGTCTTTGGCTGACTCCCGATTATGGGTCAGGAAATTCGAATAGGCAAGGACCTGATACGGAAGGACATAGGTAGAGTCAACAGCGAGCGCACGGAGCGCGAGCCTTTTAGCGACAGAGAAATATCAATTTTTGAGCAGGGTCAGAGCTACAAGACCATCCCTATAATAGACGGGCGGATTCTTGATCTTAACATAATTGGCTAATGCAGATTCATATGCTTTCTTGAAATCCTGATAACGCTGACCGGTGACTTTGTTGAACGCCGCAGTAGCGGTCTGATAATCATAGACCCGTAAGGACTTGATTCCTTTATAGAACATAGCATCATCAGCAGTGATGAGATTTTGAGATTGATATTCATTGATCAAAGAGAAGACGCTATCCAACGCATAAGCGCTATCGAGACCGATAGAAGAATCATGGAAACGTGCATAGATGACTTGATATGGATCCATCTTCAGCTTAGAATAGTCCCCTGCTTCTGCGACCAAAAGCGTCAGATATTGATTGGCTTTATCAAATTGATAATATTGGAGGAATTTCTCTACCAATGGTTGGAGCAATTCAGGATTCTTGTTCTTGGTGTAGAGATACTCCAAGACATGGAGATCCTGGAAGATCTGGGAGTTACCCAATTGCTGATGTACGACACCGGAAACCATGGTAGCGACATCTGGACTGGAAGAGAAAGCAGGTTGCTGGACAGTCAATGAATCATCGGAAGAAGATGCTTCAGGAGTAGGCCTCTGCTGTACATGCTGAGGAACAGCAGAAAAAGCGTCATCCATAAAGAGGATAACCAACCGGAAACAGAGGATCATGAGTCAGATGATCGTGAGCGTACTGATACGATTGGAGGTCATAGAGAGAACGTAGAAGATAAATACGAATGAATCGACAGAACATATCCGTAGAATCGTTTAAGTATATCCAAAAGGGAAGGAAAAGACCAGAAATCAGCCAAAAATCGATAAAGTGAATTTGACAAAAAATAAAAGAGAAATAATTAATTGACTTAATGTATAAAATATATAAAAAAAGACATTAAATTTGAGTTTTTTATGATATTTGTCAGTTTTTTTCTTTTGGTTTATGAATATAAGGCATGCGTTAAAAAAAATAAAATAACAAATATAAACAAAATCATAAACTGAAACAAAAAGGAGGAAAATAAAATGGAAAAGTATCATGAACATAGGCATGAGATAGGGGAATTACTTGTAGGCTGCGAATATACCATTCGTGAAGTACTTAAAGAAATCCACCGCTACCCAGATAATTATCATTTTGAAAGATATTACAAAGATGCTAAAGAAGATTATAATAATGCAATCGATAAATGGAATCGGCTACTGGAAGAAACCGATTTCACTTCAGATGTATCAGAGGATGATGATCTGGAAGAATGGTATACGAACACATTAAAACGATTAAACAAATGTTCCGAAGATCTTGATGAGATGAGAGAAACACAGGACCGAGTTACCAATGAGGATGAACTTACACATGAACTCAATCATCTATTGGATAGATGCGGAAATGAAATGTTAGGACTTTTATTGAAAGCGGACTCTTCGCAAGATGATGATTACCAAGAAAAACGAGCAGAGGTAGAAAAACTCTATGAAGAAGTATTGGAAGAATGGAATAGGTTGATAGAAACGGATTTCGTTAATTCAGATCTCTATAGTAAATATAAAGCCAAGATTGATAAGTTTGGCGAACAAATCGATAAATATCACGAAAGACATAAATCCGTCATGGAAGCATATTATCTCAATAGAGCAGATCAAGAAGGGGAAAGGGGGATGGAAAGACAAAGAGAAGCTGAAGCAGAATCAGAATCAGAAGAGAAAAGACAGAACAATTACATCCAGGGATTAAGGGAAACATATTATGAGAACATTCAGGAATGCAAAAAAGAGCTGCAGTCTTATAAAGCGGAAGTAGCACGACGCGGTCAAGATGTATGCAATCCTTATGAGCATGATGTCTATTTCTATTGGAAAGCAGCAACGGATGCATGGAGTGAGTTGGGCAAGACAAAACATTTAAATACCAGGGAAAATGATGTAATGTTCAATGAGAGTGATCATATTGGAGATATCATAGCAGATTACCATTCAAAATATGTGAATTCCTAAAAACAAGTATATGAAACTCTATCTGTATTAGATAGAGTTTTTTTCTGATATTTGTCAGTTGTTTTCTTTTTTTTTCTCATTATAAAGACGGTATCAAACCAAATAATCATTAACAAAAAGAAAGGGAATTATTATGGCGACAACGACTATCATAGTCATCGACGAGAATACAGGGAAACGTGTCGAAGGCGTAAAAGTGGGTCTGGAATTCCCTTCAGGGGGATTCACTGGATCAGAATGGACAGATTACTCAGGAGAAGCTATCATTGATCATACATCCATCGGCAGAGCGCATCTGTATGTCAACGGTAGTTATATGTATGACATCAACACTCCGGGCTACAAGACAGTAAGGATAAATCAATGAAAAAAATTCCTCACGGTATCTCCGTGAGTTTTTTTCTGATATTTGTCAGTTTTTTTCTCTTTTTCTTTCAATAGAAAAGCGACACACAAAAATATATGTAAATAAATAAGAAAGGAGCAAACGTATGTCATGGTTTTCAAAAAAAAACAAAGAGTCTGAATACAGACATGAACCAGTAAAAGAGTGTTGCCAAAAGTACGGAGTCCGTACCGGAAAAACTTTTCGTAGACAAATACCTACGAATCATTTCACAAGCAATTTTGAGTATTTCCGTTGTACGAAATGCGGACATGTATGGGAAGAGTTAATGTTTCATGACTA
>CAYSER010000002.1:3258-17015 GCA_964430205.1 uncultured Candidatus Peribacteria bacterium | reverse complement strand
ATTCCATCAATGCAGTTGATTCGATGCACACTCATAGGTATGTTCTATGAGTGTTTTTTTTATAAAAAAAACCGAGCATTCGCTCGATTTTTTCCTATATGACCAACTAGATTCTATAATCTACTGACACTCTTGGTGACCGTATTGAGGTCAATCTTATCGTACCTCTGCATAAGCATATCCGTCTTAACCTTGTTGACGATCTCTTGCACGACACCGACGATGATGATGACTCATGATCCAGTGACGACGACCGGCAATGACCCGAGCGACTGCACCAAGGTCTGAATGAATGGTATATAATTGAGGACATAGCTATAGACACCGATGAACGCCAAACCGACTCATCACCGGAGACAAAGATGCATGAGGATACCGTTGATATACTTCGCGGTCTCCTTTCCAGGCCTGATGCCTGGGACGAAACCACCTCTCTTCTGGATATTGTCTGATATCCTCTCAGGAGAGAAGACAATCAAGGTATAGAAGAACGTGAACAAGACGATCAATGCGAAATAAAGCACGATAGCTAATATTCACGGCTGTTGCGTATAGATATTGAGATTAGCCTCTACCCGATTAGCGATACTGACAAGCTTGACATTCATGGGTTGGAATTGGGTGATCAGCTTGGAGATAAGATAAGGGAAAGAGACGAATGCAATAGAGAAGATGATAGGCACCATACCGACAGGATTCATCGGGATAGGCAACGAAGACGATTCTTCGACTCTTCATCTCCTTGCATAGATGACAGGGATCTCTTTGATGGATTTGAGGATGAATATAGAAAGAAGCACTAGTCCAAGGACGATGATCAGCATAAACAAGATCATGCCGAATCGATTATTTGATCAAGCCATGCTTGAATAGACTTTCTGGGTGATTCCCGATACGATGGAAGCGAAGATAAGCATAGAAGTACCGTTTGACACGCCCTTTTCAGTGATCAACTCACCAATCCACATAAGGATTACGGAACCTACCGTCATCACAAACGCAGAAGCGATAAGATTCAATGGAGCGGTGCTGATGACACTTCCGCCGAGAAGATAATTGATGAAGAATACCATTCCGATGGATTGGACGAATGCCAAAGGTACGGAAAGATATCTCGTATATTGTTGGATTTTCTGTTGTCCGACCTCGCCTTGCTCCGTGAGCTCTTCGAGACTAGGCACTACAGATCCAAGCAACTGCATGATGATGGAAGCATTGATGAAAGGCGCAAGGCCTACAGCTATCAGAGCGAACTGATCCAACGATCATCAAAGCAGCATAATGAAATATCCGATGCCCGAATTACTTGCAGTAGCCGTCTTGGTCATAAGTGCAGTGATATCGACGAAAGGGACTGGAATAAAGACCAACAGCCTATAGAGAGCAAGCATAAGAAGCGTAAAGATGATTTTTCTCTTGATAGTAGGATTCTCCCGTATCTCTTGAAGCTTTTTGACAAATTTTTCCATCGAACATCGATAAGAGACGTAAAATGATTATTTGGATTTTTTCGCTGGAGCTTTCTTTGCAACTGGTTTTTCAACCTTTGCTGGAGCCTTCTTCACGGCTGGAGCTTTCTTCTCAGCTGGCTTTTCAACCTTTGCTGGAGCCTTCTTCACAGCTGGAGTTTTCTTGGCAGCTGATTTATCTACGATTGGTGCTTCAAGTATTTTCTCAGTCTTTGGAGCAGTGATCTTCTTCTCAATAACAGGTTGTTTAGCAGCAACCTTTCCTACCGGCTTCTCAACCTTCGCTGATGCCTTTTTTACCGCTGGTTTACTAACCTTTGCTGGAGCTTTTTTGGGAGCAGAATGTACCGTTCCTGGTTTATCCATCTTCTCTTTGGCGGAAGCAGAAAATGCATCGATACCACTGAAGGTGAGATGCTTAGCATAATCGCCATGTCCAAGAATCTTGACGTGAGCGTCGATGGATTTGATATATCAAAGATCTTTGAGCACTTGCTTAGTAATTTCCATAGCATCAGAAATCCTTGTATCTGCATCCAAGGATCCTAGGTTGATGATGGTGACATCCTTTACGAGTTTGTAATATCTGGTGAAGCCTCTGGCTTTAGGCAATCTCTGGACGATAGACGTCTGTCATCATTCGAAGAATTGCTTCATGGAATGTCAGCTCCTCGCCTTCTGTCATTTGAGACCTCTTCCTGAATAATTTCCCGTTCCTGTAGCATTTCCTCTTCCTCTTCTCTTTGCCTTATCTTTGAGTCATTTGCTTTTTTGTAGTTGATGGATTTTCATCGTAGAGTGAATAACCGGTATAAAAAATATGGAGTCTATTTGGATTTCTTAGCTGGAGCTTTCTTTGCAGCGGGTTTTTCATCTTTTGCTGGAGCCTTCTTCACGGCTGGAGCTTTCTTCTCAGCTGGAGCGGCAGAGGTTTCAGCGACTGGTGTGCTCTTAGCTTGGATCTCCTTGACTACGCTAGCTGATTCTTTGGAAGTTTCCTCTTTCTCAGCAGTATCCTCATGTTTCGCTTTAACGACTACGCGCTTGTTGAAATGTTCAGCATGTTTGTAAGAAGAAAGCGCCTTGATGGTAGCCAAAGCGTTATTGAGCTTATTACTGGATCACATGATCTTGGATAAGACATTCTCGAATCCTGCGAGCTCGAGAACAGATCTGACAGATGATCATGC
Source organism: uncultured Candidatus Peribacteria bacterium (assembly GCA_964430205.1). Classification (GTDB taxonomy): domain Bacteria; phylum Patescibacteriota; class Gracilibacteria; order Absconditabacterales; family Absconditicoccaceae; genus CAJBLF01. The sequence goes on along the minus strand of CAYSER010000002.1, from coordinate 14,356 downwards.
CTTCAAACCAGTACCGGCGGTAGCGGGCAAAAGCTTGATCATGCATGCCTTGTATTTGGTAGTCGTCTGATAAGGTACAGTCTGATTACCGGTGATGGATACGGTAAACATGTTCTTGTACGCTTCACGGGAAGCTTTGCTTACCGCTGAGCTTACATCCGGTCATTTGGAAAGACCTATTCCGATCCTTCATTTCTTGTTTCCGACCAAAACGGTAGCCCTAAAAGACATCTTCCTTCCTCATGTCGTAACTCTCGTAACCCTTCTGACTTCAAGAAGAAGCTCGTCGAACTCTTTCTTTACCTTATCTTTGTTTCAAGATCTCATGAAAAATACTAGTAAGATGATAAAATTATATTGCTATTCCTCAATTTCTGATTCCATCAGCCAATGCTTTGATCCTTCCATGATAGAGATTGCCGTTCCTATCGAACGCAGCCTTTTCGATGCCCTGTTTCTTCATGAGTGCCGCCAACGCTTCGCCAGCCTTGGATGCAGCATCGGTCTTGGTAGTCGCTTTAACGCTCTTATCAGAGATATGGCACATTACCTTACCGGAAGCATCGATGACTTGGGCAGAAACATAATTATTGGATTTGTTGACGACGATCCTATAGTCAGGATAGCTGGCTTTGATCTTTGCATTGATCCTCTTCTTTCTTGCGAAGAATCTCTCGGATGCGTCCTTTATGCGTTTGGTGATTTTAAGCATTGCATTGAATGATAAGTAATTAAAGACTTTCAATGATTGTTAGTTGTTGGTTGTTAATTATTTTTTAGCGGCCTTACCTGGCTTGAGCTTAATATATTCATCGAAATATCTGATTCCCTTCCCCTTGTATGGTTCCGGCTTCTTGAGCGATTTGATTTTTGCAGCATACTCACCGAGGAATTGTTTGTCTATGGCCTTGAGAGTTATGATGAAGTTTCATTTCGCATCCTGTTCGACAGCTGTTTCGATGGTTTGTGGGATATCGAAATTGACCTTGTGGGAAAGTCCCAATGAAAAGACGAATTTTTTACCTTCAAGCTTGACAGCGTATCCGACTCAAGTCAAGAGCAATTTCTTTTCATATCCATGGGTTACGCCTTCGATCATATTAGCGAGCAATGTCCTAGAAAGCCCCCGAAGATTCCACAACTCATCATTTGCAACAGAAGTGATGGCATGGTCGCCTTCGATCTTGATAGCGACTCCATCAGCAAATGTCTGGGTAAGCTGTCATTTAGGACCTTTGACCGTGACGACGGATCCATTGATCTGAAGTTCGACTCAAGCAGGTATCTGGATAGCTTTTTTTCCAATCTTTGACATACTATAATTACTAAAGTGTTAAAATGTTGAAATGATAGATTACTATAAACTATCGGCTAATATATTTCAGCGATAAGCTCACCACCGAGCTTCTTTTGTTTGGCTACATGCGCCGGCATAAGTCATTGGTTAGTGGATATGATACCTATACCCTTCCCTCACGCGACGGAAGTGATATCCTTGTAGCTCACGTACCATGGCCTAGATGGCTTAGAGAAGAATTTGATATTCGGAACATCATTGACAGGATCGACCACTCTCTTGAGGGTGACATTGATATGCCTCTTAGATCCCTCGGAGAGAACATCAAATTTTTGAATAAACCCGTATTGTTTGAGGAGTTCAAGAATATTGACCTTAAAATTGGAGAAAGGGACATCTTCGACAGAAGTCTTTCTGGCCATGTATGCATTCTTGATCCTGATAAGCAAGTCATGGATAGGTGCGTTGATATAGGTCATTTACGATAATAATTTAATGATAAATGCTAATGTAATGACTGATGCATGATAAACGATATTGATAGAATGTTTTTGTTGCCTATGATAATGTTACTGTAATTGGTTACGGTGATGCTTTCAATTATCAATTAATACTACCAGCTAGCCTTTCTGAGTCACATGATGCTTCCTTCCCTAGCGTATTTTCTCAAGCATACTCTGCAGCAGCCGAAATCTCTGATATAGGATTTTGATCTTCCGCATATCTTGCATCTATTGTAGTATTTCGTAGGCTTCTCCAGAGCTTTGCCCTGATTGAATCTCTGTTCGTACATTTTCCGCTGCTTTGCCTTGAGTGAAGTTTTTGCCATACTATTAATGCTAAATTGTTAAAATGATGAATTGATGGGATGATAATAGAGGTACTAAAGACTAATGACTACTTAAAGATGAATCACAACGCTTCGAGCAACGCTTTTGCATGAGCATTGTCTTTGGTGGTAGTGACGATGGTGATCTGGAGTCCCATGGTAGTGATAATATCGTCCAAGGAAAGTTCAGGAAAGATATTATAGTTAGGGAGTCAGATATTGAAGTTCCCTTGTCCATCGAAATTCTTCTCTGAGAATCAGCTGAAATCTCTCATTCTCGGCATAACGAGCTTGACGAACCTATCTAGGAAATCGTATGCTCTCTGCTTTCTCAAAGTAGTCTGAAGCATGACAGGAATATTCTCTCTCAGCTTGAAGTTGGAGATAGCTTTCTTTGATTTGTAGACACGAGCTTTCTGTCCAGTGATCTTGGTGATGACCTTCTCGAACTCATCGAAATCCTTGAGCGATTTCCTGGTCGCCAAAGAACCGATACCGATAGATACGAGTACTTTGTCGATCTTAGGCACAGCATTGACGTTCTTGATGCTAAGCTTTTTTTCAAGATCCTTGACGGTGCTCTTATTGAATGTTTCTAATGTATTCATGAAACGAAAGATAAAGGCAATAAAACTGGATTATTTCAAGGTAAGCTTCGCTTTGATAGTTTCCCTGGTTTTTTTTCATTTTTTATCGGTCACGAACTTGATCTTGGTAGGTTTTTTCTGGTCTTCGATGTAGTACATGATGTTTGATACATGCAAAGGGAGCTGTTTCTTGATGAATCACTTTCCTTTCATCGCTTTCTTGACCTCATTGACGCCTTTCACGATAACATAATCAGCATCCACGAATGTTTGGATGGAAGATATTTTCCCCTTGTGCTTTCCGGCGATGACAATCACAGGATCTCAGGACTTTAGCTTTCTCATTGGTAATAAAGAATAAGAATAAATCATAGAGCATGGACTATTGGTAACCTGTTGTTAGTTGTTAGTTATTAACTGTTAGTTGAATTATACAACTTCCTCAGCCATATTGGTGATAGCCTTGTATCAGAGCTGTCTGAGCTCTCTAGCTACAGGACCGAAAATCCTCTTTCCTATAGGTTTGATCTCTCATTTAGCGTCTTTTGTCATAAGGATAACGGCATTGTCGCCGAATCTGACATACGTTCCGTCCTTCCTAGCGACTTCTTTGGTGACTCTTACGATCAATGCTTGTGAGATGGTTCACTTCTTGATGGAGCTCGTAGGAAGCGATTCCTTGATAGCGACCATGACTCTATCTCCGACCGTCGCTGTCTTAGCGTTCGATCATTTCAATATCCTGAATATCTGTCATTTTTTCGCTCACGTATTATCAGCTATGATGACGTTTGATTCGTTTTTTAGCATGAGGGAATATGGATAATATAAATAAAATTATGCCTTCACGACTTCGATAAGTCTCCGTTTCTTGAGTTTGCTCAATGGTTTGCATTCTCTGATTTTGACCGTATCTCAGAGCTTAGAGATATTCTCAGCATCGTGAGCATAGTATCTCTTCCTAACGATAAATCTCTTCTTGTACAATGGGTGCATCTTGACCCGTTTCACCATTACGGTGCGAGTCATAGGAGTCTTGTCGCTGATAACCTCTCAGACAAATTCCTTGATACTCTTATTTCCTATTACCACCATCTTGTGCTTTGGTTTTATGAGTTAAAACGGTATTTAACCTAGCTATCTTGACCTTGGTGTCACCTATCTTGTGGGTTTCCTTGAGTCCTCTGATAGCGTTTTTCATCTTATAGGAATGGAGTTCCTGCTTGAGGGTCCTTCTCATATGAACAAGTTCCTTGATGGTCTTATCGTTCAGTTCACTCATGAACTTGACCTTTTCTTTCATCGATAATGCATTTAGATAATAAATTTTGGCTTCTCGTTTTAGACTGGATATGGGTTATTTCACTTCACCCCTCTCTACAAACCTGGCCTTTACGGACAATTTCTTGGACGCCTTGATCAATGCTTCCTTTGCAGCTTCTCTAGGGATTCCCATGAGTTCAAACATAACTCTTCCTTTTCTCACTGGAGCGGTATAGATATCGACATCTCCCTTTCCGGTACCCATCGGCATCTCAAGACCCTTCTTAGTAAATGGGACATCAGGGAAGACTCTTATCCGCATCTTACCGGTTTTCTTGATAGATCTTACGATGACCTTCCTGGCAGCTTCGATTTCCCTATTGGTGATATAGGAACTGGTGATTGCCTTAAGGCCATACTGTCAGAAAGCGACGGTAGATCCTCTATAGCTCTTGCCTCTGAGTTGCCTAACGAGAGGCTTTCTATATTTCCATCTTTTTGGTGTCAATAACATGGGAATGCGATCAAAACAAATAAAATATTATAAATTGATTTTCTTAGCGGTATTGGCTTGAGCCTTATTGTAGAGGACGCCTTTCTCGATCCGGACTTTCACTCCGAGCATGCCGTATTTGGTCCTTGCCTGAAGATAGTAGAAATCGATATCTGATCTGAATGTCTGTAATGATACTCTTCCCTCGATAAACTTCTCTGTCCTAGCGATATCGGTTCATCCTAACCTCCCTCATACCTGGATCTTGATACCAGCCGCTCACTTTTCCATGACCTTCTGGAGTACGTTCTTAGCGACCTTCCTATATGGCATCCTGGCTTCAAGTTGGGAAGCGATGAACTCAGCCATGATCTTGGCAGAGAGCTCAGGGACCTTGACTTCTTTGATGACAGCTTTCATATCCTTGCCGAATTTCTTCTTGAGATCGTCTTCGAATTCCTTGATCTTAGCGCCATTCTTACCCATCAGAACACCTACCTTGGAAGAGAATATAATGATTTCTCATTCTTTCGCGGTCTTCCTGATGACGACTTTGGATATTCCTGATCTCCCGAAGAAATCATCGACGAATTTCCTGATCTTGATATCTTCGACAAAAAAATCAGCTCCTGTTCTCCTATACTTAGCGAACCGTTCAGCAGGCCGTGATTTCATGATTCCTACTCTCATTCCGATTGGATGGGCTTTTGATCACATAATGTTCTTTACTTAACATGTAAAAAGACTTTCACAAATGTCCTGTATTTTACGTAATGGCTGATCCTTGATCTAGAGGCAAATCTCACTCTCTGAATCTTAGGACCCCTTCAGATCTCTATCTTGTGGATATATAATTTCTTAGCATCATAGCTGCCATTGGTCGTAGCGTTAGCAAATGCTGACTTGATCACCTTATAGAGGGATTTTGCTGCTTTCTTGGGCAAATATTGGAGAAGTGTCAGAGCATCATCGACTTTCTTGCCTTTGACCATCTGAGCGATCAATGCCATCTTCTTATCTGAGACCAAAGCGTATTTGAGCGTAGCGGTCAGATTATTATCTACTGTCTTTGTGGTAGTGGTAACCATTTTTTCAAATTTTAAATTATAAATTTTGAATTATGAATTTTGGATTCACTGCCTAGAATGGATGTCATCTGAACGTTCTAGTAGGCACGAATTCCCCTAATCTATGTCCGATCATATCCTCAGTGACATATACGCTCACGAATTGCTTTCCATTGTGGACAGCGAAAGTGAGACCTATCATATCAGGGACTATATGACATGCTCTATCCCACACTTTGATGACTTTCTTATCTCAAGCCTCATTCATCTTTTTTACCTTATTAAGTATCTTTTCGTTCACATAGAATCATTTTTTGAGAGATCTTGCCATGGTGTAAACTAGATGTTAAATGATAAATGGTGTCTATGGTCTAATTTCTAATTCTTAGTTCTCTTGGAAATGATAAATCTCGTAGAGTTCTTCCTGTTCTTCCTTGTCTTGATTCAAGGAGCGACTCTCTTTCCAGCGAATGACTTCTGTCATCTCTTGAGCGCAATAGAAGAGTGTCCTTCTCATCCTCCATGCGGATGGTCGACTGGATTCATATTCTTACCGAGGACATGAGGCTTTTTACCTAGCCGTCTTTGTCTTCCAGCCTTACCGATGACGACATTCTGATGCTGATCATTTCCTATCTCTCAGATGGTAGCAAAACAATTCTCATTGAATTTTCTGACCTCTCCGGATGGTAATTTGATGAATATGACTTTGAGCATAACATCCTTACCAACGATACTCGCTGATGTTCATGCTGTCTTTATGAGTTTCCCTGAAGAAAAAGGGGTGACCTCGAGATTGAAGACATTGACTCATTCAGGGATATCTTTGAGTTGTTTCCTGTTTCCATGAGCGATGGGAGCCTGATCTCCGCAGATGACCGTATCCCCTACACTGATAGTTTTCCGAGCGAGGACATATCTCTTTTCACCGTCTGCGAAATGGAGCAGAGCAATCCTTGACGTCCTATAAGGATCATATTCCACACTGACTACCTTGGCTGGGATATTGGCTTTATCGTATCATTTGAAATCGATCAATCTATATAATCTCTTATGTCCGCCTCACATAGATCTGGAAACGGCCTTGCCGGAATTATTCCTTCCTCCTGTTCTTTTCAAAGAGACAGTCAGAGATTTTTCTGGCCTCTTATCGGTCAGATCGGAAAAATCATATCAGATCATATAACGTCTTGATGGGGTATATGGAGTATATTTCTTGAGCACCATCTCTTATATAATGTTAAATGTTAAATGCTAAGTACTAAGGACTAAAGAGTAAATATTATGATCAAAGCTCGATCTTATCCTTTTTACCAAGAGTTACGATAGCCTTCTTATATGACTTCCTAACAAGCTTTCTCTGATTCCTGCCTTTGTAGGTCACATTGACGAGGTTCACTCATTCAGGTTGGACCTTGTAGAGAAATGCTACGGCTTGTTTGACATCGTTCTTGTTGGCATCCTTATGAATTTTGAACGAATATTTGTTCGTTGACTCTTGTTGCTTGTGAGTCTTCTCGGTAACGATAGGAGAAAGGATTATGCCATAAGGAGAGAGTTTCTTGATGACTTTCCCTGCAGCGTTTTTCTTGGCTCTCGCCTGAAGTATTTGCTTAAAGGTCATAGGGATACGGATTAGAGATGGTAAAAGATTATTTCTTGTTGAGTTGTGCCAATGCGGATTCCATGAAAAGCACAGTATGATAGGACATCAGATCTACGGGATTAAGATAATCCGCAGAGAGGTATTTGACTTTAGGAAGATTCCTGAACGACTTGAGGAGGTTCTCATCCTTACCGGAAACGACAAACAAAACTTTCTTGGTCGCAACTCAGATATTTTTGATGATAGTTTGAGCATCCTTGGTCTTAGGTGCAGCAAGCGAAGGATCCTTGAGTCCCATGAGTTCACCGGCTTTTGCCTTCAAGGTGATGATGCTATTGAGTGCGATCTTCTTGGCTTTCTTATTCATGGATTTGACGACATTCTCTTCTCCTCTAGGTCCGAATGCAACGCCTCCACCTTTCCTCAATGGTGAATTTTTATCACCGACCCTACCTCATCATGTTCCTTTCTGTTTGTAGAGTTTCCTTCCGGATCCGCTTACAGCACCTCTTCCTTTGACGGAAGCGATAGCATGGCGCGCATTGCTGGTCTGCAATAAATAGTATTCATGGATAAGATCCTTATTGACCAGAGCGTCAGCAAAAAGCGCATCGTCAAGAGCGAATGTTGAGACAACCTTACCGCTCTTATCATAGATATCTATACTGTACGACATGTTCTCGTGAGGTAAATAAACATAAAAAGATTATCTAATAGTCAAGGTGAGCAACGAATGATATGCGCCTGGAACAGACCCCTTAAGCACTATCAACGATTCATTATCCTTGATGACCTTATCTACGATAGGCACATGTTTGATAGTGATACGCTGAGATCACATATGACCTGCATGAGGATGTCCTTTGAGCGTTCTTCTCGGCTTCCTATTACCTTTTGATCAACCAGTCCTCGTGAACTTGTGACCGTGGGTTGCTCCTCATCCTTTGATGCCGCACCTCTTCACCATACCCTGGAATCATTTTCCCTTGGTGACCGCAGTAACATCTACATCGGCGATACCTTCAAGCAATCCTAAATCGAGCAATGAACCTGCCTCATGAGCGGTAACGAACGCATCATCGACCTTATATTCCTGCATTTTCTTGTATACAATCTTCTGACCCTTATCTTTCTTGAGTTCCTTCTTCTCTACGCCAACAACCGCTGAGAGATATCAATCTTTCTCCTTGGTCTTGTATCTGACGATTTCCTGCGGAACCAACTTCACCAAAGTCACGGGTACGAATGCATCTTCGATCCGCATCTTGGTCATCTCTTGCTTGGTTACGATAAGTCAACCTTTATTCATGATATATGTATACTAATAAACTAAATGATATCGCTTAGTCATTTAAATATTTTCACATTTCGACATTTAGAACACTTTCACATCGACGAGCACGCCGACAGGAATTGCGAGATTCTGAAGATATTCCATAGTCTTTGACCCTGTCTCTACGACGTCGATCATCCTGGAATACGTAATTCTCTCGTATTGCTCTCTAGCGTTCTTGAATTTGAAGTTGGATTTCAGGACAGTATAGACCTTCCTTTGCTTAGGCAATGGGATAGGTCACTTGATGGTGGCGCCTGATTTGACGAGAAGTCCGACGACTTTTCCTACTGAAGACTCCAGCATCTTTATATCATAGCTCTTCAATTTGATCCTCAATTTTGTCTTTTGAGCGTTTTTTTCAGCCATACTAATAGGGTATATAGTAAAACATTTTTTCTTACAATTTAACTCTCCACACCGTAGGATTTACGGTGTGGAGCAATGAATCATAAGATACTATTATAAGATCTTAGTTACGACACCTGCTCATACTGTCCTTCCGCCTTCCCTGATAGCGAATCTCAACCCTTCTTCCATAGCTACTGGGTAGATCAACTCGACATCGATCTTTGCATTGTCTCCAGGCATGATCATCTCAACACCTGACTTGAGCGTAACAGTTCCTGTAACATCTGTAGTTCTCAAGAAGAATTGTGGTCTATATCCAGTCATGAAAGGAGTGTGTCTTCCTCCCTCTTCCTTCTTCAATACATATACTTCAGCTTCAAATTTATTGTGAGCTTTAACGGTTCCTGGTTTACAAAGAACTTGTCCTCTTTCAATCTGATCCTTTTCGATACCTCTCAAGAGCAGTCATACATTCATACCGGCTTCAGCTTGATCGAATTGCTTGTGAAACATTTCTACGCCAGTAATAACAGTCTTCTTTGGTTCAGCACCGAGACCGAGGATCTCGACCTCATCATTCATCTTAACGATACCCCTTTCGATCCTTCCAGTCGCTACAGTTCCTCTACCTTTGATAGAGAAGACATCTTCTACTGGCATAAGGAAAGGCTTATCAGTGTCCCTTTCTGGGACTGGGATATATTCATCCAATGCTTTGAGAAGATCCCGAATGCATTTTGCATCGCCTTCAGCATCATTAGAGTTTTCCATAGCCTTGAGAGCTGATCCTCTGATGATAGGAGCATCTCCATCATAATGATTCTTTTTCAAAACATCTCTAATTTCCTCTTCTACGAGATCCAATTCATCTGGATCAGAGACCATATCACATTTATTCAAGAATACGATGATTCTTGGAACATTAACCTGGTGAGCGAGAAGGACGTGTTCTCTTGTCTGAGGCATTGGTCCATCGGTAGCAGCTACCACGAGGATAGCTCCATCCATCTGAGCAGCGCCTACGATCATGTTCTTGACGTAATCGGCATGTCCTGGACAATCGATATGAGCGTAGTGTCTGGTTTCAGTTTCGTACTCTACATGTCTGGTATTGATGGTAATACCTCTTGCTTTCTCTTCTGGTGCATTATCGATCTGCGCATAATCCAGAGTCTTAGCAAATCCTTTGGTTGCAGCAACCTTGGTGATCGCTGATGTCAATGTTGTCTTTCCATGATCGACGTGACCGATGGTACCTACATTGACGTGAATCTTGTTAGCCATTAGATAAATATTTTAAAAGTTAAAATAGAAATACAAAAAACGTATTGGACTGTTACCATACAAATATCGACACGAATTGCAAGCGATTTTTGCACAATGTAAACAAAATATTGGTTTCAGTAGACACGGTAGTCGACATTTTTGAGGATGTGCTATCGTGTTGGTGGAAACCATAGAGCTGTACATAATAAATCCTCAGATGGGATCATTGTATCTACAGCATAGACTAAGGCCATGATGGCCCTCAGGGGATGATCGCCAATGCGTTGACAGCGGTCTATCGTATCCAGTCATTCACCAAACTGAAAACGATTTTTGAGATTTTTTACATCTCGGGGATGCGGGACTCGAACTCGCGGCCTCTTGGTCCCAAACCAAGCGCTCTAGCCATCTGAGCTAATCCCCGGCTAGACTTGAGTTGACAACGACCAATTGTTGTTTCGTTATTGATGGTGGGCATAGGTGGACTCGAACCACCGACCTCGTCCTTATCAGAGACGCGCTCTAACCAACTGAGCTATATGCCCATAGCATAATTTTTAATTTCTAATTTTCAATCGTAAGACAATGGTACCTATTTAGAAATTAGAAATGGGTAATTGGAATTTTCACGAAGTGGATTAGTGGTGCCAGGAGGCAGAATTGAACTGCCGACACACCCCGCAGTACTGCGGGGCTGCTCTACCAACAGCCTGACATAAAGTCTTCAATACATTTCCTTTTTTTGGATTTTTTCAGCTTCCTTTCAACACTCATAGCATCTTGTTTTGTAGCATACGATCTCCAATACAGCAATTCCAATGGTCTATAATGTCTTGTTGATTGGACTGATCAAGCGTTATGCCAGAATAGTTTCTTCTCTACATTCTCAGTGCTTCAGCAATAATACTTTCCATCTTTTCTCAAGAGAATATAGACGTAATACATAGCAGAGATATACGAATAATGAGTGGTGCCAGGAGGCAGAATTGAACTGCCGACACAAGGC
>CAYSER010000002.1:0-3248 GCA_964430205.1 uncultured Candidatus Peribacteria bacterium | reverse complement strand
CACTGAGCTACCCTGGCATGATAATCTTCTTTAGCATAGTGTTCACTGCCGACACACCCCGCAGTACTGCGGGCTGCTCCGAGAATGTCGAGTCCCGCAACTTACTGCGGGAGACCACTGAGCGGACTGAAACTCGGCTTTAGCAGAGCTAGCGTATATGGTTTCGAAGAATACAAAAAAATCACGCTGGTGGACTATATAGCAATATCTCATGAAATTTCAAGCAGAAAATCAGAAAAATGCGCTTGTTAAAAAAATAGAAATAGGTAATAATGCCTCATAACGCATTATTTCGGCAAGAACCATGAAGGATTTTGGCATAACACAGAACCAAAAGAAGACCCGAAAAAGCAAGATAAGATATGTCAACCGGGCATTTGTGATCCTGATAGTATTCAGTTTCATATTTTTTACGTTATTCGCCAATCTCACCGATATGCTCTTCAAGAACAAGATCGATGTCTTCAAGGAAGATCTTGGCAAGATAGCATTCTATACCCGGACATTCAATAAGGAACTCTCCCGTTTCCTCATTACGCTCGATGACATCATCCAAGCGTACGGCAAAGGCGAGAACATTTTCATCACTAAGGCCAAGGAGATTGATAGCTGCTGGGACTATATTGAAAAAAACAAGGAATACCTCAAGAAAGTCTGATTCTCGAATTATGAAAGCTTGATCAATTTTTTGGCCGACCTCAAGGTCTACGAGAAAGAGTTTTTTGACCTCCTGGGAAAGGATACATCCTTCAATTATCTCGTCATCCTGCAAAACACCAACGAGAAAAGGCCTAATGGATGATTCTTCTGATCGTTTGCGTTCATCAATATGAAGGAATGACACATCAAAACATTGGAAATCGTAGATTCGTATTATCCGGATTTCATAGCGTACAGGACACGTATCATAGCCCCAGAACGGACTGCGCCATTCCTGCCGGATCGCAAGATCGGATTCATCGCCGGCAATAAGTTCGGATTTAGCGATATCGATGGTAAGAACCTGAAGGATCTCTATGAGCTGATGTTCAATAAGACATTCGAGATGTGGAAAGTGAAACAGACCATGCAGCCGGATCTCTACAATAAATTGCTCTACAAGGATATCAAAGGAGTGATTTTTATCAGGTCGGATCTTCTCGAACACTTTTTCACCAATTTCAAGAGCAAAGTGCAGGAACGGCAATTCCTCAACGCATCCGTCGACCTCATCAGAAAAGAGATCCGTGGGAACAAGAAAGAGTTGTACATCAAAGAAATCAAAAAATATTTCGACGCACAGAAAGGGAACATCATCAAGAATGTGATCAATAGATTCGATGAAATAGCGAATAAGCAATATGTCACCATCTACCTCTCGAACGTATCGACAGGCCTGAATGCGGTACTGACAAAACACAATCTTACCAACACCTTCGATCAGGACCATATCTACTTCCGGGATACCAACACCAGCTACAACAAAATCGACGGATTCATCACCAAGCATATCCTCATCGAAGATGAACAAGGCATGACGGTCAAGGATAGCAAAAATGATGTCGTCGATATCAGCGATCTCAAGAACGGCAGATATACGGTGAATATCTATTACAAATTCAGCGTACCTGAATACTATCAGACCTTCATCCAAGATCTAGAGAAGAAATACGAGATCAATATCACGGATAGGGAACAGGCTATCCTCGGATTAAAATCAGGCGTCTATGAAGAACAGGGACAAGGCAAGGTAAGGAAGCGATGGGAGACCAAGGCGACCGTCTATTTCCCGAAATATGTCAGCGTGACCGACGCAACAGGCGATATTTATTACCAAGCACCATTCACGCCGCCGTTTGCCAACGGGCTCTTCTACCAGATGGGCAGTATCGAGAACAATAGCGTAAGAGGAATCAGGATGACCATAGAAATCAACAGATAAAACGAATGAATATCGCTTCAACATTTCAACGTTTCAACATATACTATATATAGTATACAAAAAATGAGAAGCAAAAATACGAAGAAAGCCAAAGTTTTTTGGCTTTTTTACGTATGGGGGATATAATAAGTAAGCATATCATCATTTAGATTTTTTTTGATATCGACTCATGGCAGCCAAAAAGACGAATAAAGACTATCTGCTCACCATGCTCTCCGCATTGGAAGGCAAACGAGCAGCGGCTAAAGGGCTCAAAACGCTCGTAGAGAAAGATCTCGTCAATGACGATCAGATCATGCAGCTCTTACATACTTTCTTGGACGTAATTTACGAAACGCACGCAAAAAGCGATCTTTCTACGCTCAGAAGAAACATCAAGGAATAATCATTTGTTTTACCGTTTATAACCGCTACCCATGCCGAATACGCTCTCACAGGACCTAGAGAAAGCTCATGAAGTGGACCAATCCAAAGAGTTGTTCAAGGAACAGGACCTTCAGGAATTCAATAAGCTCATTGCGACCAAAGAGGATTTTGACGAAATGATCAAAGGGTTCGAAGACGAAAAGACGATTATGGAGATCAAGAAGATCAAAGGGCTCAAGGAGACCATAGACACCTACCTCAAGACCAAGACCGGTTTAAACGATATCCTAACGAAAGATTATGACGCACTTGCGAAAGATGCGGATCTCTATGAAGTGGCAGTGCTCTGAGCGATCCTCAGCCAGGAAAAGAAAATCGATAACCCTGATTACAAGGCATTGGCGAAAGCATACGTAGAAACGCTGCAGCCGACAGAAAAAAAAGTGGAAGTACTGACAGAGAATGATTTCGGAACCAAATATGAAACCGCGAAAGCGGAGACGAACGCAAAAGATATCCTCAACAACAAGACCGTAAGCGTAGAGAAGATCACGGAAATCAGTGACCAGCAGAAAATCACCGAAGCCAAAGTGACCGTTTCCGCTGGGGCTGACACGAGACTGATGAATATCGAGAAAGGGAAGGAGATCTACACCGCCAAAAAAGACGAACTCAAGAGCATAACGGAGAATTTCACCGGAGACAACAAGAAACAGATCAACGACATCTTCTTCGAACTCTATGGAGAGAATATAGCGGATGAAAAATCCATGAACGCATATGAGCTCGAAAAGAAGATCAATGCAGACAAGACACAAGAAGGTAACTACTATCTCATCGGTGCAAGAGTTGCCGAAGGATTCATCGACGTCCTAAAGAGACTATCCTTGGATCCAGAGCCTAAGCTTACCCTAGATATAGATCGGACGAAATGCTCCATAGGGATGAGCGGAAAGAAAGG
>CAYSER010000001.1:83510-84843 GCA_964430205.1 uncultured Candidatus Peribacteria bacterium | reverse complement strand
CTCTTTCTTTTACAAAAAAAGCTCCCCTATCCCTTCAGGAGAGCTTGACATATATACTATAATACATTTCCTTATACTATCTGAGATAATACATCGAAAAATGCCTTGATATCATCTTCGTCGGTGTAGAGATATGCACTCATCCTGCAAGTCCCTGGTCTATGGAATCTCTTGTGCAACGGATATGCGCAATGACCACCGCAACGGATAGCGATATTATGCTGTGCGAATGCTTCTCACACGTTGTTGAAATTGGAATTGTTGGCAAGCACGAATGAAAAGACTGCTACCCTATCTGTGGTCATGGGTCATATGACCTCTACTTTGTCCTTGAGTTTTGAGTATCCCTCTAAACACATTTTCACGAGCTGTTGTTCGTGCTCCCGCACTTTCTGCATACCGCCGATCGATTTGATGTATTCCAATGCTTTCAAGAGTGAAACGGCTCAGATGATATTCGGCGTCCCCGCTTCGAATTTGTCGGAATTACCCACTAAAGTATGTCACTCAGTACTCACATCTTCGATCGTTCATCCTCAGCGAATGATAGGTACTAACATCTTGATCCGCTCCTTCTTGAGATAGATGACGCCGATCCCCGTATATGCCATCATCTTATGACCAGTAAAGACTAAGCAATCGCATCCGATATCCTGCACATCTACTGGAAAATTCGGTACCGATTGCGACCCATCGACGAGAAAGAATGTATCATCACGTAACCTTGATTTTATCTTCTTCACATCGTAGATCTTTCCGGTAACATTGGAGACCTGTGCTACAGAGACGACTTTGACCTCCTCCGTATATTTCTTATCGAAATCATCCCGATTGATCTCGTAGTCTTCGTCGATATCAAAAAATTCTATCTTACATCATTTTCTCTCTGCTAATATCTGCCAAGGTAGGATGTTCGCGTGATGTTCTCGGATGCCGAGAAGCACCGTATCTCACTTCTGCAAGATATCGCTCACCACCAAGGATTGCGCTATCAGATTGATGCCATAGGTGGAGTTGTAGCTATAGATGATCTCGCTCGGTTTGCAGTTGATCAGTTCTCCTACAAGCTCCTTGGAACGATGATACATCTCTTCTGATCTCTCTGAAAGCGGATATAATCATCTATGAATATTGGCATAATCATGGGCCACGAATTCGGAGACGCCATCGATGACCTGTTGCGGTTTCTGCGTCGAAGCAGCATTGTCCAAGAATATCAGTCAGGGATTGTTCTTGAAGATAGGGAAATCTTTTTTTAACATGGTAGTACATTAGATGACTAAAAAGTCATTTTGTATGGCAAGGTGGAGAATTGAGAATTGAGAATTGAAAA
>CAYSER010000001.1:29144-83500 GCA_964430205.1 uncultured Candidatus Peribacteria bacterium | reverse complement strand
CTTTCAATCTTAATATAAGGTCTTATCGCTTTTTTCGGTCCGCGCTTTGAAGACTTCGAGCGCTTCCTCATGCAACAGCTGCTCTACGGGGATATCCCTCTGATCGAACGGCTTTTTGATGTCATCATGGAATGTGCTATCGTCGAATCCTATGGCAGCTGCATCATGTTCCGTATTCCCATAATAAATCTTCCCTATCCTCGCTCGCGAGATCGCTCCATAACACATCGGGCAGGGTTCGCATGAGGTATAGATCTCGCAGCCATGCAGATCGAATGTCCCTAGTTTTCTACAGGCATCACGGATAGCCACTATTTCGCCATGTGCAGTCGGATCATTGGCAGAAGTCACTTGATTCCATCACTTGCCTATAATCTTCCCGTCCTTGACGATGACGGCGCCGAACGGTCATCCGGCGTTTTTTTGCATATTATCGAGCGATAATTGGATCGCCTCTCTCATATATTCCTCTTTCATGCTCAATGACTAAACGATAAAACGGTATCCTAATTTCCATATTCCAGGTCCCAGGTCCCAGGGGAAAGGTCCCTGGTTCCAGATCCATCTTTTCTACGTTCTCTGTGCAACTTTTGAACGTTAGAATTTACGCACAATCACCTTGTCATTTTCCAAGCTTCCTAGATCGATATCCTCGAGCTGATTGTAGTCTTTGTAATATTTCTTGAGCAACTGATAATTCCTGATCTGATTAGCGATATCTCCTCCATTATTGATATAGAATTTTTTGCCGTCGAGATAGACGATCGATCTCTCTCCTCCTGGCAGATATTCGATATGATGGAGTCATGGGAATCATTGATACAGAAGTTCCACTTGTTGCACCAATCCTGATGCTGGCTGTCTGAAGAACAATCCAGAGAGCGTATGGACACCGCTGAGATAGGAAGGCATGTCCAAGATCTTTATTCCGTTAGCTATCTTGTTTCAAGAGGTGATAGGGAATGTTTTGCTGGCGATGAGCGCATATTGGTCCTCCTGATTCCTGATCACCAGATCGATGGGGAGGAATGTTAATTTCACTGAAACCGTGTTCGATGAGGTATAGGTGATATCCAAGGTATCCACCATAGGATATTGCACGTTTATATCATCCATGATCCTTGACCTGAAGAACCTTGCGACATAGTAATTCTCTCCCTTTATCCGCATATTGATGAGTTTATAGAGATAGGGATCATCGTACCATGCCACATCTCACGAATCATATAAGACCCTCTTGATGACATACTGGTGTGCAAATATGGTTGAGCTAAGCGCATAATATCCTCCGTAGATCAATGCGAAGAGCAGGAATATGATCCAGAGTATCCTTATAGAAAAAAAATGAGATCAGGCCCTTATCTTCCTCTTCTCTGAATCTATGGGGACGTATTTCCTATGTATTTTTTTCACCGGTCTGGGAACCACGAATTTTTTCATACTGGCTAGGTAACGATAAACTGTGCCTTTGAGCGATCACCTATCTTCTCTCCTCTATCAGATATAATAGACATAATAGAAGATATAGGTCAATATCGTTCCAAAAAGTATTCCGCCTGCTACCTCTATCGGCGTATGCCCTATCCTTTCCTTGAGCGGCGATCTCTGCTTCTTCTGGAGAATAGCTTCCAGCTCCAATCTCATATCATTGATATACGATGCATGTTGACCGGTCTCATACCTCAGATTCATCGCATCGTAAGCGAAAAGCACGCTGAAGGCGAATGCTACCGCAAAAAGTATGCTTCCGAAGCCGTATTCTAATCGTACAAGCATCGTAACACTACTTGCGAGACCGCTATGGAACGAAGGGAATCCTCAGGATGCGAAAATATGTCCGGTATAGATACGTTTGTACCTTATGATATCGATGATGACCTTCGTTCATTGGATGATGCATCCAACGATGACCACGATAAAAATCGGGTACATATGGAACCCTTGCACGAAGAAGATCCTGATGGCATCGATAGCGTATTGGACCATAACATATCACTAGAGGATAAATCATACCTTATGTAAAGAAAACTAGGCGAATTTCAATTATAAAAACAAAGAAGGGGAAATGAAAGACGGTAAAAGATGGAATAAGGAATGGCTTGTATTATTTATCTAGAATAGTAGAAAAATATCGTCTGACCGTTTATCCGTTTATCCGTCATGTATATGCAGCTGTTTGTTACCGACTTTCAAAGATCATGAACCACCATACATATCGAAAATGCTGATATACTCTCCCAACTAAGGAATGTCCTGAGAGTACGTCTGTGAGATCATATCGAGATCCAGTCTCCCGCCCACGAAGAGGAAAAGATGAGATACGAGATCCGTATAGATACACGGGAGAAGTCAGTATTGGAATGAACCATTGTTTCCGAAACAACGCATGCATCATCTTCCCCTACTGAATCCATGATCATCGCTATGCCCAATAAACGGGATAAGATAGAGATCATTGTCCAGAAGCTCACCGAGTGCGGACTTGATGAGATCATCTTCCGGCCATCGGAAAGATCGGTCATTAAGACATGGAATCCCAACAAGGAGGAAAGGTTGCATAAGATCATCAGGGAAGCCGTGGAACAATCCAAATGACGGCAAATCCCCCGTCTCCGTTTCGCTCCGGATATCCGTGATATCCTAAAAGATGCTGAGGTCGTCATCTTCGACATCATCACAGACGAGGAAACTCATGAAAAATCGTGAAAGAGCGAAAAACAAGGATCATTTAAGGTCAAAGGCCTACGTGCTAAGGTATGAATAGTCGGTCCCGAATGATGACTTTCACCGAAGGATTATGACCTTCTGGAAAGCTATGCTCCCAAAGCGATAAGCCTATGATCGACTATATTGAGGACGGAGACTGCTGCTATCATATGATGATGGCTCTTGAAACACAATTGATAATACATAATGAATGATTACTATCTTATTACTATCGTAATCTCCAAGAGTCCATAATAAGATATTCCCCATCTTTCATTTATTGTCTGCGTATTAGTTATGCTCAAATCACTCATCAAAAAAATAACCTTCTACGACAAGCTCTACTTCCTGATCAAAGAGAGCTTCATCTATGAATTACGGAAAAAATTCATGGGGCAACTGGCAGACGCTATGTACGGTCATCCTTCGAAGAATTTCTTCGTCATCGGCATCACGGGAACCAACGGCAAGACGACGACAGCAAATCTTATCCATAAGATACTGAACGAACATGTTGCCAAAACGGTCATGGTCAGCACCGCCAATATCAAGATAGGAAACCAAGAGATGCCCAATACCAAAAAGATGACCTCGCTCGATGTATTCGACCTCCAATCCGTCCTCGCTACCGCCAAGGATTCCTGATGCAAGATCGCTGTGCTTGAAGCCTCTTCACATGGATTGGAACAGTACAGATTCGAGGGCGTTGATTTCGATTTCGCCGTCCTGACCAATATCACCCATGACCATCTGGATTTCCATGGTACCATGGAACGCTACATCAAGGCCAAAGAGAAACTCTTCAGATACGTCCTGAACAACAAGAAGCAGAATAAATACGCTTCTTTCCCTGCTGATGACAAAGTAGGAAGACAGCGATTCGAGGATATGCCATTTGATAAGAAACTCAGCTACAGCATAACCGCATCCTCAGGACTCAAGGCAGAGGACATCAATATTTGATCCACATGAACGTCCTTCTCTTTCACCTATCTCGGCCAATCCTACGAGGTGAAGACCAAACTTGTCGGCGGATTCAATATCTATAACATCCTCGCCGCATTGAGCGTCGTAGTCCAGATCGGCGTAAGGATCGAAGACGCGATAGCCACTATAGCATCCTTCGAGACTGTGGTCTGACGCATGGATCATATAGAAAAAAACAATACCCATTATTTCGTGGATTTCGCCCATACCCCTGATGCACTGGAAAAAACGCTCGACTATCTCAAGACCGTCAAATGAACGGGCAGATTGATCACCCTTTTCTGAGCAACTGGCAATAGGGATACTTCCAAGAGACCGATCATGGGAGAGATCGCTAACAAATACAGTGATATCCTGATCGCTACCGATGATGATCCGGACACCGAAAATAGACTCTCGATTCTTCAACAACTCACTTCCTCTATCACGGGCAAACAGCTCGGCAAAGAATTCTTCATCATTCCGGAAAGGACATTGGCTATCAAGTTCGCATGCGAGATCGCTAGACCAGGAGATATGGTCATGTTCGCTGGCAAGGGTCATGAGTCCGTCCAATACACTAATTTCGGCAAGAGGAAACGGAGCGACAAATGAGAGATACTGAAGAACTTGAATAACTAATTTAAAATTTAGAATTTAAAATTTAAAATTTAGAATTTAGAATTTAGAAGTCAGAATTTAGAAATCTGGGATCTGGAACCTGGAATCTGGGATCTGGAACCTGGAATCTGGGATCTGGAACCTGGAAATTGGCATCCCATTTCATCGTTTAGTTACGATCCATGAAAAAGCAATTCAAGATAAAATCCACCAAACCGATATCAGGCAAGCGATATGGGGTATTTCAGCATATCATGAAATGAGCGGGAAGCGAAAAGGTCGATATGAGAAAGTATTCTGCGTGAGATAGCGCATCTCAAATCAATCGGAAACTTTCAGCAAAATATCAGGAACTCTATACCAACATCTTCCAACAGGAAAGATCGCTCATCTTGGATATATTCTTCGACATCAACTACAATCGAAGATGAGGCAAAATCCCGAATGAGGATCAAGTGCTTGCGTATGCCGAAGATGTCGTCTCGTATTGTCAGCATCAGCAGATCGGCATGAGATTCTTTCGGCCGACCACGAATTTCCGGTGAATGACGAAGCTCCAAGATGCATCAATGAAAAAACCTACTGATGAAGTGACGGCCGCCCTGCACGATATCATGGCCTGAGTGAAGAAGACGAAGAAGATATATCAGAGCCTATTGAATGCATTCCTGCAACGCGCTGCCAAAGAACAATGAAGAAGGGCGATAGTGATCTTCTCCGATTTTCTCGCTATGGATACGGAAACCAAAAAATTACTCCACTACCTCAAGAGACAGCATATCCTCTTCCTCTTCCAATTGCCGATCGATCCCGACCAGGGGCAAAACTATGAGAAATCCTTCTTACAAAAAACCGCTCCGAGGACACAGCGGAGTGGCGAAATAGAGCTACTACAGATAGATTAAGTTCATCACATCCCACCTGACCGTAGACGGTGAAATGAAACGACGAAGCAATCTAGAAGACGTGCTGGATTGAATTGCTTCGCTACGCTCGCAATGATTGAATCAAAGGAATCCCGACATTATTCATTTTTCATCGTTCATTTTTCATTATTTTTGAGTCCCCTCTCCAAAATAAGCATCGCACTGACCGTATCTTCAGCTGCGTTCTTTTTGAAATTGGAAGTAATCTCGCCAGATTGGACGGACGTATAATCCTCCTCCACGAGTTGGATCTCGATCTCCCTATTCTCGATGATATAATTGAGGCTCTTCATGAATTTTTGGATCTTCTCCTGGATGTCTTTCTGTTTGCTCGGCCGTCAAAGCATGATCCTGCCGATGTTATGCTTTTCTATGATACCTGCGACATTGAAATACATCATTTTGTCATTGAGGATGTAGCCGATAGGGAAAATCACATCGTTGCCAGGTAAGGCGTAGGCGAGTCCGATATATTTCGTTCCCCGATCGATACCAAGGATATTTTTCTGCTTGCGATAGTTGGTCTGCATGACTCTATGAATAAATGATTAAATGTTGAAGCGTTGAAATGATTTTTCTTCGTTTTGGTCTTTTAGTAATTCATGGTCGGTTGGATCATATATTCCGGTGCTACTGACATCGTCAATGGGAGGCGCAGATGCATCATATCTATGGGATATTCCTCCCCTTTGAAGTGAAGGACAAGGGTATTGTTGGACATAGAAAAGGTGATCATGGCCTCAGTGGAAGACCGATAGGTATCGTGGACAAAATCCAAGAACAGATCATCTGTATGCGGTATCTCTTCCAACGTGATCTGCTTATGGGAATGCTCTTTGAAATCATAGAGTCGGATATTGTGCTTCTGGCCGATATAGATCGCCCCGTATCTCGGCAGCCGTCCTTGATGATGTGCATAGCTATAGAGATCGATCTTGGTGATGGAGGCAATAGGGATGAAGGTCCCGGTATCGTGGGTCAAGAGATCATTCAGTGCGTTGATGACCAAGGTCCCGACTCTCAGGTTGGTGAATCCGCCGGGTCCGTTGAGCAGCACCAGCATTTCCACCGGATGGCTCTTGGTATACTCCAGAAGCGTCGGACCCAAGGTATTCTCTACCCCATTGCGCTCTAGGAACTGTTCGCTCTGGTCATCGAGAAGATGGGTATGATCGCTTGAGATATTCACGAAAAGCATACGACATAGTGAAAAATAAATGTTTTTTTGGTTTGTTTGGTCACATTGTATATATAATTTTGTGGAATTTGCAAGGTAACTCGCTGAGAAAGTACGGATTTATTTGGTTTTTGGCGCTTCGGAGGATATACTTACGTATAACGACCATACTACGGATGCCGATATCCATACCCCACATCCAACGGACGTTTTAGCAAGCTAATGTATGCTCTCTATGAAATGATTGGGCACAAAGATAGTCAAAAGAGTCCTCTGAGCATTCCTGATCCTGTGATGCTCAGGCATTTTCCTGAACGGCTATGTCGGGATTGGTGATCATGCCTATGCGCAAGCCCAATGATCCGATACAAACTCTTCAACCACCCAAACCTCGAAACCGGATGAGATGGGCATGCGGCAGGTGCTCAATATCCTCCTCAAGGTCCTGTATCTGCTTCTCTGGCCGCTCTTGGTGCTTGCTGGGTTAGCATTGGACAATACTCTGGTCTATGCGTCGGTCTTCAAGCTCGACGCTCCGCTTCGGCAATTCTGGAATATGATGAAGAACTTCGCTAACTTCACGCTGGGATTCATGGTGCTCTATGCCATCATCAAAAGCATTTTCTCCAATACCTGACAATGATCGTTCAAGGACGAGAAATCGCCGCTCGGCATCATCAAAGTGACCTTGATCGCCGGCATCTTAGTCCAAGCTAGCCGATTCCTGCTAGCGGCGCTTGTGGATATCTCCACGATAGCGACATATGCCATCGGCGGATTGCCGCTCAATGTGATCAAAAATACCGATCTGGATAAGAATAGGATCCTTCCTATCAATAGTTCGATAGATCTCAACAAATTCAATCTCACCTTCGCTGGAGGAGAGGAATTCAAAGTACGGTATTCCGTGACCAATGACAAAATCACCTATCCAGGCAATGACAAGACCGTAAATATCTCTCCATGCAGAATTGCACACAATTATGTCGTCTGAAGGGAATTCGGCGATCCGATGTTCGATAACATTGAGAAATTGAAGTCCATGAATGATCCAAAATTCATGGGTATGCAAGTCTGTGCACTCTATGGCGATAAGCTAGTCATGCGAAACGAAGGTGAATTCTTTAGTGGTGTCATCTCTACTCTTTCGTGATGCCAAATTACATGATGAAAGAATCCTTGCGACAGAACGACCTCCGCAGGATACAAAAACGCCATGCAAGTATTCCTTGAGAATACCACATGACGGTTCCTTAACCCGGCTTACACGGGCAAGCTGGTCGATCTCAATCTCTGAGATGCGGCATTGGCCACGTGAGATGCCTTCTTCTCATGAAGCAACACGCTTTCCTTGTCCACCATCATACAGAAATCCAAAGGGTTCGTCTGACCATTGGTGACGATGTATGCCTCGTTACTCAATTTCACAGAGCTCACGAGCTCTTCCGTAACTTCCGTCTCCGGGACTTCCGGCATATTCATCATCAAAGCATTGGTCGCGATAGCGCTCTTCTTCCCGCTGATTGCGTTGGCCCTCGTGCTCATCGCTAGGATAGGCGTACTACGGCTCTATATCGTCGGATCGCCATTCATCGTACTCAAGGAGAGCTTCAAGCTCAAGATGGGCAAACTGGATACCTATCTCAGCTTCAGTAACGTCCTCGGCATCGTTTTCGCTCCGGTGATCACGGTAGCGGCACTCAGCCTCTCGCTGATTTTCATGACCGCGCTCACCAATGGTTTCTCCTCGTCTGCAACCAAAGAAGCCGTCAATGACACACTCAATATCCAGACGATAACGCCTATAAATACCGGCAATGACGCCGTAAGTGTCGGATGATTGACTTCCCTGGAATTCACAAAACTTCCTCGAGGCAAAGGCATGGACCGATTTTCTCGGCTGATGATCAATTGTTTCGGTATCGGACTTATGCGAATGATCTTCTTCGCTGCCATCAAATCTAATGAACTCGGTAAGAAAGTGTGAGGTCAAGTCGAAAAGATAGGCGGCAACATCTTCAAGACGCTCCCTATCATCCCTATCGGTCCCGAAGGTAAAGGTGTCGGCATCGGCAGCATGGGCAGAGTCCTCTCCAACGCACCTACGACCTTTACTCAATATCTCAATAGGGAACAGGAAGGTAAAGTATCTGAGTGGCTAGGTATGAATGAGGCAGGCGAAAATAAAGGGGGAAAATCAAGCAGCGCAGCAACAATAACCTGAGAACAAATTGATACGACCATCAATGCGCTTAAAACCTCTCCAGAAACAGCTAAGAATTACTTAAACGAACAGAAGATAACACCGACAACTTTTTGAGCAACCGAGAATACTAAGTTTTTCAATGTACTCAATAACACTTTAAATAGCACAGCCACCCCACTATCAACATCTGACAAAAAGACGTTACTGGAGAACACTAATAAGGTCTTATGAACAGATCGGTATAAGAATCAAGCTAAAGCGTTGATTGATAATAACAGCATCATAAAAGCAATAAAAGCCGACACAAAAGAACCAGAGATAGCAAAGACATTAAATAATGGCACTCCAAAGACTGATTTGGATACCTATTTCAACAATGTACTACCGACGCCAACAGATATCGAGACTATCACTTCAGACTGAACCAAACTAAAAATATCCAAAGCAGCCGATGCTAAAACATATGTATGAACGACTCTACCTAAATAATCATTTATTCAATAAACGACAATGCGACTGAAGAACATCATCAGGATACTCATGCGCCCTAGGACGATCAAGATCGTCAGCTTTGCCTGTATCATCTGATTTTTCTTCATCCTTCCTGCCTTCGCTGCAGCAAACACATCCCAAGACCAATTTTCGCTTGTACAAATCAAGGACTTACTTCAGAAGGCGCTTTCGCTCTTCTCTCGGATACGGATCATCCTTGCTGTCCTAGCCGGCAAGCTCATGACCAATGATTTCGTCTATGGAGCATTCATCCACATGGATGTCTACCTTCGGAAGATCCGGAATATCATGAAGAATTTCGCTAATTTCGCGTTGGCATGACTCGTCCTCGTCTCCATCATCCAGGGCATCACGGGAAAACAGGCCTTAAATCTCAAGAAAATCATCACCAATACGCTGGTTGCGGGTATCCTGATCCAGGCGAGCTGGTTCCTGACCTGAGCATTGATCGATATCTCAACGGTAGCCACTGCCGGCATCAGCGCCTTCCCGATTACGTTCTTCAAGAACGATACCCCGTTACAGAAGAATATAGCCACGGGCATGAGTTGATTCGTCTCCAATAGGATTGTCATCGATCCCGATACTACGTGACGGAACAATGTGATAACAATCATCCCATGAACAGGAGTCAGCGATATTTCCCGAGAGAAGATCCTGCCGACCAAGGATTCCGTAAGCGGACCATTCATCTATATGGGGATGGCTATCTTCGGCTTTCCGAAATATCTCACCCCATGAGCCACGCCGCCTATCACGGATATCACCCTCGGCTTCTTGCTCCAGTTTTTCTTTCTCTCGCTCTTCACGATCTGATTGCTCCTGCTCTTGGTAGCGAATATCATAAGGATCGGTTTGCTCCGGATATTCGTAGTCGGGATGCCGTTCTTGATCCTCTTCCAGGTCTTCAAGAAGAAAGCCTGAGATTGATGACTCGGCAAACTTTTTTCCTTGAGCAATCTCCTGGCAATCGTCTTCAAGCCGGTTATTTTCGTCATGGGCATATCGCTCATGCTCATAGTCGTCATCAGTATGCAACAAAGTGTCTTCAACTCATGAGCATCTCGAGAAAACAATCTCAATGGCATCTCTCTCTCCAAAAGCTGAGATACTACGTCTGTCCTTAGCGTCCCTGGTGTCACCGATATCTCGGTCAGCCAAGAGGATATTCTCGGGAAGGATGTTATCGGAAAAGACGCCGAGGGTAAGGCGATGAATTTCTTCAGTATGCTGATCGTCTATCTCTTATGCATCTATCTCATACGATTCTTCATCAAGCTATCTTTGACCATCTGATGAGGGACTCTCGGAACATTCATGGAAGCGCGCATCAAGCAGATCGAAGAAATGGGCAGGGCATTGCCTATCGTGCCGTTCAAATGAGGCACTGCGTCGATCAACAGCCTCCAATCCTTCACAAGACAGACCAGAGACAACACACTCAAAGAATTATGAGTCAATAAATCATGAGAGTTCACCAAATCCGAAGCTGCATTCCAGAAACAAGTATCAGATCGGATGCATATACCTTCCGATCGGACACAAGAGGAATATGATACCCTAGATCAAGCGGCTGAAAAAGGAAGCACTGATTTCATGTCCCAATCGATAGCACTATGACAGAAGAATGTTTCATGATTGAGCCTTAATTCCCAATGGAAGAGCTCGCTTGAAACTTGGCTCCAAAAAACCAATTGACAGCCGCTCAGGGATATAGTAAAAAATCCAAATGCATGACGAGATAAAGATTTTGAGACAACATTCAATAAATGAAATAATAATGCGCTTAATCGTAAAGCTCTCCATCTGCTGATGTGATGAGATGATGGTATACAATGACCCAAGGGGACTAAGCTATGACCGACTAATGCCATCAGCTACGATGCGCTCATGAACAATGTCTATCGACAAAAGAAGGAGAAATAACGAACATCCTGACTATTTCGCCTTGAAACAGCATAAGATAATCCTACATTGAAAGATGCATTTATCCTTTCGTGTATGATATGAAATATTTTTTTCTTTCCTTGATCTCAAGCGGACTGCTTTTAGGGACCGTTTTCGCCTATACCCCTTCTGCCGGCGATACTGCGAAGATAACGCTTTTACAGACGCAGCTCGACACCATCACTTCAGGGAATATGAAGGACAAACGGGACTTCTATGCTCAGCTCAAGACTTTGCAAGAGCAATTTTCCTGATATGACCAACTCTCGTACTATCTCACTACCCTGGCCGATAAGCTCATCCTCCAGATCAATGGAGAAAAGGCGAAAACCAAGACTTTGTATAAGGATTTTAAACAAGCGTTCCGGAATGCGTATAGCGGATGATTCAGCAAGGAGATCACAACGCCGGACAGCTGTACCGGTCGATACAATACTATGGACACCATCAGCTTCGCCAACAATTTCCCTACGCCATTGATGATAGGGACCCGATATAGGGAGACGAATTGCGGCTATTATCTGCCCAGCAATGGTGACGGCCCATTCCAGATCCTCAGCAAGGACTATGGTACCTGACAGATCACCGAAGCGAAATTTTTACAGACGATGCAGGATTTCATAGATTTTTCCAAGAACAAGTATATCTCCTACAAGACCAAGCTCTGAATCTCGCTCACGTACACCTGATTCGATATGACCGGACTCGTCGACCATGGGGCCCTCTACAACGGAGCCTCCATCACCGGTAATGCTTCCAGCTGATATGTTGCTCTCCCACTCAATCCTCACTACGTCTATGATGGGTATGGACAGCAGTATAGCTGAGCCATCAGGTACGGATTGATCCCAAAATTCCTGAAAGTCTTGGATTGGGAGCTGAAAAATGCGTATTAACTTCACGACCAAGGATTGAACATTGAAAACTGAGCATCAGAAAATTTGTTTATTTATTAGTCATAGCGAATGCCGAAAAAATCTGCAGAGAACATCATGCTCGAGAGCCTCGGAAACTTCGAGAACAAGATCACGTTCCAGTGAATCAAAACGCATAATCTGAAAGATATCGACATAGAACTGCCAAAAAACAAGCTCATCACTATCACGTGAGTATCCGGTTCCGGCAAGTCGTCCCTTGCGTTCGATACCATCTACAAAGAAGGCCAATACAGATATATAGAATCACTCAGTTCGTACCTGAGGCAATTTTTCAATCTCGGAGAAAGACCAGAGATCGATCATTGCAGCGGTCTCTCCCCTGCTATAGCGATCGAGCAGAACAAGAAAGGAGGAAATTCTAGGAGTTCGGTATGAACATTGACCGAAATCGACGATTATCTGAGATTGCTCTATGCAAAGCTCGGAGATAGTTATTGCTATAACTGCGGGAAAGAGATCAAACCTCAGACAATCGAGCAAATCATGCATGAGATCCAGCATGAGTATATGGGGCAGAAGATCTATCTTCTCCAAGAATCATGACGCTTCGCGAAGAAAGATGATCTCATGGAGTTCGTCAAGAAAAACAGGAACAAGGTCGAGAAAGGCAAAGGATTTACGCGCTACTTGATAGTGCCGAGTAACGAGTGACGCGTGCCGAGTACCAAGAAAAAAAACTCGTCATCCGAAATCAGTCACTCCTCACGGGAACCTATCGAATACTTCTATCTCGAGACACCGAACGTACCTACAGAATACTTTCCCGTCACGACCTATGGCATCTACGACCGCGTCACTGTCGAGGAACAGAAGCTCGCAAGATTGAAAGAGGATATCATCAAGATCCTTGATGAATTCAAAAAATTCTGAATCTATATCACGTGAATTACGAGTGACAAGTCACTAGTGACGGGTAAAAACAAAAAGAACAACAACTCGTGACTGATAACGGGAAAATCGTCACTGAAGGATGCTGAATGAATCCGTCGGTTTACCGATAAAATGTATTGTCCCGACTGCAATATCACTTATCCCGAATTCACGACGCAACACTTTTCGCCGAATAGGCAGGAATGAGCATGCTCGACCTGTCATGGTATCGGAGAGATCCTCCAGATAGATTTCGATAAGATGCTCGATCCCACAAGCCCATATATGAAAGCAATCCTCCCATGGAGGGATTCGAACCTCGGACAATCCTTATTGCTCAAGCTTGCGCAGAAATATAGCATTGATCCCGACAAGCGCCGGAAAGACCTTCCTGAGCGATTCCAGCATGTCGTACTTTTCTGAGATGAGGAATTGTTGAGAATCAATTATGGAGGGAAATATATGAGCATGTATTACAAAGGCATCGAAGAGATCATCAAAGACCAGTATGCAAAAGGTCTCTTGACGGTCGATTTCCAGGCAATGCTGGACATGAAGACGTGTCCTGAATGCAACGGAGCGAAACTGAAGAAGGAAAGCTTACATGTATTCCTGACGGTTAAGATGCCGAAATGATGAAACGCTTCAATGAAGAAAAGCAACTGAACAGTTCAGCAATCCGGCAGTTGATCAACTAAGTTTAATATAGCCGAGCTCCAGAAAATGTCGCTCAATGAGCTGATAGCGTTCATAGATATGTATCATGAACACGCCAAGAAAGACAAGGCCTTGCTCAACAGAATCATCAATCCGCTCAATGATAGAGCAAAGACGATCCAGGAGCTCGGTCTTGGGTATTTGAGCCTCAATAGAGGGATAGATACGCTTTCCGGATGAGAGGTCCAAAGACTAAGGCTAGCCAAACAGCTATGAAACAAACTGACCGGCATCATCTATGTCCTCGATGAACCGACGATCGGACTCGATGATAGGGAAATCATAAGAGCGATCGCCGCCATCAAGAAACTCAAGGAAATGGGGAACACTATCATCGTCGTCGAACATAACGAGGAATTCATCAAAGCATCCGATCGGGTTGTAGAGATCTGACCTGGTGCATGAGATTTCTGAGGACATCTGATGTTCAATGGACCGTATAAAGACTTCCTGAAATCCGATAGTCTGACCGCCAAATATATCCTCGGCAAGAAGAAGGTATCTATCGAGTTCGAACATAAACCTACTGACAAATTCGTCAAAATCAAGAAGGCGTCTAAATATAATCTCCAGAATATCGATGTAAACATCAGGCTTTGAACTTTCACCATCATCACCTGACCTTCAGGAGCAGGAAAGACGACGCTCATGTATACCACGCTTTTCAAGTTCCTTAACGAAAAGGAGAAATTCATCCAAAGTTTCATTAGATTGGAACTCTTGAAACAGTGATGGAACCGACAGGATATCCTCGCTGCTCCCGTCATGAACAAAGAGAAATACGAGCATTATGAGAATCTTGCGTTGCAAGCGTTCCATAAGGATCTTTCCGTAGAGACTATCATGGGCCATGAAGAGATCAAGAACACCATCTACGTCGATCAGACAAGCATCGGGAAAACACCGAGATCCTGCCCTGCGACCTTCATAGGCACCTTTGACCATATCAGGCAGCTGTATGCCGGAACGACCGACAGCAAATATCTCTGATTCAATGCCAGCCATTTCAGCTTCAACTCCAATAAGTGATCATGCCCTGCCTGTGACGGCTACGGCTACAAGAAAGTGGAATTGCAATTCCTGCCGGACACCTACATCCCGTGCGAACTCTGCAACGGCAAAAGATACAAGCCTGAGATACTCGGTATCAAGCGGAGAGGAAAGACTATCTCCGAAGTGCTCAACATGTATATCAGCGATGCTTTGGAATTCTTCGCCGAGATCGACCATGTCCGCGAAGATCTTCAACTCATGGTAGATATCGGACTCGGATACATCAAGATGGGACAGCCGGCCCACATGCTTTCCGGATGAGAGAGTCAGAGGCTGAAGCTCGTGAAACATCTCCTCAAATCATACAAATGACATACCATGTACTTCCTCGATGAACCGACTGTCGGACTCCATTCCGAGGATATCGTTAAGCTCCTCAAGGTCATCAAGGAATTCCTTAACAATGGAGACACCATCCTCATGATCGAACATGACAAGAACATCCTGAAATTCGCTGATGAGGTCATCACATTGGATAACGGGAAACTGGTGAAGTAATGATTTTTTTCTGGATGTCATTCATTGCGAGGAGGCATAATATTTTGCATAAAGCAACCACTTACCCATCATTCATCATCTTTTATCCATTTACCCCATACCCATGAGCAATAGTTGAATCATCCTATTGATCGTTATCATCTTATTTTTGCTGACATGAATAAGAGTCGTCAAACAGTATGACAGAAAACTCTTGTTCACCTTATGAAAGTATAGCGGAATCCTGAGACCATGATTGAGATTGATCATCCCGATCATCCAGACCACCACTACAGTGGACATCAGAGAGAAGGCAGTCGACGTGCCAAGCCAGGAAGCTATGACCAAGGACAATATCTCCTGCGGCATCAATGCCGTAATCTATTATAGAGTAAAGGAAGATCAGGTGGATAGATCCGTCATCAACGTCAAGAACCTCGATTATGCGATGACGCAATTCGCCCAGACCACGATGAGGAACATCGTAGGACATTTCGAGCTCGATGAGTTGCTCGCAAAAAGGGAAGAAGCCAGTTTGGAGATCAAGAAGATCGTCGATGAGAAATCTGATGCGCGGGGTATAGAGGTGATGTCCGTAGAATTGAAGGACATCAATATCCCTGATGACCTCAAGAGGACCATAGGGAAGCAAGCCGAAGCGGAAAGAGAAAAGAGAGCGAAAATCATCACCTCCGAATGAGAGCTCGCATCCGCAAACAATCTGCATAAAGCAGCTGAGATGCTTGCTACTCCTTGAGCACTGCACCTGAGGACGCTGCAGTCCATCAACGACATAAGCTCTGATCAATCCAATACTACCGTATGGATGATCCCTATCGAAGTCATGAATGCCATCCAAGGCATAAACAAGAAGTTATTGGAGAAATAATATCCCCTAGAGGTATCCCTTACGATCCTCTCTCTGCGCTCGCCACATCTGTGGAGGAGCGCTTTTTCTTCTCATGATATCCATTAGACCATTATCCCTGAATCAAAAGTCAATACTCTTTCCCTCTATTGAAATGTTTTGATACCTTAGGTGATGACCATTCTTTCTATTATTTGCAAAAGATCTTTGCGCCCTGTATACTTGAGTAATGATTTATTCTCTCTCTTTTACATGGCGGGCATCAATTCCACCGATATCATCAACTACAAGAAAGACGGGTTCGATGGTGAAAAATACATCAGGATCCAGAAAGAGAGAATCCTCGATAGGATCGCCAATTTTTCTGGTGGAAGATTATATCTCGAGATATGAGGGAAATTCATGTATGATGCACATGCCGCAAGAGTCCTGCCAGGATTCGATCCGGAATCGAAGAAGAATATCTTCTCGTCCTTGAAGAGCCAGGCTGAGATCCTCTTCTGCGTCAACGCCAATGACATCCTCTCCAATAGGCAACTGAGCAACGAAAATATCGATTACAAGGACTACGTTTATCAGATGATCAGGATCATCGAGAAAAACATCTGAATCAAGCCACATATTGTCATCAACAACATCGACGTTGGCAATATGTTCGATGTTATCCTGGAATTCGAAAAGGAATTCCAAAGGAAACAATACAGGGTACGGGAAAGATACAAGATCAACGGCTATCCCTACAATACCGATATCATCCTTAGCGAGGACGGCTTCGGTCATGATGATCATATCCCGTTGACCAAGAATCTCATCCTCGTCACCTGAGCAGCATCCAGCAGCGGGAAAATGTCCACATGCCTCGGGCAGATCTACAACGACCATCAGATCGATATCAAATCATGATATGCGAAATATGAGACATTCCCTATCCGGAACATCCCACTAGAGCATCCTATCAATCTAGCTTATGAAGCGGCTACGGTGGATATCGGCGATTACAATATGATAGATACCTACCATAAGAAAGCCTATGGCGTTGACGCCGTCAATTATAATAGGGATGTCGAAGCATTCGAAATCGTCATGAATATCGCGAAAAAGATCGTTACCCACAAGAACTATATGATCAAATACCAATCCCCTACCGATATGGGCATCAGCTCTGCCGGTATGTCTATCACTAATGATGAAGTTTGCTGCGTTGCAGCATCTGCTGAAATCCTCAGGAGGAAAGAATGGTACAAAGAACAGATCGAAAGAGGTGAAGGAAACGAAGAACGATTGACGACATGCGATGAGCTCTACGGGAAAGCAAAGGGTTACTGTGAGCGTAAGAAATATGATATGGACATGAAGATATAACAGCTAATAAACAATATAAAATAGCTCAGCAAGCATATGCAGAGCTATTTTTTGTTTATCTTTTATCGTCAGTTGTTGACGGTAAGTCGTTAGTTTATGATACGACTGATTGCGTGCTGTGAAGCAATGGATTGTAGTAACGGAAAAGGAGCGATATGATATCGGAGGTCGTTACCTTCTCTGCTACGATGCCTATGCCATTGAGGCCGTCTACGATAAGATTGACTCTCGTATCCAACGAATTCTTGCCTTTGATGAATGTCCTGTACCTGTCGACGATCTTCTCTACCGTATCCTTGGCATTGAGCACATCGAGCAGTTTTCCCCGTCGTGATCTCTGAATCTGCGTTTTATCCTGTTCACCGACATAATACGGCACGATGATATAGAACTCCTTATTGTAGATCAAACCTTGCTGCATATCTATATTCTGGAGAAACCTGAAGTATGCCTCACCTTGTGCCTTGAGCGTAGGATTCTCTATCTCCTGGATGTTCCTATCGATATAATTGAGATAATTCCCGAGATCCAAGAAGGTATTGCGCACCAATATCTGAATAGGATATTCCAATCCGTTGAGGAATTTCTTGTACTGCTCCAAGACGATCTGCTGTTCATCGCTATTCTTGAGATCAAGGTTGATGCCGTTGATCCTGAGGATAGCTCTCAATCCTCCGTCCTTCATAATGATCGTATCGTTCCTTATTTCGGAGATCGGCAACATCGTCTCTGTATTGAAGAGATTCTCCGTCTTTTTTTTCTGTATCTTATTCTGATCTCATAGATTCAAGAACATGCTGATGACCATAAAGATAAAACCTAGGTAACTGTCCTATAGATATCGAAGAAGAAGCTTGCGATAAACCATGATAATCCCATGATCGCTAGGGCTATCCCTACTCCGACAAGGATCTTCTTGGCTTTCTTGACCGCATCCTCCCCTTTCGAGAAGAAGATGAGATAGAATGCCAAGATGATCATCACCAATGAGAGGAAGCTTACGATACCGAGGAGCATATTGAGTATCCGTTTCACATAATCGGTCGCCTTGGATGTCGATCATGGCTGATCGTACGCTGTTCAGCTGACCCTGAAAAAATCCGTCAGTCTCTTGAGTATGCTTGTGGTCGGATTTACGGTCTCCGTCTTCACCATCTGACCGATATCAGTCGTCTCTTCTGTCCCTGGTTGTGAAGCAGTCGTCGTTTCATAAGGGAATTCTGAATCGATGAAACTCTGCCCTAACGATACTGCAGGCATGAATGTCCGAAGCGCAGCTAACATCCCCCCTAGGATATAGAAGATGTGCCTTATAAGCATATGCGATGCATTGAATATGATGGATCTCATGTTCCTATGGTCAGATAAGTAAAGCGATGAGTCGGAATATTCAGCTCACAACAAGCCAGCTCGCACCTATACCCGCGATAGCAATTGCCGCGTACTTGATCCCTGCCATGCCTTTCTTGTATTGTGCATCATCCCCTGCTGCCGTCACCATCATGAATCCATGATACAACAGATAGACAAGTGCCACGAGCGCCAGCATCCCTAAGACATAGTTGATGATATTCTTCACCACTTGCATGACCTTATTTTGCGCTTCCGGGTGGCTGGAGATCTGATTGCCGACACCGACGATTCATGAAAGCGTGCCTGTACCTCATTCAGGTTGGATGATATTGTAGGCTCACTGCCTAAGTGGATCACCGATACCTTGCGAATGTAAAATCTGCTCCTCTTGTTCCGTCAGGATATAATTCTCTGAACTAGGAACGATCATCTGTGCATATCAGACGACTATCAACGATACATAGATCACTATGGCTCCTAGCATGAATTTTCTCATGACGTACTATGGCTAAGTAAATGTAATTTTTTTATCATGTGCAATCCTATCGGAATGTGTGCTCTATCATTTTATCCCTCTCCTTTCAATTTGCAAATTTCCGCTTGAAAACTCACTCCTATTGAATATATATATGGAAATATATAGGCA
The DNA here is from genome assembly GCA_964430205.1 of uncultured Candidatus Peribacteria bacterium. GTDB lineage: Bacteria > Patescibacteriota > Gracilibacteria > Absconditabacterales > Absconditicoccaceae > CAJBLF01. The sequence continues at coordinate 64,154 of CAYSER010000001.1, read as the reverse complement.
AAATTAGTTGACATATTTATTTAATATTATGTAACTCATGAAAAAAAATCTTTTCCTGTTGTTCAGCACGTATTTTTTCGTCATACAGCCGTTGATCATAGGAGTCTTACGGTGAGATACGAGATTTTTCCGGTTGGCAGCCATCAATCTTCTTGCTATCATCCTGATAGCGCTCCTCTATTCCACTATCGAATGAAGCGAAAAAGAAGAGGTGCATCATCATGAGAGAAAACCGGAACCGATAAATGAGCCTAAAGTATCGTTCCAAGAGCATTTCCGTACCGTCGTCAAAGAACGCAAAAAGAGATCGGAATTACCATTCCCTTCCATCATCAGTTTGCTTGTCGGTACGCTCTTCTTCCTTATGTTTCCGACTACAACTCCCATATCCGAAGCAATGATTGCACTCTTCGCAGTCGTCATAGGATTCGTTATCTTCATCATACTTACTCTGATCTTCAAACACCGCATCACCAAATGATTCTGGAGACTCATAGGGACGAGGCTCTATATCCTTCTTCTGATCTGAGCCATCGGACTGACTGCTTTCGATTATTATCAAGCATATAATGATTATCAAGTGACTATCCGGGATTATCTTGCACAGAATCTCCTCGGAGAGGAAATGATGCCTAGCGATGGATATGTATTTACCGGACAAGGCACGGTCTTGGGCAGTGGACTAGGCGCCACAACAGGAACTGAAGAGACCGTAACGGATGTCTTCTCTGGTATGACATGAACTGCCAGCATCGAAAAAACCACAGGTACGGTGCTCGGCACTTCGACAGATAGTATTACGACAGGACAAAAAAACACTACTCCATCCACGACCACTATCGGTTATCAGAAGATGATGGATGCAGTCATCTATCTCATGCATCACTACAATATTCCTCTTGTCACCAGCAAGAATATAGCATTCTCCTATGTCAGCACCAAGAATCCATATTATACGGAACGAAGAACCGCATATGCAAACAAACTCATTGGCAGCTCTACCAATCCGAGCAAATACATCACCTGCGATACCTATATCGTCATGAAATGATTATTGGAGAAATGGCCTGTTACCTATACCTCAACTACGGTAAGGGCAAGATTTCGGGCTGAAGCCGTTACTAGGAATGCATTGAACGGATGTGAGAAGGGCAAGATAGTGACAGATAAGACGCTATAATGAATTTAGAATTTAGAATTTAGAATTTAGAATTCAGAATTTAGAATTTAGAATTCAGAATTTAAAACCATAAAAAAAACCGGTCTGAAAGGGTCGGTTTTTTGTGAGATTGCACTATCGTTATCGTTGCAAATATTACAGGAAAGATTACTCTATCTGCGATTTGTCCTTTACATGATAGTGCATGAAGACATATCAGGAGATATTGCAGGTGAAGCAATACCTGCTATTTAATGTTTATTTAAGGTAGATGAGTATAAACTCATCGATTCCTAATCTCTAATTTTCAATTCCTAAACATAGGTAGATGAGTAATTTCATTCAGCATATCAAAGAGCATCTCAAAAACGCCACCAAGAATCGGACGTTCTCGTTCAAGAATCTGAAGACTTCGACGCAGATAAGCCTCAAATTCACGCTTTTCACCGTACTGCAAGTCTTATTTTTCAGCATCGTCGCAAATGTCATCTTTTTCCAGACACGATATCAGAGACAGCACGGAAACATCCCTCCGATGCCTTGAAATATCATGATCCAAAAGATGGTGCTCGGCAGGAACAGATCTCCGGAGCTGGAAACATTCGAAATCAAAAGCCAGGAATGACAGACCGTGCTCAACAATCATCGATGGAAATCCATCGCCAAGATCGATGATATGTATTTCATGTATAGACAAATCGGCAACCAACTCATCCTAACAAATGTGACGCCGCATGTAGAAGTGCAGAAAAATCTGATCCTGATCAGTCTCTATCTTATGATCGTTTTCTGAGCATTCTCCTATGTCATCTCAGGCATCTTCGTCAATAGTTCGCTCAAGAAGCTCAACAAGTTGCTTTGATTCCTCGATACGTTGCGTATCGATAGGCTCAATGAGAAAATAGAGATCACCTGACATCCTGATGATGAAATCAACAGGGTAAGCAAAAAATTCAATGAGGCGATGGAAAAAATCCATAAGCAGACGCTCAGCCTCAAAGACTTCGTCACGAACGCTTCGCATGAACTCAAGACACCGCTGATGAGCATGAATACGGAGATAGACTACACCACAAAGACGAAGACCTATGAAACAGGACTCCATAATATTAAACAGCAACTCAAAGGCATGAACAACCTTTTGGAAACATTAGTCACCATCAGCAAGATCGAAGCGATAGAAAACCTCGCCAAAGAGCCTACGGACATCAGCGAGATAACTGGGCATATCATCCATGATATCGAGAAGATCTACGAGGAGAAAGGTATCATCTGCACCACTCACCTCCAAAAGGATGTACTCAAGCAAGCCCACAGATATAGTCGGGACATCATCGTCAAGAATATCATAGATAATGCCTTCAAATTCACTCCGGAATGAGGGACAATAGACATTGCACTCGATGACAAGAGACTCATCATCAAGGATAGCGGGAAATGAATCTCCGCTCAAGACCTTGAACATATCCGGGAAAGATTCTGGCAAGCTGACCGTTCTAATAGCGATACCAAGAGCTTCGGATTGTGACTCTATCTCACTAAGCTCCTTGTCGAAAAACATGGATGGAAGATAGCTATAAGCAGCAAGGTGAATAAAGGGACTACCTGTACGATACACTTTTAGTTTCTAAACGCAGAGATGAGGATATTGATCGTAGAAGACAACAAGACCATCGGCAACAATATCAAGAGATATCTTGAACTCGAACATCATGATGTCATGCGAGCGGAAAACGGACTCTATGCTTTTGAGATTCTCAAGCATCATACATTCGACGTGGTCGTCTTGGATCTCATGCTTCCCGGCATGGATGGCATCACGTTGTGCAAGAACATAAGGAAATCTAGCCCGTCTCTTCCTATCATCATGGCGACCGCCAGAGGCCAGCTTGAAGATAAGCTGGAAGGATTCTCCTATGGAGCAGATGATTATCTCGTCAAACCGTTCGATCTCAAAGAGCTGGATGTGAGGATCCAAGCCATAACCAAAAGGAACGGGAAGAAGAATATCATCGAGCACAAGTCGCTCCGCATGGAGAAAGATCAGAAGAAAGTCTTGAAAAACGGCAAAGAGATCAAGCTTACGCTCAAAGAATTCCAGATACTCGAATATCTGCTCGAAAGGATAGACAGAAGCATCTCCAGGACGGAGATCATCGAAGAGATACGAGGAAATGACCAAGTTTTCGAAGAGGATGCAAAACTCGATGTCTACATTTCCAATCTGAGAAGGAAACTCGGAAAGACATTGATAGAGACAATCAAGGGATTCGGATACAAGATTCCGAACTAATGAACAATGAATATTAAATTGCATTTAAGGTAATCTTTAGTTTTGTTTAAGGTCTATAGGTATACTGGGGTCGTCATCAAAGATGGCCTTTTATATTTTTATATGACACATCATGAAAACAAAATTTATCGTAGCTAGCACCATGGGTGTGCTCGGCATAACTAGCATGGTAGTAGGAGCCATAAGCCTAGCAGATTACGAATACAGCGGTTACAGAATCGCTTCCAAAGAACCTATATGATCAGGTCAGCGGATGATGAGAAAAGCGGACAATATCATGAAGCAATTTGCCAGCACCTGAGAGGCTGCGGCATTCAGAACAGCAGTCGAGACTGCCATCACCAACAAGGATTATACATGATTCATTGCTGCTCACACGCAGTACAAAGTCAACACATCAGTCACCCAAGAGCAATTCGATGCAATGATCGCAAGGAGAGAGAATGCCCAGCAATCGCTCACTGCTCTCAAGAACTGAGATTATGCCACATGGAAATCCCTCAACAAGGATACTCCGATCATAGAGAAGATCACCACTGAAGCGCAATTCAAGAAACTCCAGGAAATGGAAGCATATAAGGAAAAAATGGATGCTATCAGCAAGGATCTTGGCATAGGATGACCTAAAGGCGAAGGTATGGGTATCCTTATGGAGCTGGAGCATGGTAGAGGCATGGGAAGATGAATGCAGCAACAAAATGAGCCATCAACCTCTTCAACAACAAGCTAGTAACTACTGAGAATAAAGCAAAAAACCTGGCCGTGCATCCAGGTTTTTTTTTGCTAGTGAAAAACCAAAAACTACTAATGAAAAACGAGTGGTCTATCTATGAACTATCGTAATCTATCTAGTCCATCAGTATACAAGTCATATGCTCGTCACGCTTCACTAGTTACTCGTCACGGTTATTGGAACATCCTCTGGAGATCCGGATCCTTGATCATGTGCTGGTTCCGCGGCGGATCGAAGGTGACGCTGATATTGACTGTCGTGCCAGGGATCACCTCACCCACTGCATTCCTGATCATCTCCTGGAGCATCTCTGCCATAGGACAAAAGGGCGTTGTAAAGGTCATTACGATATCGACTTGGTTGCTTTCGGGCACATATCTGACATCATAGATGAGTCATAAGGTGTAGATATCGACCATCGGGAACTCAGGGTCATAGACCGTCTTGAGCTTCTCCTCGATCTTGGTTATGGTGTTAGATATTTGGGTATTCATTGTCTGATTTCTTCTGTTCAGAGAATAAAGCCGCCTGCAGGATGATGAACCCTACCAACAAGATGATTCCGAGGAATTTGCTCCGATATCACAGGAGCAGGAATAATGCGTTGATGAGGACGAAGATACCGAAGAGCAGAGACAGTTTATAGCTATCTTTGGTCAGACGGTCCTCCGAGAGATTACGGAAAAATTTCTGCAAGCCAAAAAATAGATAGAAACTAGCACCTCGAGCTGCCATGAACAATCAGAGTATGCTCAGTCCTATCCCTATGACAGGATCTTCATAGACATTTATCGTAGTATAGGTAATCAGCAGGATAGCCGCGCCGAGCACAAGCTTCAATAGTGATCATACATGATAGAGACGCATACGTTATTGCTCATTTTAAATTTTAAAGGCGGATTTTCATATGTAGATTATCCTTCTACATTCACTTCTTCATCGCTGTTCGGCGTTCCACTCTCTTCCATCTCTTCTTCACTCTCAGCTGTAGATGGTATATAGAATCAATTGTTTCCTAATTCATACGCTTTATAATAGATCTTCTCCCGTACACCTGATCCGAACGGCAAGATCGTATACCCAAGAATAGGAGGCAGAAGCATGAAGAGATAGATTTTCTGTTGGACTGCGGCAGAACCTGACATCTTATAGATCAATGCATATGCGAGGAATGCTAGAGCGAATCATAGGATATTCCCCATGAACGCTGATGCGCTATAATTCGGATTGGTGGAGAATTCGATCTGTGCAGCTGAAGTGAACACCGAAAATAGGATATGGAATCCTAGGATAAGGAAGAGGATATCTATCTGGCTCGCAAACACGATGTAGATCGGTGCCAGAAAGAAGAATAGGATACCGTTCGTCAAGAAGAGTAATCCGAACATCTTGCCTGTGTTATAGTATTTCTTGCTGTAGAAGAGGCTATAGAGCCCTCCCACTGCGATATTTCCGATGAATGTGCTGAGAAATCCTATGAAGAGCAGGACCAACGACAAGAGCGGATTGATAGTGGAAACGCCTTGCTGACCGAATGCACTGGTGAACATACCTCCCATGAACGAAAGAATGACAAAGAGCAAGGCGGCGATCACTCAGCCGATCATAAGACCTATGCATACTTTGCCTACCAATTGCCATCCGCTAAGATTGCTCGGCTCATTGAAAATGCTTGATGGAGATGACATGTATCTTGAATAAAAAACTAAAAGAACATGGTTTGGGCATAGGTTCAGTATTAGAGCTTGATATCTTGTGCACAGGTTATGGTCCCTACGCTCTTGATGAAACTCTTGATATCCTTCTGTTCTTCACTCGAAAGAGAGATGATATAGAGCTGATTGCTATCGATGAACATGTATTGCCCATCATAGATTGTCTGACCATCCCATTGATACGAAAATGAATTGATATATCAAGAATCTTGCTTTGTCTCGCATTTCATATTCTTTCTTTCCGAATTCAGAGAGATATATTTTAAGAGCTTAACTTTGAGCGATGCGATATTCGCCTTCATCACTGCAGAGATATCTATCCCTGTATCGATAGCTGTCTTGGCGATGATCAATGAGTTGATGAAACCGCTCTCCCCTGCTATATGCTGTTCCTGTATCTCCTTGAGTACGGTCATCCCCGGAGTATTCTGCATCAAAGGGATGTCAGCATATTGTTTCTGATTGTCGTACCGCTGCATCGTAAAACCGTCGAATGCTATATGGAGATGTGATTTGGATGCACACCCGACCAAGCACAATGATGCAAGGAATATCATCAGTGAATGCCGTTTTTTCATGAGACCCATTATAATAAAGAAAGGTTGAGCATTGAGAATTGAGATGGAATAGACGAGATAAGAAAGGCGGAAGCGTGAACAGTTCAACGTTCCAACATTTCAATATCATTTTTTAGATGAATATGTATGCGATAGCCAAGATGATACCGATAATGATACCGATAATGAATGATCTCGTATAGATCCTATCCTTGTGAGGATGATCCTCTTCGTATCAGAGCTGTAAACGCGCTATGATATATCAGAACATTGCTCCGCAGAACACAAGATAACCAGGCATGAGCATATGCTTGATCAACACTTGATATTCAGGTCCGAAAATGATGCTCCCTCTCAAGAGGAATACCCCTACGACGATGGTAAGGAAGAAAAATATTCACTTGATGATCTCAAAAAACGTATTCATACCGATGACTAAGCAATAAAACGATGAAGCGATGAAGCAAAAAAATTATTTCATTGATTTGAATAAATCAATCACTTTTTCATACAAGCTGATATCTTCTTCGTTAAGTGTTTTTTCGTCTGTGGGTAATTTTTTTCTCTCTTCAATGAGTCTATTAACTTCAGCGACTGGTCAGGTAGCATTATCGATCGAGTCGCTTCCTGTCACTACTAGTACTACTCAGGAATCAAATGCTCCGGTGATCTCTTCTATGGCCGAAGTCAGCACTTCCGCTCATGTCATCTGTGCCCCTGTCAGTTCGGTTCACGTCAGCTCAGTACCTGTCAATACTTCTCAGGTAATCGCTTCTGGAACGGTAGGGGTATTGATTGCACACCCTCACAAGCTCGTAGCGATCGCTATCAATCCCGCTAAGTAAAGTTTTTTCATCATTTTTATTTATAGATTAAAAATCTCACGGGAAGTGTATCGGTTTACCGGCGAAAATCAACTATATTTGAACGACGAAACCATGAAAACAAAATGAGACGGGACAGACTGATTGAGATGGGACAGACTGAGTTGGGGACGAAAATTGCCGAATGTCCCGACTGGGCGGGACGACAAATATCGTCGAATATGTATTCAATAGATGTGAATGATAGATAATGCTACCCATGCGGTAGCATGATTATGACTGAATGGTTTGTAAAATCATAGACTATTGTTATACCACGATAGTCCATAAGAAAAACAATCCCTCATTTTTCATTATTCATTTTTAATTATTCATTATCTTTTATATGTTCATAGCAGTGGACAAACCCGCATGGATAACGAGTTTCGATGTCATACGCATCTTCAAACGTCATTTCCCATGACAGAAGATAGGACATAGCGGTACCCTCGATCCTATGGCTACCGGACTCATGATTCTTGCGTTAGATAAAGACACCAAGCAACTGACGCAACTTATCTGATTGGATAAATCATATATCGCCACCATCGATTTCTCCAAGACGACGGATACGCGGGATATGGAATTCCGAAAAATAATTCAGCATCATGAATGCAGAGTGGAAAATTGAAAAATAACAGGATTGGAGATGGAAAGCGGAACTGTGGATGCGCCGACGGCCGCCGAAATCAAGAAAAAACTCGATAAGCTTATCCCCGAATATGAGTTGCCATTGCCAGCATTCAGCGCCAAAAAAAAAGATGGGAAAAGGTCCTATCACGATGCAAGGGAAGGGAAGCTCAGAGAAGAGATGAAAGTGATGAAGATCCAGCATTATGATATTTTGAAGTATGATTTCCCTATCTTGCAATTGAAACTCGATGTCGGTTCCGGCACTTATATCAGATCGATCTCCTACCGGTTGGGTAAAGAACTATGATTAGGATGAACACTTATCCAGCTCAGAAGGACGAAGATCGGAGAACGAGATATCGATCAGCTGCCGAACTGGGAAGAGCTGCACAATACCTACAAAGACAAGGAAGAAATCATCAGATTCTGCCGCCTCTAGCATAACTTGACATTTTCTATAAAATAATTACAACATCCATACTTTTATCTTACCTTATCGGATGCACCTCTCTGTAGATGATTTTTGACATATTCTCAAGACCTGCCGGAGCAAGGAGACCGCTATGGATTCCGAGTCGCGATCCGAAGAGCATCCGTCGTACAGCCAATGCTTTGCGACCGCTCTTGTAGCTAGGGATGAACTTTGATTATCCGTCTGCGTAGAGAGACTCATCCATCCAAAGCAGCAACCGAGACATCATTTCTTCAACAAGGATGCAGATCAGTTACCCATCCGTCTCTGCGAAGAACAGTTCAATGCATTCCCTTCATCAGAACGTATCGAAAGACAAAGGGAGAGAACGTTGAGCGATCTCCATATCGACATTGTCCTAGAATGGAATCCTCTCTTGAGAACCAAATATGAGCTCTTGAGCGCAAAAGTCAAACAAGCATTAGCTACCTCCATGAAATAATCCTTTATCCGCCATACGTCAAACAATGCTCAAATCCTATGTCTTCGATCTCGACCAAAATATCGTGCACACTAAGACTCCGATCTATCTGCTCGTCAAGCAGCAAGATGGCAGCTGGCAAGAAGAAGCTGTTCCCAATGCTGTTTTTGAACAAAGACTCCAAGACAAAGATAACGTAAAGTTTCATGATAATCCTGATATCTCCTTGAGGGAATTCAGAGGATACGACAAACTGATCAGCGACGTCTTCGAAGCGATCGACGAGAAAGCCTTCGGGCCGAGCCGGGATAAATTCAAGACTGCGACCATCGAGGCGGCTCCGACCCACATCATCACTGCACGTGGGAATCCTATGGAAGCATTCAGGGATATGCACAGGAAAATCATCTACGACGTCCTTACCAAGGTAGAAAGGGAAGAGATGTCCTACAATATGGCGAACCAGACTCGCTATAGTCCAAGACAACATCAGGTGCTCATCGAACAATATCTCACGAACAATCTCTATATCCCTTGCGCAGATCCGGAAACCATCAAGCAATATAGACGAGGGAAAATGAGTTCGCAAGAGAAGAAAGCTGCGGCGTTCGAGAAGTGCGTCAAAAAGACCATAGATACCTATGCAATGTATTACGGAAAGCCGTTCATGAGGAATAGGCATATCTCCATAGGATTCAGCGATGACAGCAAAAAGAATGTCGATGCTGTGACCCAGCAGATCATCGAGAGATTGGCTGAAAAGCATCCGAACATCCTTTTTTATCTCTACAACACCCAAGAACCTATGTTCATCAGGAAAGAGACTATCCAGAAAAGACCGAATTCCAAGCCATTATTCTAATAATCATTTTCTCTTGTAGACGACGAAATCCATCTCATCAGCCCTCTCTCTTTCCACCTCGACAAATCCATCCTCAAATTCAGGAAAGCTTGTGTCTCACTCATAGGCTTTTTTGATTTCCGTCAAATAGAGGTAATCCGCTATCGGCAAGAATTGACGATAGATGCTCGCCCCTCAAATAATGAATATCTGATCCACGTTCTCCGATTCCAATTGTTTCATCATAGCATCGATACCTGGATACCGTTCCACGCCTTCGACCGGTGCTTTGGAAAGTATGATATTCCTCCTATTGGGCAAGGGTTTCCCTAGAGAAAGATAGGTATTGTATCCCATGACGACGATATGTCCGCTGGTGATTTTTTTGAAATGCTGGAGATCGGCAGTATAATGCCGGGGTAGTTGATTCTTGCTGCCTACGATCCTGTTGGATGCCATAGCGGCGATCATACTTATTATCATACTAGTAGGTTTGGAAGGGTAAAAGGTAACCTTTTAACTTACTACTTATTCACTTGCGACATTGGTTATTCATATGTTTTATAGCTATATTTTCAACAGGTAAACAAACTTGGATTGCTTTTTTGGCCGACATCGCTATACCATAGTCGCTATTTTTTTACTATTTTTTTGACTACGGATGACGATAGCTGCCAATGATCTTCTGCATAAATATGGAGACATCATCAAAGAAGAGGTAAACGTGAAACAGATCGGAGCGCTCGATCATTCCCTCAAGATCCAGAAGACCTTCAAACCGATAGGATCCCAGCTTTCCGCAAAATTCGGCAAAGATACCGGCAAGATCATCCAGTACGGCAAACAAGGGAATATCAAGGATGGCGGTGATGGCAAGGTCATCATCTTCGATACTGATGGCAATGAACGGACGCTCGAACCGGGAGCATATGAAATAGCCTACGAAGGGCTTGAAGGCGACAATATGGCGGTCGACCAGAACATCATTGCGAAACTCGAGCTCGAACTCACGCCAGAGCTCCAGAGAGAAGGAGTAGCGAGAGAGATCTCCAGATTCCTCAATCAGATGAGAAAAGACGCTGACTATACTGTCGACACAAAAGTCGTGATGTCCTATTTCACTAGGGACGCATATCTTGCTGAAATCATCAACGAGTTCGCGGACTTCTTTAAACACGAAGCATTGGTTTCAACGATCAAGACGACCGACAACCCCGAAGGTGATATCGTCGCATTATTCACCAATAATGGAGCGACAATAGATTTCGCGTTGAAAAAATAATTCCTTAATCATCTATTACCCATTACAGATTGAAAAAATTTGCAAGAGGGAATCAGTAATCTTTTAATCAGTTAATCGGCTTTTTACGCATGCAGTGTTTCGACTACGCGTTGAAGTATATCTACCGCTATCCAAAGACCGAAAAGGAGTTGAGGATTCAGCTGTATACGAAAGGATATCCTACGAGCGAAGTCGATCATGCCATAACTGAGCTCAAGAAGAAAAATTTCGTCAATGATGAGATATTTGCGGAAAGCTATATCAGGAGTGAAGTAGTAAATAAGGGAAAACCTGCATTCCGCATCATCCAGAAGCTCCAGCATAAAGGTATCCCTCCCGACATCCTCAAAGCACTCATGAAGAAATACGAAGAGGATATGAATGAAGGCATCCATGAGAAGATCAAGAAAGAGATTGCCGCATACAAGAAGAAGGACGTGGAATGATTCGATATCATCCAGAAACTGATGAGAAAGGGATATAAACTTTCCGATATCAAATACGTCATTGAGAATACATAGTTTTCATAAACAAATCCTCCATAGGAATCTGTTGAAAAAAATCAGAAAAATTTTAACCGTTTATAATAACCATCATGTGAAGACGACATAGCATAGCAGCCAGGAAAGCGTCATGAGACGCACAAAAATCCCAGAATTATGCGAAGATAGGTAAGATCATCCAGATAGCCGCGAAGAAATGAGCTGACCCCAAGATGAATCCTGCACTTGATCTCGCGCTCAGCAAAGCGAAACAATACAATCTACCCAAAGACGTCGTAGAGAAAGCGATCCTCAAAGGATCAGGGCAACTCGAAGGAGAAAACCTGGAAGAGATCTTCTATGAAGGATACGGTCCAGAAGGCGTAGCGTTGCTCATCAAAGCGTTGACCTCCAACACCAATAGGAGCGCATCTACTATCAAGCAGATCATGCAAAAACATGGAGGGACCATGGGAGCAATCTGATCCGTCGCCCGGCAATTCAAGGAACAAGGCGTCATTGTCATCGATGGCATTAGCGAGACTGTCCAAGAGAAAGGCAAAACCATAAACAAAGTGCTTCCGTTCAACAAGGATGAGCTTGAAGAGTGCGCTATGGAACTCCCCATCAGCGATTTGGAAACAGAAGAGCATACCGTCATCATCTATACAGAAAAAAAAGATTTCGCTGCCGTACAGGACGGATTAGCGAAATTCCATTATCATATGGCGGAAGCCGATATCCAATTCATTCCGGAAAATACGGTTAAGCTTTCAGAAACGTCAACCCAGAAACTCTATACCCTCCTAGATTTCTTGGAAGAGGATGAGGACGTGGATCACGTATGGCACAATTCATCCACCTAACAACTAACAACTATCAACTAACAATTATCAACTAACAAATAACAAATAACAACTATCAACTAACAACTAAAAATTATTATTAAAAAAATTCCATCATTGTTCGTTATTAGTTGTTCACTGATAGTTGTTCGTTTATTTACAGAGCCCTCCTTCCGAGAGCATCCTATAGAGTTCGAAAAGCTTTATGGTCTTTTTGTAATTGCTGAGTTTAGGATAGTCTTCATTAAGTTTTTCAACGATTCCCTTAAGTTCCCGGAGATTGTCCGCATAGGTCTTATCTATCTCCGATAGCGTAGATAGCTTAGCGATCGCACTTTCCACCATTGCCAAACCATCGCTCGTCGTGAACGGTTTCTCTTCTCCGAGGCATTTGATTCATAGCACCTTGGCGATCTGATCGACCTCTTGCGATGTAGCGCTTCTTCCATAGACTACGATCACTACCTTTCCTTGATATTTGGTATTGGTCACATCGCTGATCGTCGGAGACTTTATCTTATCGAATTCGAATTCCTTGATGGCGAAGATCGGAGGCAGCTGTTGCATGAATTTCTTGAGATTCTCAGCGCCATTGCTTCCCATATTCATACCCAACAGGTATCCGAAGGTAGGGATATTCCTATATCTCTCCCTGAATTTGTAATAACATACCTCGTCGGAATCCGTGTTGCACGATATGATGCTCTTGATCGTCTTATTGATGATATCGTCATCTATCAAAACATTCTGACCGCTGCCAAAGATCCGTTGATAGATCGAGTAGCCTATCACCTTATCCTGATTGACTTTATCGCCGGATCAGAATATCGTAGCATATTCATTCTCCAATGTCGTGATCTCCTTCGCTTTGCCTTTCTTGATCTCTCCCCAGAGATAATAGAAGAACTCGTTGATCAGAGAGATATTCTCACTATTGGAAGTCATCGAGAGCTTGTCTGCCAGCAATAGGAATGCACGTTTGGAATTGGCTGTGAAGGATACCGTTATCGGCATACTGAAATATCCGTTTACATCCTCAGCGATCTCTCCGATGCTCATGTCATTTACATCATTGGATTCATTGTTGTCTCAGAGGTTCTTGAAGAAATCCCCTCGCTTCTGTAGCAGGGTGATATCATTGAATGGATTCTTCTCGAGGAATTTGATCCCTATGAGATCGGTATCGATCTTATCGGTATAATTCTCTTTCCGTACATTGAGCGATGGAAGGTAGATGTACTTGAGCAGATACGTATAAGGCAGCTGCAATGCGTTGAGATAATCAGAATATTTCGTTATCTCTGATTGCTCATCGATGTTCTCCTGCACTAGATCGTCAATGGTCTCAGCACTCTTGAGAACGCCTTGCATGGCTACATTGGACTCCATCGCACGGATATCATAGCTTGCAAGATTATGGAGCTGGGATGTCTTTGCATTGAGCAATTGGATATCCTGATAGAGCTGATATCCGAAATATCCTGCCAAAGCCGTCGTCGCTATCGCAATCACCAGCATGACTATGCTATTGTTCCTATTATCCCTGAAAAAACCATATGCTCAATTAGCCCATCTCTTGACGGCAATGACAAAATCATTGGCCTTGGCACGATTGATACCATAGAGTTTTACGCCCTTTTCATTTGCCTGTCTATTTTCTTGCTTAGCATCTATCATATCCCTCCTATGGCGAAGAAGTAAAATTAGTGCTTACATAATCGCTGATCTCCCTCTCCGCTCCTTTCTGGATAGGGAGCGTGAATGTCATCGTCGAATTATTGACTTGAAATACCGATGTTCCTATCTTGATATTTTTCGGCGTTATCTTGATGGATTTCGCATCGATATTCTCGGAAATCACGAAAACGCTTTGCTTGATGAGATTGAGCAGATTGCTGAGGATAAAGATATGCGGATTGATGATACCTTTCTTGATAAGGGCTAGTTCGTCTTGTTTGAAGGTGTTCACATCTAACGTGAAGCTGATCTGTTTCTGCATAGGATCGTATTTCTTGAAGGTGATCGAAAAGCTTGGAAGGTCCGTCTGCTCAAGCTTAGTATCTACATAATACATCATCTTCTTGAAGAACTTCGTATCGATAGGTTTCTCTTCCTTATCGATCACGGCATAATACCTATCGAAATCTCCGACGAGATTGCAATCATAATCGACCTCGTATGGATTGAGATAGCAATTATTGAGATAAAGGAGGATATCCTTCTCTCCCCTATCGGCCAATGCATGCATCTCGGTCTCTACCGCAGCAGGATCCATATTCAACGCATTGGCGATGCTGGAAACGAATGTCTCCAGATAGCCGAACACTTTGATGGCGCTGCTGAATTTTATGATTTCGAGCGAAATGAGGTATTTTTTGATTGAAGTGGAATATTCCTGATTCTCCAACATGCCATACAAGTCCTTGGAGAAGAACCCATACTTGGAAACGTCTTCCTTCAATTGGGTAAGTCTCTTGGTGTTTTGCATAAATACCGTAGAGAATGTATTGAGCGCTTGCTGGAGGATATCCTTTTTCTGGATGAAGCTCAGTCTCGGCTCATTGATGACTTGATCGATATTCTTTGCTTCGCCGCTTCCGACGATAGATAAGCCCATATATTGCTGATAATCGCTAAGATTAAGCACTTGATCAACGAAAGCCTCTCCTTTCTTATATCTCTCTATGTAGTCCTGATACTGTATATCAGGTATCGCCTGTGATGCAAAATAGACGTAGCGGCTGTAAAGACGCAGGATGATGGATGCAGTACCCGTCACTATGATCACGAAAAAGGCTATCACGAATATCGTCCGATAATGGACATGATATTTTCATCTGCCCAATCACACCAATTTACTTTCACCGAGCGATATCTCCCTTTGTGTCCATTGCTCTGATTGCTTGGCCATCTCGAGATCCTCGAGCTTGATTTCCTCTTGGGGAGCTTTTTTCTTCTCTTCTACATTGATCCTCGAAATAGGGTTGAGATCTGCAGGAGTCGCTTCCAAGCCGGTCAGCTTCAGATTATCGATTCATCAGAAAGATTGCTCTGATGAACGAGTATCCAATGGTGTCGATGACGGTGTCTTCTCTGAGGTGTTCTCGTTTACCATAGAGATAATCGGAATAAAATGCTTACCTCTTATTATATTTACGGATGCGCTAAAATTCCAATCTAACCTATTGCTCTTTCTATTTCGAATTGACAAAATAGATAAATATGATGAAAAATATTTTTTTAAAAAAACCTCCTGCATATCAGGAGGCACATCAGCATCAAGCGGATCGAGGAGCTCTTCATCAGAGCAATCGATATGAGGACCATATCTGGACGTCCCTTGCGGCGATGATGCAGATCATATAGGGATTTGTAGCGCGATTGCAATAAAAATATCCTTGTTTGCCATGATAGATCTTTTTTATCCTCTGAACTTGTACCGCAGCTTGAATATCCGATAGAGCAACGGATTGAATACGAGATCGTAGCTGCCGTAGAGCTCGGTCTTGGTACCGCCGAGCGATTCCTTGAATGCGCTGACGCCCGCGAGCGGATGTTCCGGAAAGCCGGTAGGCGCTCCGCCGCCCGTATCTACGGACCTGTAGCTATGCTCTCTCGCCCGCTGGAAGAGAGCAAATTTCAGATAATGTTGGACTCCTATCTTATTATATTCCCTATCGAAAAATCCGTATGGGCAATAGATCATCTTGTCGGTGAAGAGACAGATAGTGCCTGCTATGAGCTTTCCTTCAAGGTAGGCTCCTATCAGCATGCCGTGCCCATCCTCGATATATTGGATCAATCTCTCGTATTGGGTCTTTGAGATTGTATGGAATCCCTTGGCGTCAGCTGTCTTTTGCCGCTTAGCGAAAAATTCTTCATATGCATCACGTTCGATGATACGGAATTGCATGCCTTGTTCCTTGGCTTTCCTGACACGCTTGCGGCAGCTTTCATCCATCTCCTTGAGCAGTTCATCATCGGATTTCGTAACGTCGTAGACAATGCTCGCCTGCGGCATATTCTCACGGAATGCAGTCTGTAAGCCGTAATTATCATGGAATATTTTTTGCAACCCTACTCTGAAGTCATGCATATCCTGATCAAACTCCGGGCATCTTTTCATGCTATTGTCGAAATGAACGATCTCATTGATAACGCCTAATTGAAAAAAGAATCATTTTCTTCTGAATAACTTTCTCAGCTTATCGAGCTCTTTTTGAACATACGATATATCGTCGGGAAGCTCGATCCCCATGATCTGGTATCGTTTCGTGGTGAATGGTCAGATTTTTTTGGTCTTGATGGTTCCGAAATATTCCTTGCCGAAAAGCTCCACCGTAACGAGAGGGTTACGATAGACCATGCCTTGGATATCCTTTCGCAGCTGGGACTGGTAGAGACTCATCTTCGGCTAGAAAATAAAACTATTCTATACCTATGTTAACTTCCTCTCATTTTTCGAAACTCACCTTCATCGCTCTGGTGCCCGACATGATATCATCAGCGAACACAGAAAGATCATTTTTTGCAGTGACCTTGAGATGCGTCAATTCCGTACCTAATCACAATTGTTTCTCGGTTTTATATCCGCGCACCTTCTCTATGACGATCAGCAATTCGTCTACTGCTGCGCTGATAGCTGTCATATCCTGCGCTATAGGGAATATATCATTGTTCGGAAACGATAAACGATGGATAGAATCAGCTTTGAGAGCGTTTTTGTAATAGGTCTGATAAAGCTCTTCCGTGATGAATGGCAGATAGGGAGCGATCAATTTGATGATTGCAAGGAACGTATGATAGAGCGCGTATTGTGCGGAAACCTTCTGTTTCGTTCCGGCCTTGTATTTTTCCGGTTTATAGATCTTCTCTTTGACGATCTCGAGGTAGTTATCGCAGAAATCGTGCCGGAAGAATCTTTCGAATTCAAGCTTCGCCTGTCAATATTCGTATTCGTTGAGATACTCATTCATGGCTTTGGATGCTGTATTTATCTGGTTGAGGATCCGAAGATCGATAGGATAGAGATCCTTCTCATCCACTTTCGTGGTCACCTCGAAGTCAGACAGGTTCATGAAAACGAAATTAGCTGCATTCCGTAATTTGGTGATCAGCTTCTGTCCGATCTTGAATTCGTTCTCGTCGAAAAGGATATCCTTGCCGAGCTGTCATCCAGAAGCCCGATATCTCACTGCATCAGCTCATCGGGTCGTAATCACTTGTTCAGGATCGAACTTTGCATTGCCTTTGGATTTGGAGAATTTCTCCCCCTTTTCCGCAAGACAGAATCCTGACATCATCACATCATGGAACGCCACTTCTCCTGTCGCGAAATAACTCTGCAAGGTGGTATATAATAACCGCGTACGGATGATGTCATGAGCCTGTGGTCTCAGATCCATCGGCAATATCCTCTGCGTATATCCATCTCTCTCAAGATATTTTTGGTTGATCTGCGGTGTGAGTCATGAGGTAAACCAAGTGTCAAGAACCAATGTTTCTCCCCTCACTTGATCAGCCGTATATCCGTCAGGAAGATCTGACGTAGGATCGATCGGTCACTTCGCCAGTTGCTGTTGGGTCGGCAGAATCATCTCTTCGGTCTTGGTATCGTATCGGACAGGGATAGGTATTCCGTATTTCCTGCTGCGGGATATATTCCAGTCCCGCTGGAGATTCTCTATCCGATCATTTGATCTCTTCTTCATGAATTCTGGATACCGTCTCATCTTATCGTTCTGTGCGAGCAAGAGTTCCTTCTTGTCCAATAAGTTTACGAATCGTTGTTTGACCGGCAAGATCTCGACAGGCACCTTTCCTCTTTCGGAGATCTGCTTGGATTGGATGATAGGATCCCTCTTTACGACAATATCTCCTTTGGATTCGAATAACTGCATAATTTTCTCTCTCGCTTCGCTGATCTTCAGTCCATCTATTTCCGGTACCCCGGAATTCTGCATCTTACCATATCTATCTATGATTATCTTCTCTCAAAGATTATATTTCTTTATCCGATAAACATCCGTTTCATCACCGTAGCTACAGCACATCACGACACCTGTCCCTTTATCCATCTTAACTTTATCATCGGTAAGGATGGGCACTTTGACGCCTATCGGTGTAGTGATCGTCTGACCGGCATACTTTGCGAATCTCTCGTCTTCAGGATGAACAAATACCGCTAAACATGCAGGAAGCAATTCAGGTCTGGTCGTTGCGATGACCAGCTTGGATCCGTCTTCCAGCGTAAAATTAAGATAATTGAAAAATTCATTGAACTCTTGTTCTTCCGTCTCGGCCTGTGCCAGCGTAGTCTGCATCTTCGTACATCGTAATGCAGGGAATTCTTTACAGACGATATGTCATTCATGGTATAATTTTATGAATGTCGATTGAGCGATCTGCTGAACCTCAGGAGAGATGGTCGTATACGTTCTGCTCCAATCCACTGAGAGACCAAGAGACTTCCGAAGATCAGAATACACATGCTTATATTTCTCTACGACATCTAAACATTTCGCGATAAAGTCTTTGCGCTCTACGTCCTTGATATTTATTCACAATTCTTTCTCCACCAGCTGCTCAGTAGGGATACCATTATTGTCATATCCCATAGGATAGAAGACATTGTATCCGGACATCCTTTTGAATCTCGCGATGATCTCCGCCTGGGTATACGAGAAGATATGTCCTATATGGATCTTTCCGGACACGGTAGGCGGTGGCGTATCTATGGAATAGATCTTCTTGGATGCATCCTTATCGAACACATAGATCTGATGTTCCTCCCAGAACTTTTGCCATTTAGCTTCTGATTCCTGGTGATTATACTTATTCGCCATTTTTTCGGATAACGATAAAATAAGGTGATTCGTGTATATCCACTTACCTGGGAATTTCAAGATTAAGACATCCATTCAATCTCTAAAAAATACAAAAAAAATTGTTCATAGAAAGACGAATCAACTGAACTATCATTAATCCATTATCTCCTAGATAAATAACAAGCCACTAAATCCATATTCATCTCCACCTTCGGTGACTTCCCATCATGCTTCTGTGAAATCTACATTTTTTCCTCCGGCCATCCATGCATAGAGACGTTCTCATATCCTCCCTATTTTTTCACCGTGAGGGATAAAATAACCAGCTTTTTTTCTTGGCTTAATATATTCTTCAAAGAATTTTTGGTATTTCTCGCTCGGCGGTACACCTTCTTGTTTCTGCGGTCATGCTATCAGCGTTAATTTTTCTTCCGTAGGAAGATATTTCTCCTCCAATTCCTTCGCGGTGCAGTGTTTGTATCTGCATGCTTCCCTTAAAAAATTTTGGTATCCGATAAACAGTTGCTCTTTTTCTGCTGGTCCATCGGCGTATTCTATAACATCCCCTGTTGCATTCACTTTGACAGGTATAAATTCTCATTTTTTATATGCATGGATACTGATATCATCTCGTCACTTATTGCTGATGCACAAAGTATTTCCCTCCAGCTCTGGTCTTTTCTTGATGATAGGTGTGTCGTTTAGTTGCGGAATATTGATCAATGTGTCTTTTATCTCTCTAGTGACTTCAGAAATCTCTTCCCCATGAGAGCCTCGAATCGTTATTCTCTCTTTATGTCAGGATTTCTTATGCAATGCCATAGGTGCTCTTAGAGAATAAAACCAAATACTATAAGATATAGTATACTTATAAAAGCCGTTTTGTAAAATTTTGTGCCTTGATTTTTGGGACGTCTATCATATACACATTACATGCGAATATTTTTCTTTCTCATTTGACTCGTTTTCGGCTCTCTTGGATCTGTAGTGATGACGAGATTCGCCGATGGCATTACGTGGACAAAACTCCGCGGATTCTTTTTTTGATATTCGGAATGTCCACACTGTCACCATAGATTGAAAGCAAAAAATTTAGTGCCATTGATCAGCTATCTCGTCCAATGAGGGGAATGTGAATATTGTAAGAAAAAAATCTCTCGAATATATCCCGTATTAGAATTATTGTCTGCCGGAATATTTATTTTCACGTATTTCTTATTAAAGGATTTCTGAATCCCTACTTTGCTTTTCTGACTCTTAACGAATCGATTGTTGATGATGCTTTTGATCTATGATCTAAAAGAAGGTGTATTACATATGACATCACGAGTCCTTCTCGTGATTGTAGGTATTTGCCGAAATATCTTTTTGCCTGGTGGGAATCGGTGGTATGCGGTATTGTCTGCATTGCTCTTTGGCAGCGTATTCACCTGAATCTATTTTTTTGCGAAACGATACGCCAAGATGAGATTTAATCAGCCAGAATGATTTGGTGAAGGTGATATCTACTTAGCATCAACAATCTGATTGCTTCTCCCTATTTTTTTCCCATTGATATGAATAACGACGTCATGATGGATACTACTAAACGTCTTGATTTTATTTGTCCTGATGAGTAGCATCATCTGACTGTTGCGAGCCTGAATGACCTATCCTTTTCGTTCTAAACAGCTAACATGAGGAACCAGAGACCTGTGACCTGATCACCTATCCATCAAAAGCATCCCCTTTTTCCCTGCAATGATCATTGCATTCCGGATCTTGCCCCGGAAGCTACCGTTTTTTATCACCTTGATCTTCTGATAGATGAAGAAAAGATATATACCGATAGATAGATCATCACCTCTCACCGCCACCGAAAAGAGATTGCATGGACGGAAGTTCCGGATATTCGGAATACTGAGCCTCATATCGTATGCACTCATGTTCTTTAGGCTCTTCTGAGAATATCTCGCTGTCGAATCCATGCTCTATGTCATGCTTTTCTTCCTTTTCTTCCATTTCTTCTATCTCGAGATCCGTAAATTGCCGATCAAATATCTTGCACTCCTGATGCTCGCATTCTCGGTCCTGGAATGACCGTATATCTGATACGGCAATATCTGACTCATCCTCTCTATGCTTACCATCAATGCCGGTATCGTATATCTCGGATGGCTCCTCCAAGGTGGCTCATATGACAAAATAAAATGGGACACTTTGAGCTATCTCAATACCTGATGATATATGTTCACCGTTTTCATCACTATCGGCTATAGCCTCTTCGTCTTCTGATACTACACCAAATTCCCTTTCACCTGCCAAGATCTCTCAGACGCCTCCAATCGCGTCATTAATACTTTCACGCGTCCGGTCGCTTCTGGCGTAGAGAAACTCAAGACAGATACCACTCAGCTGTTCAACACCAAAGTCAAAGACGTAGCAGCCATCGGGAAGGATATAACCATCCAGACAAAACAATCATCCGCTTCCGCATTCATCCAGAGAGTCAATACCTACAAGAAGAACCTCATCGATCAAGCGCTCAAAGACAATTCCACCGTCAATATGGGGATCTGCGACTATGTCCTCGGACAGCTCAATGCTATCTATGAAAACCCCGCATTCAAGACGTCCGTTATCCTCTTGATGTTCTTGGTCTTCTATGGTTTCATCAGGATCGTCTTTCGGATCATGACCGGCATAGCATTCATCATCTTCAAGATCATGTTCCTCGGCAAAGCATATCACATCAACGTGTATCTCAAAGAAGTGGAAGATATAGGATAACCTACCCTCTCTAATCATTGACTTTATCCCCAATATATGTATTATATATAAAAATAAAAAACTCTATGTATAAGAAAACTAAGCATAAGCGCAGGCGCATCGCTTTACGGAAATTCATGGAAGAAATCGTCATACCATTAGCATTCACGATCCTCATTCTCTATGCAATCTTCATCCTTCTTGTGATGTTGGGCCTGAGATTCAATTCACTGACCGAGCTCATCATCTATGTCGGAGTCGTCCTCTTTCTCGTCTTCGGGATCGTACATGAGATCAGCAAACGTATCATGAAGAAATTTTTCAGGAAATGACTGGCTTATGTATATATGAGTCAGTTTTTTTGTTTGAAAAACCTATCGGGTATCGTATAATCTCGGAGAGATTGATTGAGACGGGAAAGTCTTTCAATCTTTCAATTCTTCAATCGTTTAGTCGTTTTAACGTTTAATCTTTTAGTCACATATGCACAAACCAGTAATCGTAGCTCCCGGATGATCGCATGACAAAGCCATCGTCGCCAGTCTTTACGGAGCCGAAGAAGTCTATGTCGGCGTACCGTTTACCTCGCTCAGGATGAGGCAAAATAAGATCTATAATTTTGATGATCTCAAAAAGACGGTCGATGATCTCCACAAAAATGGAAGCAAAGCGTTGCTCACGATGAACATCTTTCCGAGGAATATCGATATCAAGATCTTTGAACAGACGGTCAAACAGATAGCAAACGTATGAGCCGATGCCATCATCTTTTCCGATCCAGGGACATTCCATATCATCAGGAAATACTTACCGGATATTCCCCTACATTTGAGCACCCAAAGTTCGACCATGAACCGGGCAGCAGTGAAATTTCGGAAAGAGATGGGCGTGAAGAGGATCGTTTTCGCGAGAGAATTGTCTCTAGAGGAGATCAAGGAAATCCGTGAAAAGGTGCCAGGGATAGAGATAGAGGTCTTTGTCCATGGTGCGATGTGCATGAGCTATTCATGAAGATGCCTTTTGTGAGATTATATGAGTGGAAGGCCAGGGAATAAATGAGAATGTTCACATGCTTGCAGATTCAAATACAAAGTCCGACTCGAAGAAGAACGCAGACCAGGGAAACTCTACCAGCTCGAAGGAGATGAGGAATGAAGCCATATCCTGTCATCAAAAGATCTCTGTACGATAGATAAACTAAAGGAAATCCTGCCCTATGTCGATGCCTTGAAGATCGAAGGAAGAAGTAAATCCGAGTTCTATGTCGGGGCCATCGTCAAAGCCTACACGCATGTCCGCGACGCGATCTTGGCGAAGAAAAAAATCGATCCGAAGATAGCGAACCTCGTCAATGTCGTACCGCACAGAGCATACTGGGATGGATTCCTTTTCCATTCACTGAATGAATATCCTGAAGGAGAAACTCCGGTCGGTTCAACGACTTTGGAAAGCGCTGGTCCCCTTTTCAACAGGAACTACTTCGGTATGTTTTCAGATGAATTTGTAACAAAGAATAAGAAAAAATATTTCCATATAGAACCCAAGGAAGTCATCACCCCAGGGATGAAGATCAAGTTTTTGAGTCCTACAGAAATGGGTGAATTGAAGATCGTTGATATCCTAGACGCCAAATGAAATCAGCTGGAAAAAGCCCACTGCAATAGCGGGGCCGTCTATATCCTGACCGATAAGAAACTGGAAGGGCGGGAAATCTTATATGAATAGTTACCCATCGTATTTAAAAAACCAGAATCTCTTGATGATACCTGCTATAGCAAGCAGCATGACAAATATTCCTATAACGATGAATGACGTCTGTAAGCCGAGTATCGCAGAAAGCGCGCCGAATCACAATACCCCGATAATTTCTCCTATCTTTCCTACAAACTCACCCACACCGGTAATTGTTCCTTCATCCTCCGGTCTCGTACAATCAGAAATATATGCGGAAATTACAGGACGCATAAGCGACAATCACAGCGAAATACCGAAGGTGATCACCATGATATTTCGGAACCCTTCATTGAATCACAGCAATATATAAAGCAAAGAAAGGAAGAACAGCATCACAAAGAGGAATTTTCTCTTGCTGCCGTTCTCTGCGATATCTCACGTAAAGAAGTCTATCAGATAGGGCAATCTCATCGCAGCAAAGACCATAGCGACTTGCGATAGACTCAAATCATTCGCTATCGATACGATAGGTATGAAGATAAATCCTACGTAGTTGAGCAGATTGAAGAGCACTTCGAATCCTAAGGCATAGTACATCCTGCCGGAATAAGTTCTGAGTTTTACCAACACTTTTTTTATCGAACGAAAAGAAAATACTTCATAGATAAATCTTTGAGTAAATGTCTTTCCCGCCAAAAATTCCTTGATCTTCTTTTTGCCTAAGCTTGGGAGTTTCTTATCTGTCAACAATGATAGCAATGCAAAAATAGGGATAAAGATGAACAGATGGGGAAGGTCGAATTTCGTGATCAGATATGAGCTAATCAACGCACCGACGATATACGCAAGATTGATACTGGAAAAATACAGTCCGAACGATTTCCCCCTCTCCCCTCATCTCGTATTTTTACGGATAAAGGTCTGATAAGTCGTGAACAATGAGGCAGTAGCGAATCCGTTGAGCAATACCGCTAGGATCAATAGAACTACAGAGCTATAGATACCTGCAAGCACATATACGACACCCATGATCACATAGACGAATTTACTCAAAAACAATACGGATCTCAGATTAGCATGATTATCCACTTCTCCTACAGGAATAGAAAAAAACATCTTGCTCAATGACAATATCGCTCATATAATGGAGATAAGGAATACATGATTGACGATATTTTTTATATAGAGTGAAAAGAATACGTCTGCTCACAATCCTCGTCACAAGACAAATATGAACAAAGAAAAACCTATCATCCTGATAGACAATGGTATCGAGAGAAAATTTTTTTTGACGACATAAAACACTCACTTTTCTATAAGCGTAGAAAAAAGTTCGTTCTGATATCTTTTCTGAAACTGATTTTCCGGAGCGAGCGGCATAGAGATGCTATAAGATAAACATTTCTCTCCTATTGTAGCCAAAAAAAATCTTTTGTCAAAAAACCTCGCTATGGCGAGGTCCTGTATTCTTAATCATTTTTGCTATTCAAGACCCAAGATCTTGTAGGAAAGGTTGATTACATTCTGCTTCGCTGTCGATGAATACAGCGTACTTGTTATATAGATGAAGAGGTTGCTGCTTCCGTATTTTTTCATGCCTATCGCATGCAAAGTCTCTTCATCATTATCATCCGTAACGCTCATCAAGAACAGGCTCGTAGGATATTTCGATGTCTCATTATCGACGGTCCGATCCATGTTTTCGAAAATATTCTTCATCTGCTTAGTCACTTTCTTGAGGGTGTCTGTCTTCTCACCGATGTATGCCGTTATCTCTGTCACATATTTCCCATCGGTAGGATATAAGGTCAGTGACAATCCATCTTCCTTCATCCATTTGACTATGCCGACATTTCGTTTGGATGAAAGCTTAACCATAGGCAAGTTGAATGGCTGCGGTTTGATCGATAATTTCTTGACGATCGTGTCTTCCACAAATCCTATCATATCAGCCAAGTCGGCATCGACATCTTCTTTATCCACTCGCACCGTGAATTCCAAGTACGTCTTGTTGGTGCTCGAGGTCTGGATATAGTCATAGCCTACCCGATCTTCTCCTCCGAACGATATGACCGTCCATGTCATCGTCCCCACCCTCTTCGTCGATCTCTTGGGTGACATATCATTTTCCTTCAGTTTTTTCATCGTATCGCCGATATACCTGGAGATAGAAGCATTATCAGTCGCGATCAACGATTCCATATCGATGATACTCGCATTCGCGTTGGACAATGAATACGTGTAGAGATTGTTCCTTTGCTTCTCGACCATGACATCGAGATTCAATCAGAGCGCTTTGAAATCCGGTGTCTTAAAGAGATTATTGTCTATCTTCCCTTTTTCCTGGATGGAATATCTGGACTGGAGCCGTTTGTCGAATGTCGCTGAATATTTGACGGTGAAACTCGTACCGATATCGCCTGCCAAGAATTCCTTGATAGTGTCGGTAGGGATGATGTATCCTAGCGTTGTCTGACCATTGACTACGAAGGTCGGTATCCCGATAAAATTGCCTGCGCTATCAAAGCTCCCTCATCAGGAATTCCCTTCATCGACATTGGCATCGGTCTTGTAATAATTGCTTTCGTAGCCGGCGATGGTGCCTTGTGTCGTCGTGATCGTAGCACCGCCGTTGGCAGGATATCCTATGATACGGATATTCGTCCCTACAGAGAGCGTCCCCGATCCTATGATCACCGGTTCCGGCATATCGTCGCTAGGATTCACGATCTGCAATAATGCGAGATCAGCGTCTTTATCATACCTTATCAATTGCAATGTAGAGAAGCATTTGGGCGATTGATCATCGTCGATAGTCTGACACGCCTCGTATTGGAGCGTGAATGCATTGCCGTCATCGGTGACTACGTGTGCATTGGTAAGCAAGAGGTTATTCGCCACGAGCACTGCACTGCCGTATTGTTTCAGCACATACATATCCGTTATCTTGTCATGGCTGTATGCTTGGATCTTGAAGATTGCATCCGATCATCCGGTATCAGTCGCTAGCGTCTGCGGAGCTACCAGAAAAAATGAAAATACCAACAGGGAAACCATCAGAATTTTTTTCATGGTATGTTTTTATTTGTAAAAAATCATTAACGTCTCATGGCCGTGGCTTTCCTAAGCCTTGTCCTTGTCCGTCCAGAGATCGGTGCATCGACCACTTCACTCCCTCCTGCGGGTGTCCTGATGAATCTGTAGCCATCCGGATCCGTCCTGAGCCTGGTCTCCCGGCAGATTTTCCTTCCTCTCAGAAATCGGGTATAATCATGTCCTTTAGGATTCTTGACGATACCTACGATGCCGAGCTCTTTGGCTTCTTCCATCGTAAGTTTCCTTTTGGGATATTCGAATCTCTTGGCTCATCTCAATCTTGAAGCTGCCTTCTGCTGCTGGGATTTCTTTTTCGCGATACCTTGTTTATTGGTCCTGCTGGCCATACTAGAATGACTAAACGATAAAACGTTGAAACGTACAAACGATAAAATATTGAAATATACAAACACGTAGATATTCCGTTGATACACATACACCACTCTTTTTCAAGCCTTTCGGCTTTATGGACTTAGAGCGTGAACTGTCCATCCTCATAGATCACCTTTTCGCTACCATCGGACATCGTCGCCGTCACTTTCCTCCTGACCGTGGATATGATGTCGGTATGTTCCGCACTTTGGTTGAATCCCAAGTCTTCGAGCTCCTTGTCGGTGAGCTTGCTCGCATCTCCCACATAGGTCTCGTTGTAAGCGCTGCCTATCGCGATATGCGTATTGCCTTCCGGTCCGCCCATATTCTCGTCATAGAGCGTCTCACCCATGAACTTCGTGATATGCGAAAATCTTCAGTCTGTCAGAGAGAATTCTCCGAGCTTATTTGCATTTGGGATATTGAGCATCTCCGTAAGCACCTCTTTATTTTGCATCGCATCATGCTCAACGACGACTCCGTCCTTGAATTTCAGAGAGATACCTTTGATGATCTGTCCATAACGGTAGAGCGGCTGATTGAATCTAATCCATCCGTTCGTCCCTCTTCGATCCGGCGAGGTGAAGATCTCGAAAGATGGGATATTGCGCCCTGATCCTCCCAATCGCTGCCTGTCCGTTCCGATCTTGATCCTGAGGTCTGCATCTTCGCTTTGGATATGCACCTCCTCTATCGGCAAAGCATTGAGTTTCGCCTTGATAGTCTCGATAGTATCTGTCGTATTCTTCCGTTCGGCGATCGGATCATCAGCATCCAGATAACACGCCTTGATGATTTCGCTCCGATATTCCTCGAGCGACATCCCGGCTTCGTCAGCCATCGCTTGAGTTCAATAGAGTCATAGCGTCCACGTCATCTTACCATCCATCTCTTTCTTGGTGCGTCTGTCCTTATACTCTTTGCGCGAATGGATCCTGGCCGCGATCTTCTTGGGATCAACCCCCTCGAGCTCATGCTTGTCCGCTTCAGCGATGACGGAAATGATATGCGTCATCTGTTCGACTTTGCCGTGCAGGAAATGGCTCGGATAGAAAACGATCTGATCATCATTTGCATGATCGAAGAAGTGCTTTGCGACACCGTCAGGCAAATATTCCATGATCGGATGTGCACCTACCTCTAGGATCGCTTTCTGCAACGGAAGGTAGAATGGCTTCGCGCATTCCGGAATCTGCACGAAAATCGTCTCACCTTGCTTAGCTCACTCTCCTCCTCGGAGCGCGAATTTCACGAGAACATCAGCATATTTTTTGAGAAGGTCATAAGAAGGTTCGTAGGTCATATTGTATCGAAGAAGATAAAATCTCGGATAAGGAATCAGCTTATGGTTTTCTTGATACTTTTCAATCGATATAAAAAAATCGACCCGACTTATCAGGAGGAATCACCCTTATTATGCGTTATTTCGTATACTCTGAATCCTTAATTCTGAATTCTGAATTCTTAATTCTTAATTCTTAATTCTAAATTTTAAATTCTGATTAGCCACGGAACGGGATCGAACCGTCGACCTCACCCTTACCATGGGTGCGCTCTACCTGCTGAGCTACCGCGGCATTTCTTTATGAATTTGCTATAATCTCTCTTCTTGATTCCCATCGCTCTTAAGCTATGGGTGCGCTCGGACCGGAGCGAAGCGAAGCCCCGCACAATGCTGCGGGGGGCTGAGCTACCGCGGCATCTTTTTTGCGATGTTCATGCTTGTAGTCATTGGCGATATTTTTTCAAGTCATTGTACCATGGTTACCAACGATATTATATCATTTTTTTATTAAAATGGTATAATAAATGAAAAAAAACTTTGTACAAATTAGGAAAATACCACCGTCCTGGATATTATAGTACATGGAAAAGATTTTTATTTACCGAATACGCATCACCATGGGATTTACCGGGGAAAGTGGCATAGAATCCAAGACAAGCGAAAAGGATAGATATATCGAAGCCGAAAATATCAGGGATATTACGGAAACGGATCTGAAATCATTGAAATGAGAGTTAAAACTGGAGTCAGAAACAGACTTGGACGCTAAGCTTTCTGAGATCAATAAACACGTCGAAAATTATTTCGATGGATTCCTTTCGAATAACCGAGACAACAACATCACGGTCGCCAGCGAAGGAACCTCCTTTACGGATTCCGTAAAAAATATCATAGCCTCTTGAGATAAGACCAAGCTTAATGCGCTTTCTAATTTCGTGATCGATCAATCATGATATGAACATGATTTGGGGGTTATCAAAGATATCGAGATACAGAATGTCCTGAAAACCTATAAATTCGAACTCCTTGATATCCGGAATCAGGTCACAGAATCATCATGAGCCATCAATTCAGGCCTCATCAATCCTTTTCCTTCCGATAAATGAGAGAAGAGCAAAGAAGTTGAAAAAGAAGCTAAGGAAAAAGTCAAATGACATTACGAGCCTCAGAACGATTACATCGATCCGTACAAACAGATCTCCTATACGACCACCAGCCCTGAAATCGAGAATATCTATAGAGACAATAAGCTTCCTAAAGTCATGGAAAGGATCTTCGACAACGAAGAAAGCAAAGAGCTCAGAAGAGGCACGTTCAGAATCAATCTCGATAAGGAAAAAGGCCTTGCGGGCATCGTCATCGCTATCCGCGAAGCGATAGCGAACAAGGATAACGAAGATCTCACCAATCCTCGCAAAAAGCTCTATGATAGGCTTATCGCCGACAATAACCTCCGCGTCTCTGGCGATATGATCGACCTCGAATTCTCCAGAAAAGATATCAAGGATCTCATCGATGAGCATCTTATCGTCTACGAAAAGGAGGGCGGTATGGATGACGAGAAAGTGAAAGTCGCAAAGATCCTGAGCAGAGCCCAACGATCCGATCTGGATACCTTCGCTTCCCTCGTCCAATCCAAAGACGATATAGCCATGGCTGTCAAAGAACGGAATAACGCCCTTGAGATGACCTGACAGAATAGAGAAAAAATAGAGAAAGGCATCACCCAGGCATCCATCATCTCTACAGGGAATGTACTCGAATTCCTCTGCGACTTCAATAGCGATGGACAGCTCTCAGCAGAGTACAAGAGAAAGACCAACAGGGAACAGAAGAACCAATGAGATGTCGGCTTACTGTTCTGATCCCAGGTCCAACGAACGATCGAGCAAGCTATCAACGTAAAGAATATCGAACTCGGTGAGCCGAAATGAGAGCAACTCATCATCTCCAATATCATCAAGAATATGACCATAGCGGACAGCAGAAGCATCGCTAACATGCATCTCATTACGATGCGCAACGATCCCTCCCTCTGCACCAAAGAGAATCTCGCTAAGCTGCTCAACGGAAGCACAGCAGACGGCATCTATCCGATGCCCGAGATGAAGATTCTCTTTCTCGACGCCATCAGGAAGATCAACGGAGGAAGCGCCGAAGTCCATCCGGATCTCTATGATACCCTAGTCGGTAAAGATCTGGAATCAGTCATCGGTCTCTATGAAACCGAATCAAAACTCGAATCTACGCTGAATGAGCTACTCAATAATTCTAAGGATCCGAAGATCATCGAGATGATCAGGACCAACAGGATTGTTCGTGTCAGAGAAACCATATTCACCAAGATAATGACTGCTCTCGATCATGTTGAGATCACCACAAGCGATGGCGCGACGACACAATTGCAAGCCGCCGGCATAGAGAAATGACGGGAAGTCCGCGCTGCGAAGAAAGAGCTTATGGAGAATGCGATAGAGAATCTCATCAACACCGGCATCTATTATAGCGAGACGGGAGGATGGAGACTGATGCTCGGCTACGGCAAAACCGGCATGAGCGAATCATGAAGGACAAAATGGGCGCGAGGAACGGGCTGATGAGTCATCCTTTCATGAAACAATGTAGAGCTTGCCATCAATCTGTGAGGTGAAATCGCCGAACAATACAATCAAAGGAAAGTCATCAATGCTAATCTCTCAAAAGTCAAAAGCGCGAAATATGTCGGCGTCGAATGATGAGGCATCGCAAGCATCAGCGTCTCTGACCGATGAGCGGATCTCGAAGCATACGCCGGCGTCAATCGACAACAGGATCCGGTGGTCGGCATCAACCAATTAGACAAGCAATATAGCACCGTATCGAAAGAGATCTTCGATATCACGTGAGCCAATCCCACTATCCTCATGGACAAGGAAGGATTCAGGTCCTATCTCCTCAAGAGGATCACCGATGGTTCTGCGGACAATGTCTACGGCAGATTCATCAAGAACAATGAACAACATCTCACCGACAATCTCGATTTCATCGTCAGATATCTGGAAACAAATAAGTTCTTCGGCAAGGACGGCATCTTTGCGAACTTCCCGAAAACGAAGATCATCACCTCGACGAATGCGCTGATCCATATCCTCCAATCATGAAATATCGAATCGCGGAGAGCTGATATCATTGCATCGCTCCATGGTAAAGTAGCTCTCACTAAGCTCTCTTTCGGGGTAACGACGAATGCGCTGACCTTGAGGGCAGGAAGACCGACTCCGTGATCTACCGCTTGAGAGACTACCGGAGGTACAGCTATCACCTGAGGTGGTGAGATAACCTGATGAGGAACGACCACCACCTGATGAGGCGGAACGGAATGAGGTTGAGGAATTACCACCTGATGAGGTGCCGATGAGGGATGAACTGCAGGAGTTGACAGATTCGGTATTGCAGGACTCTATGTCGGACTCAGGATCTCCACATGGAAAAATATCTATGTCCCTCAAGAAGCTCAGTATCTCTTCACTCAATACGAAATCGACAAAGGCATCTGAGCCGAATACATCGTCAATCCGCTCAAGGATCTCGATAAATACGGGCAATATCTCGTTGCGCTCTACAATGATCCATATCAGAGATTATCCTATTCCGTAGAAGGAAAGACATTGACGCTCAGATTCGATCCGAAATGATCCGACCTGACGCTCTCCAAATATCTCAACATCCACGCAACCACTGAAGCGCAGAAGTGATTCTCGCTCAAAGGCAATACGCTCACGATAGGGAATGTCGGAGATATCGGCGCTTACACCATCACCGAAGCCAAGGGCGTACGCAGGATACTCTCGTTGGGTGCCAAAGAGGTGGATAAGACGACGCGCATCACTGCAAACAATGCCACGACAATCGTCGAGCCTATGCAACCCAAGGAGACCGGAAACAATCTTCCTCGGACCCAAACAAGGATCCAATCGGAGATCATCGATCGTATGGTTGGAACAGGAGAAGGACTCGATATCGCGAAATCCGAAGCCACTGCATTCATCAGTCCGGAAGGTAGACTCCAGAGACCAACATCCGGAGATCGAGCGAATACGACCATCACGTTCGAACCGACCGCTATCGAAGGTGCCCTATTGAAGCAATGAACATTGACCATCATCAAGAAGACCGATAGCAGCTACACCATCACCCTCAACACCATTACGCCTCATGATAAGCTCACTATCACCTATCTCGACCAAAAAACTTTCCATGATAAAAGGAATGAATCGATCAAGAGACCGGAAAGCCGGACTATCGTCAAGAGATTCGAATCTTCAGATATCACGAAAGAGTTCTCACTCCCTGTAGATATCAGTGATATCTTCGATGATAAATTGGAAAAGGCATTATCCATCTTCGATGATTACAACAAGACACTCTATAGAGAGTTCATGGAGAGTATCGTCGATACCAATCTCGATGATTTCATCGATGCGACCGATTATGGCAAAGCGTTCGCTACGCTCAAGAGGGTCCTCGACACCAACAAGAAATACAAAGAGATGCCAACGCTCAAATCGCTTATCGACAAAAAAGATCTCAAGCCGAGCGAAAAGATGCTCATCGTCGATAGATTCAAGGCTATCTTCTCCTTCGTCTTACCACTCACCAATGGGAAAGACAATGGAAAATATCTGTCCACGCTTATCGATGGAACCGATGGAAGGGGATCCGTCTATAAGACCTTGAGATGACCCGACGGAAACACATTCCCTTCGATATCCGATTACAGGAAAGAGATCGTGGACGAGCTCAAGGGCGAAACATCATTGCAACGCACACCTGTGGAGAATCTCATCGGATTCACCGCTTTCTACAGGCTTAACGGTAAGTGAAGAAAATATGCAATGACTCCTGTTGGCGGTACGAATATACTCTCCGACTGAAACCTCGATCACTCTCTACGCAAGCTCACTGCACAGGATACGGTGAAGGCGCAGGACCGGTTCATCAAGAATCTCGATATCAACAAGGATAATAAGCAACTGATACTCGAGAAGATCGTCAAGCTCCTCAACAAGAACAATATATCAATCACTAGCAAAGAACTCGAGCCGAACCTTTGACGTCTGCTCAAAGACAACACCTTGATTTTACAAGACTTAACGCTTGACTCTTTCAAGAAAATCAATATAGACATTAACTGGGTATTTTATCTCTTAGGAGAATGCGGAAACGAATCGCTCGGTATGCAGATCAACACTATCACCATCAGCGATCTCACTGCTCCAGAAGCAAGCTACACTGCAAGCGGCACCCCTGAGAAAGAGCTTACCGGAGGAATGGAGCTTAATATCAAGAGCCATTCCATCGCTAGCAAACCGTTGACCACAGAAAAGAAAATAGGTATCAGGCATCATGAAAGCGCACAACAGATCAATAAGGCCATAAAAGCGATAAGCAACGCCTGAGAGACCACTGACGCATGAAATATCACCACCTGATGAGGCGGCGATGAATAATCACAGATAGGTACATCTAGCATTTACTATTTTACATTCACTCGTATGAGCAGCAGAAAACATCTCTTTGCATTTCTCATCCTCGGTGCACTCGCAACGCTGGGAAATTTCTGATATGCCGATCGGATCGACAACATCCTTCCGATAGAAAGCATGTCTAACGTCAATTCCTGTGCGGATATGCCGAAGATGTACCTGAACCAGGATAATGACAATGACGGTAGGGCGGATTATTATCTCTACCTCAATAGCAATTTCATCCTGAACGGCACGGTCAATGACTATAGCGCGGGACAGATCCTCAGGACGGATACTCCCACTAAGGTCAAATACTATAGACCGCAGACCGATATGCTCTACAAAGTAGACGTCAACAATACTGCTATGGCACTCGACAATAGCACATTCTATAGGGCGAGCCGGGTTTTTCCCTACAACACTCCGCTCAGAGGGATAGCTACCACTCCTAATAAAGTGGTCTTCGAAAGACCATCAGATAATGATCCGAATAAGAATATCGTCAGCTTCCTCTATGATTATAAATACAAGTATGCGAATGGTTTCGATGGTACAAGCACTTCCGCCTATCGATATAACCAGGTCCCTGACATGGGATATATGGGCAACAATCCGACCTATCATGACCTTCTCCCTTGATCTCAAGGGAATAGGAAAAGAGGTCGGTCATCAGTGCAATCGACTTCAAGCTGTAGGAACTATGAGCTCCATCGGTGCGGAAACGGCGTCGTAGAAACCCACGATTCCTCGTATCTCAATACGTTCACTTCAGAGCAATGCGACGGAACTGCTGGTGTCCCTGCAGGCTACACCTGTACCTCACAATGTCAGCTCGCTTCCCAGCAAGCGGATTTGTCCGTCACCAAAACCGTCAACAATCCGACTCCTGCGATATGATCGAATGTCATCTTTACCATGGTGCTAAGCAATGCCTGACCATCCACAGCAAATGCAGTGACGCTCAAGGACCTCTTACCTAGTTGATATACCTATGTTTCCTCTCAGGCATCACAGTGAACATACGATCCGGTAAGCGGAATCCGGACGGTATGAACCATCGCGATGAACACTACCAAGACACTCACGCTGACTGCCAAAGTCAAAGCGACAGGAGCATACATCAACACCATAGAAGTGACTGCGTCTGACAAACCTGATCCTGATTCCACGCCGTTGCGAAGGCATTCTTAAGAGCGTTTGCTGTG
>CAYSER010000001.1:0-29134 GCA_964430205.1 uncultured Candidatus Peribacteria bacterium | reverse complement strand
ATCCCTTCTGAGGATGATCAAGCGTCTGCAACCGTGACCCCAGCACAGCCGCTCAGCTGTACGTTGACGCTCTCCCCTAATCCAAGCCAATCCGGACAGATCGTGAATGTAACTCGGAATGTGACGGGATGAACCTTCTACGGCACGTATATCTATGCGACTCCGAATATCTGATGATCATGACGGCCTCACTACGTCAATCCTAACCAATATACAGGAACAACAGTAGCATTGCCTTCACAGCCAGGCACCTATACATTCAGCATGACCGTCAACAACAACCAATCCACTGCATCATGCACGGGCATCTTACAAGTAGCGGCTCCTGCTGCACCGACCTGTTCGTTGACGACAAGCACCCCTACCATCCATCCTTGACAGACTGCACTCCTGAACTGATCATATACAAATGCGACATCAGCGACTTTGACACCTCTGGTGGCAGGAATCAATTTCACCTATCCGACCCGAAGCAATCCAAATATCTCCGTACATCCGACGACCACTACTACTTATCTATTGACCGTCAACTGAACGAGCGGTACAATTCCTGCCGTCTGCCAGCAAACCGTCACCGTGGTTCCGCAATCTAGCTCAACGTGCACCCTGACGACAAGCACACCGACTATCATTTCAGGGCAAGCATGAATCCTCAGCGCATCTTACACTAATGCGAGCTTGGCGATGATGACACCGAATATCATAGGACTCAACTTCATCTATCCTAACCGGAGCAATCCGAATATCGTCGTACATCCGACGACCACTACTACTTACACCTTGACCACGCTCTGAATCTGAGGATGAGCCGGCGCTCTCTGCACCACTACTATAAATGTATCGAATCCCGTCGGACTCACGCTCAATAAGACCCTCGTCGACAATATCCTCTACCAATCATGAGACCTCGTCGCCTTCAGGATAGATTTCGGCAATAGCGGTTCAGCTATCGCCACCAATGTCGTGCTTTCTGATTATCTCCCTGTTTCGCTCGACTATGTCAGCAGCCAAATCTACGGGGTGACGCCATATTCCTTCTGAACATGAATGCAATGACCGAATCAATACGTCATCTACTCAGGATTCAATCTCGCGCCTGGACAACAAGGATATATGATGATCACCGGCAGGTACAAATGATCGCTGTATGCGAATCAGACGCTCAACAACTCTTTTCTCCAAGCGGATAACGTCCCTACGTTATACTCATCAGCGCTCTTTTATACGAGCGTCCCTACGCCAAACGCTGAAGCGGTCATCACCAAGACCTCAGATAAATACACCTACAATCTCGGCGAAGCGGTAAGATTCACCATTTCCGTCACCAACAACGGACCTTGAACCATCGATAACGTACAGATCAAGGATACGCGACCAAATACCCCTTGCCTCACCATCGATCCAAATCGAGCAGCTACCGCACCGATGACCTACATCAACGGAAGCTATCCGTATACCTGGAATATCAATACTTCCATGACTGCCGGACAGACGATCTCCCTCTTCCTTACCGGACATGTCGGCACGGATCCAAGCTGCATAGGCAGTTATACCAACAACGTCGACCTTCTCTATTATACCAATGATCAGTTAAAGACCTGACATGCAGAAACGACTATCAATGTCTCCTCTTTCTCGAGTTGCAGATCGCTCGACCCGACTGATGGATCAAGCGTCGCCATCTATTCCGACGGAGAAGCGGAGAAAAACTTGAGATGCACCACCCTTCCAGGATATACCGCACAAACGATCACCATCGACTGCGGCAATGGACAGATGTTCACCTGATACGACACTCAATCTTTCGAGCATCTGTGTACCTATACCACCAAAGGGACGTATGAAACGAAATGTTATGTCGATGGCAAAACCCCTACGCCTTCCGAATGTCAGAAGTCCATCATCGTCGATGAAGGATGACTTGGATATTGCGGGGATGGCATCCGTGAAGGATATGAGAAATGCGATGAATGAGAGCATAACGGAGAGCCTGGACACTGCACCGAATGATGCGATCTTCCATGATCTTCCCTGGTAGCATGCTTCAATATCGGCAATACCAATATCTCCGTCCAGAGCTGAGAATATCTCCCTTATCGACGGACGCTCGACTACAAAAAGAACATCATCCCAGGCAACAGCTGCGGCACTCACGATACCGGCAAGGTTCCAGAAGATTCCATCAAATGCTATTTCAAGATCTATAACGGTAGCCACAAGGAAGAGGACAATGATCCAGCTCTTTCTCTCCTGCCGATACCATGCAATTCGGATACCCGGGGCAATAAGCAGCTCTTCAAATACTTCCTCGACAAGCAGGATGAACGACGGTCACTCCAGAACGCCTTCGGAAAATATTATACCTTTATGAATGACGCTGTCATCGATGGTACCTTCTGAGAATACAAGATCGTCCTGAGCAAAGTGACCTACAACTATTGTATGGATGGCGGTACGTATAAATGAACGCAAGTCGACAGAGTCTGTACCGTAGACTTCACGGTCACGAGGCCGTATCTCGCACAGAAGAGTTCCTTCGGCCTCACCCCGAAAGCCACCACCATCTCTCTCGACAACTACAAGATGATCAATGGCACCGAACTCGTCAGCAGTACCGATCTCTCAGATATCATGGTGCTCAATGCTTCCACCTATGATGGCGGAAACGTGATCAAGACCATGATGAATTCCTTCATCACCAAGTATTCGAAGATCGCCATCAAGTACAAGACCATCTCTTCCGCAGAAGGATACTCTATCACCGTATCAAAGGTTCCAAGCCAGGATATCTATGTCTTCAAAGGCAACGGAACATTGGAGTATACAGATTGAACCGATCAGATGAAACCGTTCACGGTCATCGTCGATGGACCGAACCTCAAGATCCATGGGTCCATAGAGAAGACCAATGCCATGTTCCTGGTCAATAAATGAGATATCACCTTCATGACATGAGCGGATTCCTGCAATAAGACACAGGTCGTCAAAGGTATCTTCGTCACCGATCAAGGAGCATTCAAAGCAGGCCCTAATCTAAAGAACGATAGTCTCAATAAGAGCCGATGTGCGTATGGATGATTGAAGGTCCAAGGCGTGCTCATCGGCGACAATATCGAGAACCTCGTAAAATCCAGAAGATCACAGCTCAATCATCGATTCTATGTCTGATGATCATCTGCTGCATCGATCAAGACGGAAAGAAGGAATGAGGTATTCAACGGCGCCTCCGTACTCATCGAGTATAGCCCTAGCCTCCGGAGTGCGTTACCTCCAGGAGCGAGCGAATTCACCAAAGCGCTGGATGTCTACAAACAGTAATATCAGTATATACCAGAGAGAAAGAAATCCCCGCTCCATCGCGAGGGATTTTTTTCTGTACTGATCATCTCTCTGCTGCATACCATAAAAATAACCTCCCTGACCTCTATGATATCCTGCTTATCACCTTCTCTTTCCTCTCTCATCTCTTGGGGCCTGCATTTCTATTTTTCATTGACTTTTTCTTTTATATATGTATATTCGTTTAAATCGAAACAAAAATCAGGAACTAAAACAAAAATCAACAGGAACCAAAACAAAAATCAATATCAAAAGGAGAACATCTTATGAGAAAATTATTATCATGTTTTGTCGGCATTCTCCTCGTCATGTACGCAGGATTGAGTGCCAACGGATCGGTCGTCAACGACTCGATATGCAAAGGGAGTTCGATCACCATCGGCAATACCTATCCTGCTGCCGTCCTCTACTACTGGACGCCTGGCGGCTATACTACGCCGACGATCACGATCGCACCAACTATCACTACCCAGTATATCGAAACTGCATTGAACGCATCGATGCAGGTCATCGCAACCGATACGTTCAACGTCATCGTCAAGCCGACGCCGACGGTATGGATCAGCGGCACAACGGTCGTCTGTCCAGGAAGTCCTGCGCAGCTCATTGCGCATGGCGCGGATACGTATCTCTGGAATACCGGGATGACGAATGACACTATCACCGTCTACCCTTCATCCAATACTACGTATAGCGTCATCGGGACTGCAATGAACGGTTGCGTTGATACTGCGACCTTCATGGTCATAGTGCAAACACCGCCGATGCTCTATAGCATCACGGGCGACAGTACCTATTGTGCAGGGCAAAGCGGCGTCATCATCGGATTGGACGGTTCGGAATCGGATTGCTCCTACAAACTGTACGATGGGAACAATACCGTTATGCAGACCGTCACCGGCACGGGATTCCCGATCACGTTCGGGACCTATCCTGCTGGGACCTACACAGCCAAAGGATTCAAGAACACGCTCGGCTGTTCATCCCAGATGAACGGAACGCTCCATGTCACTTCGCTTCCTCTGCCGCTCGCCGCAGGTTCCATTACCGGTCCTACGACTGTCTGCCAAAACACGGTAGTGAACTACTCGACGATGCCGATCGCCAACGCTACCTCGTATGACTGGTCTCTTCCGAATGACGCGACCATCACCTTAGGTCAGGGAACATCATCGATCACCGTAGCTTATGGCAACACCAGCGTTTCTGGCGATGTCAAAGTCCGCGGACACAATGCCTGCGGCGACGGTCCCTATGCTTCGCTAGCCATCACCGTGAATCAGGCGCCAAGCTTGACGATCACCGCTTCCGATGTCGACATCTGTTATGGAGAAAGCGTGACGCTGACAGCGAACACGAATGCAACGACGATCACCTGGAACAATGGCTCGACAGCTAATCCAACGACAGTTACGCCATTAACGACTACGGTCTACAGCGTCACCGTATCCACGGCAAGCGGCTGCACCGCGACAGGGAACATCATGATCACCGTGCACCCCTTGCCATCAGTCAGCTTGACTCTCGTCGATGATCATGTATGCACCGATGTAGCAAGCGTCGAGCTTACCGGAGGCTTACCGTTATCGGGAACCTATACTGCCCCGACCGGATGCACTATCATCAACAACATCCTGTATCCGCCGATCAGCATCATAGGGACCTATCCGGTCACCTATACCTACACTGACCCCGTGTCTGGATGTTCGGCGAATGCTTCGGCTCTGATAGCGATCAATCCGGTGCCAGCAGTATCGTTCTTCGCTGTCATCGGACCAGTGAATACTACCACTCCTCCGTTCGATCTGATGCAATTGGTCAGTCCGATCGGAGGAACGTTCATCGGTGATGGAGTAGTAGAAAGCATGTTCAATCCTACGGTAGCAGGTGCGGGTACGCATATGATCACCTACACCTATGTCCATCCGGTGACCGGATGCTCTGCATCGCAGATCCAATACATTGCGGTCGGAGGACTCGGGATAGACGAGACTATGGCGGCAATCGCTGCAATATCACTCTTCCCCAATCCCACTGAGCAGGTTTTGTACCTAAACAACGTCGATACCAAGGAACTCAAACGAGTCCGTATCGTCGATGTCATGGGTCAGACCATGTACACCACTTCGACCATCACCGAGGCCATGAGCATCGATGTCTCATCGTTGGCTCCTGGCACCTACTTCATCTCTTTCACAAATGCCGATGGGTTTGCCCAAGGCAAAAAGTTTGTGAAGAGATAATCGGCATTGGCCTTATACAAACGGCGACAGATACGTCGCCGTTTTTTTTATTCTGATCCGGAGCGGAATATCTTATCCTAGGAGTATCTCGTAAGCAAAGAGTCGACATCCATTGATCATAGTCAGGAAAAATATCCTGTCTTTTTCTTAGAAGAATTTTGGGGTACATTTTGTATTGATTTTGTATCTAATAGAAAAAAATGCGAAAACCCCATTTACAATAGATATTGTATTAATTTTTTTCTGTTTTTTCAGTTGATTTCTTAGTTGACATTATTATGGCATATATATGTATAAAATACAAAAAATTTATATGTGACAAAGGAAAGTCATTAAAACTCTCGTGTTTTTTACCTTTTTTTATTCCTTTCTCATGGAAAATTTGCATTCAAATGAATTACAAGAGCTTGTTGAAGAGCTCAAGAAAGAATGAATTGTAATAAAAATTGAAGATGCAAAAGAGGATCTCGTTAATACCATGATTCGTTGTGGTCGTTGATGAGGCTGAGGAAGTTGTTGAGGCTCATGTTGACAATGAAGTGGAAGTTGATGATCATGACGTAGCGACATTTTTGAAACAGAATTACAAAAGGCCGCTTAAGTGAGAAGGGGGCATACATCATGTCCCCGGTTTTTTTTATCTTAGATAAGATAAACATGGATTACCCACGCTATCAGATAAACTTCATGCCTGAATCATATACCTGATATTGTAGCACAGCCTGTTTCATGTGAATACTCAATTATTTCCGGTACACCCAATTTAATATGAAAGACACTTGGGATGTAATGAAAATAGCAAAGCTTTGAACATATAAGGCAGGTTGCTGACTAGATGAATTAGAGATGGCATATGCTTTGTATAGATTATGATTTCACGTTGAATATTTCACTTGATATTCAAAACAAGATGACCTTGATTATATAAGGAATCCTATCGAATTCGTAACAAAACATACCAAGGAGAAATATAAACCATTCATAAGAGATGGCAAATGGATAGATGCTGATTGACAAAGAGCATTCGACATGACCGATACCAAACCACTAGAAAATATCACAAATGAGAATGCTATTGGTAAACATTATCAAGAGGACATTATTGATGCAATAGAAAAGAACCAAGGGGGGAATGTGTTATTTATCCTATGCGTAAACCGATATATCCTTTATAATGAACCGGAGATAGAATGAGAAAGCTGAGGGCATATTGTGCTATGTAAATGAATCAAAAACAATAAATTCGAGATATATGATTCAGGCCCTTTCCAGAAACCAGAATATATCGATGTAGATAGAGTACTCTCTTCAATGACCGAAATGGGACCATATGTCTTCATAAAAATTAAAGATGACCGTAAGATACAATAGATTCACAAAATTCTATACAGAGGACGAAACTATCGTCGTATATGTTTTATGATCAAAGGATATCTTAAAAATATGACATCATTGACGCATCTATGATTTTCTGGTCTTCTTAGAAAAAAATATAATCA
This sequence comes from uncultured Candidatus Peribacteria bacterium, assembly GCA_964430205.1. Taxonomy (GTDB): domain Bacteria; phylum Patescibacteriota; class Gracilibacteria; order Absconditabacterales; family Absconditicoccaceae; genus CAJBLF01. The sequence goes on along the minus strand of CAYSER010000001.1, from coordinate 22,053 downwards.
TTTCCTACAAAGACATTACTGAATTCAAGATACCACATGCACTTGTCAAACTATTCCTTCAATATAATATTCTAATCACTTACGAGCATAATTCATGAGTTGAATCCATATATTTCGATCAGTTTATAGCTAATCCGGATCCTCTACTGAGGCTTCTTGATGAAGAAAGCATTCACAATCTTTATGTTGATGTCGAAACATGAATTTCATCATTATTGAATATGCAAAATCTCTCTCTCTATAATATGCGCCGCCACAACATCGATATTGCCATAGATAATAACGTATTTATCAATGTCTGATCTACAAGACTTAAAAAAACTACGCCATGTTATGATGTAGATGCATTACTCAATCTGATTGCATATATCTTTTCTCCTAGAGAGGAAAAACATATCTTCGGGAGCACAAAGACTTTCTTCAAATTCTGAAGTTGAGGAGGCATCAATAGCACATTCCCAATCATCATAACAAAAAACGATGATATATTTATTTTCGAGAAATATTCTGAATCATTCTATAAAAGACATATTCCCGGGATTTTCCTTAGATTCATCAAGGATTGATTAATAACTTCCGACACTAACTTTTCTGCATACAACTATTTCGTGCTTCTATGATCACATCCAACTAATGTATATGCAAAATACTGAAACAAGTGATATAAGCTACTCCTCCTGGAGATCGGTCAGATCTCATTTATGATGAGACTATTATGCTGATATTTCAATAAACCTCAGTTAGAAATACAATGATACTACGATGACAACATATATGATATATTGTATAAAAGCAGCATTTTCACCAATAAAAATTTTATGCTTCATCATGTTTTAGCAATCAGCGATTAATTATGTTTCTTGTTGATGTCGGTAAGAAAAGGATTTATCATTATGATAATAAGAACATCATTGAAATCGAATGAGATTTTGTAAGTATAAGGAAATTCCTGAAAATAAAATTTTCCAAGAATAATTTTACAGGGAAAAATGTATGTTTAAACTATTTTCTTTTATCTAAGACGACAGACAGAAATAAGGATATATTGATATTTGATACAAGAAGGAAATGCAATATAAAAATCAATCACCTTCTCTTAAAAACAGTCTCAATGCCCAATATATTCCGCCTGTTATATTGTTTAGATCCGGATATCCCTTTTGATGATATACCCCAAAGGATGGAAATCTATGGTGAATGCAAAATCAAACAACCATCAACAATCACTATAAATAGCGTCAATTCCCTTTATAGATCATGACTAGTCATTGACTGACATGAGACATGCCATAACCTTCACATATATCATATAAGCTTTTCATACGCCTTATGAATATACCATCAAATAGGAGATTTTATAGGAAATAAATGTAAATGAGTAGATCCAGATGGAAACATAGCTCTTAAAAAGGCGATATCTGAAGCAATCGAAAGAATTTCATGATCGAAACCACAACCATCTTATACATATTCTGAGGAATACACGTACTTATTCAAACCATATATCAATACCAAAGAATTCACAGAAAAAAATGCTCTGTGCAAATATGCAAGATTACATAACATCATGGACTCATCTATACATGTTTATTGTCCCATGGAAATTATTAGTTACCCTTATCTCAATACACTATATTCGTGGATATGAAACTCTAATGGCATGGCTACTCATACAAGCCTATTAAAAGCCAAAGAAAGTGCTCTTTTAGAGATAATCGAAAGAGATTGCTTTATTATGATGCGACTATTAAAAACCTGAATATATAGGATCCATACATATATGTTATCAAAAAAATCAATAACCTTGATACAAAAACTAAAAAAGAACCATAATGTTTCTCTAGAAATTTATGTAATAAAATTTGATAATCCTATTCCCGTAACGTTTATCTTGGCGCACAAGAATAAGAAGAATCTAGTTGGCACATGAATAGGCAAGACACTAGATGAAGCAATCGGAAAAGGAATCCAAGAGATAGTATGAATGACTTCTTTCTTCGATTCCGATATCAATGTCAAATCTTCCAATCCAATCATGGAACATATCCAATATTATTTGGATCCGACTAACAATGTTCATATTAAACGATTAACTACACTCAAATATTCGAGCAAAAAGTATATTCAAAATCTATTCCCTGCCATAAATACCATTTCCGACATACTTAAGGAATATAAAAGACTTAACATTGAATTCTATATGTATAGATATCAAAATAATCTACATGCTATCTTCAAGAGATATACTGTTAGAATTGTTTCTAATATGCTTTTGCCTATATATTTCTGATCAAACATACCACCTCAAATATTACAATCTGAGAGGTTACGTTATTGGCAACATAAATTATGAATCAAAACCATCAATACCGATTTACACCCTATGTGATAAAAATAGATGATAATCCGTTATCCGTCAGAAATTAAAGATATCATTAATACGTTCGATACCAAACAATTTGAGGCCTTAATTCAGAATAATTTTTATAATATATCATTTTTAGGATATTATTATAAACGATTATCTAAAACGCATCAGTCGATTCTCCTCAATTCGATCAAGAAATCCTTCGATACATACAACACCAGTCATAGATATAATTTGCCTTATGCACTAAGAATATATTCAAAGAAAGAAAGGAAACTCATTATGTCTAATCTCTGATTTTTCCAAATCTCATTTGGATGCACAAAAGGATGTTATTTTTGTTGATGCGACGCCCCATTTTTTCATAATCCAATTTCAATACCATTCAATCATATTAAATATACTCTAAGACGTTTCTCTGATGATTTTAAAAAAAATTATACATATCTCTATCGAGCATCCGATCCATTAGATTATAAGCGAGGCAATCGCAGTTATAAACACATATTGAAACTTCATAAGAGAGTTTTACATAGATTACCTTATACATCAACAGCCGTAAATCATCAAAACCTAGGTTTCTATAAAGAAATTCAGGAATCAGTAACAAGAGTAAGCTATCTAGGCAGCAATAAAAATATTTATGCTAATATTCAACACCTAATACATGATGATACGTATGAATGATACTCCATAAAAGACACTCGATTCAATGGGCTTAATTGATTTATGAACCAAAAATATGACAATGGAATATTATGTCTCCATGGTACAGTAATAACACCTTTCTTTGCATATAATCTCGTAAACCTTTGAAAATGCAACAATTTTTTTCCACAATGATTATTATCTTTCCCAATTATAAAAATCAAAAATAACATTATTAAACAGTGAGATAATCTATTAGATCACATGACAAGCAAGGTGGTTATGTATGATTTTGTCGACAAGAGATCTTACAGAGGGAAATATAATAAAGTAGTGGTTTTTTTGCAAGATTTTCAAAAAATATACATGACCATATGTTCAAAAAATAAAATGAATGAAGGATATATTGAAATCATTAATGTTATGGAGATATCATATCAAAAATACTATCATTTATGTTTTACATTGGAATGATATTCAATTTTATTTAGCTTAGAATCATGAGAGAACAAGACATCATAGACCATCCTATCTTGTATCATCAAAACAAATTAGCCAAAATGGTTCTAACTTACTGACATAATATCTTTGACCTATTAATAAAAAAAAGGGATGATGTTATCCAACCACTTATCATAGACATGATAATTAAACTATTTAGGATGCATATATGCAACAATAAATCATGCCACGAATGCAGCGTCTGCAATCCAAATAGATTTATGAACACCACTGCATTTATAAATTTCATAAGCGCTAATCGCGATACCATTATTCACTCTATTGAACAAGGATTCAATAACTCGTTCAATGTTCCGCAGAGAGGTATGACAATACAATACATTATAGATCAACTTTTTGATCCCGACGAAAGTATTATAGCTTTTGAAATCGGATGTGGTTGATGAATGATAGGTAAGATACTTACTAATAGCAATATATCTAAAGAAGTTTTCAGGCAACAACCTTTTAATTGGAACCTTGAGAAAGACAGAAGATTTGTTCAATACTATTGAATAGATCCCAACCTCATAACAGATAAAAAAAATATTCTGAATATGATTAATGGCAACTCCAAAGAAATGCAGGTCTGCAGGGATATCACTAGATTCATAAATAGTGATGAGAGGTTTTTTGATTCATATGTAAAAATGGATCAAACATATCTAAATGATGATACCATAGAAGCAATCTGAAATACGCTATCAGACATAGTAAATAATTGCGCAAAATCAACAAAAAAAAATCTGATAATAATAACATCCTTGATGAGATACTACAATAAAACCATACAAAAAAATAATGATTTAGATAGAATGATACTTACACTTTGAGATAGGTTGTATAATAGTTCGACGTTAGATACCATTCACTATATCTCTAATGATGTTTACGGAAAGAATGGAAGGTATTACCCAGCAGAGGCAGACGACTATAATCAACTCTTAGTGAAAGATAGCAAGATTATTAATTGATCATTTGTTTATGAACATTTATACTCAGAGCTTACCACTAAATTTTCCAATAAATAATTTTTTTATTTTATTGTTATTGATAATTATCCGTATCCTTTCAATAACATTAAATATTTTTATAAATCTTTATATTTTAGTGACATTATATTAAAATTCTTTATGATATTTTTTTGAGAAATGATTCTTCGCATGATTTATGAACACTTTATAATTTAGAATGAAATTAGTCAATTTTGTATTGATTTTGCATCCATTTTCCCTATATTCACGGACACGTAAATTTTTTGTTTACTCTGAATTTTCTTAAATATTACTTGAGAACTTGGGATTAAGCAACAATCGTTTCGCCATTTTAACACTTTAGCATCAAAGAATGCCTACTATCAATCAACTCATCAAGTCATGAAGAAAACCTAAGAGCTATAAATCCAAAGCGCCTGCATTGCAATTCGGCGTCAACAAGCTCGATAGCAACAAGAGAGTCGACAGGCCAGCTCCTTTCAAGAGATGAGTGTGCCTTAAAGTCTCTGTGATGGGTCCTAAGAAACCTAATTCAGCGCAAAGGAAGTTCGCGAAAGTCAGACTATCCAACGGAGCCGAGGTGCTCGCATACATCCCAGGAGAATCCCACACCCTCCAAGAACACAGCGTGGTATTGGTCAGAGGATGAAGGGTCAAGGATCTTCCATGAGTGAGATATCATATCGTCAGAGGTAAATATGATGCGAATCCTGTAGACAAGAGGAGACAATCAAGATCTCTCTACGGAGCGAAAAAACCTAAAGGGAAATAGTTTTTACCATATCATAGGGACAAGGGGTCCAGGTCCCTGGAACCTTTCACCCGATTCTTCATCATTTTAGCATTTCAGCATTAGAGTATGTCAAAATTAGTCGCCGGTTCATTATCCAATGAGAAGATCGACAAAATCATCAATTATATCATGAAAGACGGAAAAAAAAGTGTCGCTAAGAGGATCTATCACGATACGCTCAAGGAGATCAAGTCCAACGGACACATGAATCCTGAGATCGTCTTGGAAACCGCTATCGATAACGCATCACCTAACGTCATGATCAAATCCAAGAGGATGGGAGGTTCCGTCTATCAGGTCCCTGTCGAAGTGAAGCAAGACAAAAAACTCTTCTTCGCATTCAAACGGATCCTTGATGCTACCAAATCCAAGACCGGAAAGCCTATGTACAAGAGGCTGGCTGAAGAGATCCTCGCTGCTTATGGCAATCAAGGCTATGCCGTGAAGAAAAAGGAAGAGACTCACAAGATGGCTGAAGCGAACAAAGCATTCGCATACATGGCAAAGTACGTTAATTAATTTAGAATTTAGAATTTAGAATTCAGAATTTAAAATTTAGAATTTAAAATTCATAAAATAAGAATTCAGAATTTAGAAACCCTCTTCATTCTGAACTCTGCACTTTACATTCTACATTCAATTTAAAATGGGAAATACCAGCGGTGCGAAATATAAGCACATGATGTACAACGTCTCTCGGGCGAGCCAGAAATCAGGCAATAAACTCGGAAAGGCGATTGATCGATATGTCGATCTCATGAAGAAGGAAGCTGATCAAGGAGAGACTAAGCGGATCTACAAGACCAAAGAGAAAGCGCAAGCAAGACTCAAGAAATTCGGCGTCACCCAGAAGATGATCGATGAGGCTTTGACGAAGAAATGACTAAAAAAATAGACGGAATCAGACCGATTGAGGTCGTCTCTACCGCCTTTTCAAAAGTTCAGCATTTTAACACTTCAGCAATAACGTATGACCAGATTGAAAACCAATGCTAAGAGGAAGCTCAATAAAGCATTAAACAGAGTCGAGAAAGTCGTGATCATGGATGTCAGGAGGAATCTCGAACAACAGAAGAAATGGAAGACGAAAGTCATGAACAAGAAAGCAAAATAATCTGAATGTAATGAGTTCGCCTATGCGGATGTGTACTGTGCCTATGGCGTAATGTACTACGTGCCCTTGAACAGTACCAATCATTACCACCCATTACCATTTATCTATTGTTATATAGTCCAATGAATGTTGAAAGACTCAAAGAGTTCTACGATAAGAATGGAGCGAAAATCCTAGATATCAAGCCTGGGATGCACATCGAGATCCATGAAAAAGACGTAGAGACCAATAGGATACGGAGATTCAAATGTCTCGTCATCAAGGTCAAGAAACCAGGACATGCCGATGGCTCATTCACGGTCAGAGGTACGGTCGCCGGCAACGAGGTCGAGAAGATCTATCCGCTCTCCTTCAATAAATTCGATAAGATCATCCTCCTCGATGAATATAAGATCAGGAAAGCGAAGCTCTACTATATCAGAGACAAGGTAGGTAAGGATGCTAGATTCAAGTCCAAGATCACTGCTGATAAGAGGGATATCAATCTGCTCGATAAGGAAGCAGGCAAGGTCAAGGAGAATAAAGGCAAGAAAAAGAAGAAATAATCATAAAACGCGATAAAGACCGATAGGGATCGGGAACGTATCCTCACCTCTTTTTGTCTCCGTATATTTATCATCTATCATGTTATGTAATGGAACTCACCGTAACTTCTCGCCAAGATAAGAAGCCTCAGGCTCTCAGGAAAGAAGGATTGATCCCTGCTATCATCTATGGCAAGCATCTCAAGACGCCGCTTGCTATCGCATGCAAGAGAAACGATCTTATCAAGAAATACAAAGAAGCTGGATATTCTACCCCATTGACCATAGATGGCGATGGCATAGATCAGCTTGTGCTTATCCAGGATATCCAAGTCGATCCCGTAAGCGATGAGCTTATCCATGTAGATTTCTTGGCCATCAACAAGGATGAGAAAGTTACTACCGAAATACCTTTGAAACTGGTCGGCGAGTCTTCCATCGAGAAATTGGGAGAAGGAAAGATCCAGCTGCTCAAGGACTTCATCGAAGTTGAAGCACTTCCTCAGGATCTGCCGCATGATATCACTATCGATATCTCCACTATCCAATCAATGCATGATGTCATCGTGGTAGGCGATCTCAAGATATCCGATAAGGTGAGAGTGCTCGATGATCCTGAACAAGCTTTGGTGACTGTAGTCACGATGACTGAAGAGGTTGAAGAGGCTCCAGCTGCCGTTGAAGGCGCTGCTGCTCCTGCCGCTGAAGGCGCTGCTGCTCCTGCACCTGAAGGCGCTGCCGCTCCTGCGAAGGAAGAGAAGAAATAATCAACATTCATACCATAATCCTGAACGCTACACTTTACACTACATTATTCCGCATTTTACCTTCTACATCCAATAATCATGCCAAGAATATGCGACTTCACCTGAAGAGGTACATGATCCTGAAATATGAGATCCCATTCCTTGAGAGCTACCAAGAGAGCGTTCAAGGTGAATCTCATCAACAAGAAAGTGAAACTCGAAGACGGTTCACAGATCAAAGTAAAAGTAAGCTCCAAAGTCTACAAGAAGCTCAAAGGATTCATCTAAACTACAAAGACTAAACGACTAATCGTTGAAACGCTTAAGCGTTTGTTCATTGGTCATTCAGTCATGGGGTGGTACCCGTAGCAAGTACGGGGCAAGGCTCAGTCCGCGCAATGAGCCTTCTTGAAGCTCGTGAGAAATATTTATAGAAATCGATAGTTGATAATTGGAAAGATCTGTTAAGGGGTGGTAGCTCAGTCGGTAGAGCAATGGCCTTTTAAGCCAGTGGTCCAGGGTTCGATCCCCTGCCACCCTAGATAATATTATATTCATTGCATTCATCTAGAGAAATCCCAGATAGTAATTGATTAAAATGGTGTTTGAGTATGCCATTTTTTTAAAAATCATTCTATGTCATCTTTTCAAAAATATTTGAAATATATTCATTTCCTCTATTATTCGTGATTTTACTGTCATAAAATAATTGGAACAGATCTTTCTGTGAATCTCAAGCACTTGCTATCCAAACCACTGGGTGTCATCGTTGATGTCATTCACATTTTATATTCATTATTTGTGGCTTTCCCTCTTTAACTCAAAATCATGCCAGCGTCTGTGCTAATTGCAATAAAGATTTCTGTGACATTCATTGGTAGTTATCTGCCAAATATTTTTGGGCAATGGGTAATCATACAAATATTGGATTCTGAGTATTATATGCAAAATTGCTAGGCATGAGGCTTCCTGTCATTCTATGGATCCCATTACATTCCAAAACATATGTCTTTATAGTTCATCATTGATTCTGGAAGAGTATATCAAATCATACATTTCCCCTCACTCCTTCCTGACGTAATTTGGTTAATAGAGGTAAAAAATCTTTTTGAAGCTTGTTAGATAACATGATTGATTGACCTCTGTCCATATAAGGGAATACGTTACTACTTCAGAAATACTCTCATCATATAACCACATTGTTCGCCAATCATAGATTTTCAATACGATTATTTTGCAAAGAGAAAGTGATGCTTCCTTCCCCTAAGGCATCTGAGATATACTCCTGTAGCAAATAATCTGATGCAAATAATTCATGACGATTTCCATTCAGCCCTTTGGAAAATTTTTCCAATACTCATTGAATCTGATGCTGCAATGATGCACCATTCTTATATTCTATTATATCCACCCCACTTCCATTGCCGTCAATTCATGCATGTTTAATGACAATTTTTGATCATAGCGTGAAATGCATTTTTATTTCATTTATTATCCTCGTCATATTTACTTGCTCTTTGGGAATAATTAACGAAGCAGGAAGATAAGACTCTAATTTATGCGCAAACAATATATCAACCATTCATGTCTTTGAGAGAATGGGATGTTGCTCTGGATAAGGATACAATCATGGAAACAAGGAAATCCCTTCGTTATGAACAATTTGTATATTATTATCCTCTTTGAGAAGTGTTACTATATCGTCCGGGCAAACTTTTTTTACCTCCTTCTGAAATCTTGCTAAATTATGATCTCTTACCTTATCTTCTATGGTATTTTGAAATGTTGAATATATGGCATCGTTACTATAGTAACGTATACCACCACCTATTGCAGCACTTGGACTTGTTTCTATACAAATAGTTTTCATCTATTCATAATGATCACATAAAATCAAATTTTTACCTAATTATTCTTCGACAATTTCATCTAATCTCATTAATTGGTTTGCCTTATTATGTTCTGCAACAATATATTTTCTCATTAGGTTAATATCTATACTTTCTTGAATATGTAGAAATTTATCAATTCTAGCACAAAGATCTCTATAATTTCAGCTTAAATGTTCCTTGTAATATACATGTCCTGGGAGTCATCAATTATTGAGTCAAAAAACAGGGACTCAATATCCTTGTGCCTCTAAGGCAACATAGGATCAGGTTTCAAATAAGGATGGAACAATAATTGCATCTAGTTTTTTAAAAATTTTTCATAAATCATTTGGAGTATAGTTTCCTCAATATTCCCGTGCATTATTTTTTTTCTGAATATAATCAATCCAATTTCTATGGGAAATATTCCAAACATTATCTTCTATTTTTCAATATATCTTAATGTGTATCTTATTTTTGAAAAAACAATTGAACTCATCGATAAATTCTTCTGGTATTTTTTGAGAATTAACCCTCCCAAGTATTCCAAACGTTGGATTTTTATAATTGATAGATTTTCTACTTTGATATTCAGGCAAATCTATTCACAATTTTAATAATATATTTTTTCTGATCTTTCATTGAATCCCCTCAAAAGCGCAACTAGATATGATATTTCTCTCTTTCTCTTCATATCCAGAGAAAAAAGTGTATGCGCCCTCTTGAACATGCAAATATCGATATTCAGGTATGGGGCTATCGCTCAAATCACAGAATGATCAATGTTGAACTATAATTTCAGGGTCATTAGATTTTATTGTACTCATTAGTTCATTTCTCGTGTTTCACAGACATATCTGCGAATGTTCATGTATGTTGCCATATAATTCGTCAGCAATATAAGGGGTAAATATACAATGTTTATGCTTACTCATTCACTGCCAATCAAGCAAAAGCTTTTCTGCTCATCATATTTTGATCCCCCGTGGAAAACTGTGTAATATTTTCATTCCATTCTAATATTACTTATAAATTTTACATAAATCTGTATTTTTTTAATTGGCCTATCACATATTCGGGATCTTTTTGCCATACCTCATCGTTACATATTTCAAAAATCACTCACCTTTTAGCAAGAAACGCTACTCTTTCAAAAAACTTATCATCTTCATATCACAGGTACATCTTTATGCATTTATGCAATATATCTTCTCACAGATTGTAGAAATGACAGAAATCCAGCTCTACACCACCAATTCTACTATCGGTAAAATCTATTATTCACGTTATCTTTTTAGTTTCTGGATCATATAGAATATTTTTTCATTGAATATCTGTATGGACAAACGCTTTGACCGGTGATTCGTATACAAAAAATAGTGTATCCATATATGCATGAATCTTTTTTACAACAGCACCCAGTCATGCTTCTTCCAGTCTTGTTTTTACCTTTTCCTTGAGTTTATGGACAAATATTTGTTGTTCTGCTTTTTGATCGGGAGATGGCGTTTTCTCTTCTGTCATGAACGAAAATTCCTTTAGGGGTATGGCGTGCAATTGTTTTAAAAAAATGATTATGGCTTCCAGAATGTTTTGGTCATAACCATGCTCCGCTTTATCTAGCGTAATCCCTGGAATCTCTGGATATATGATACAAACATCATCTACAACAGTACAGTGAGGCACTTGTATATCTACGTATTTTGCAACAACATCTAGTTGCTTTTTTTCTAATCTCATATCTAGAGATTTCTCCTTATTCTTTGGAAATCTAAACACAAGCCCATTGCTTATAATGACATCATAATCCCATCCATTTGAAAATTGAGTATAATTGTCCTCTATATCTTTTCATAAATACTTTTTTATAAATGCTAGGTAGTCCATGCTAGAGGTTCTATGAAATAAAATTATAATTGATTCATGGTAATTTTTTGTATCTTATTTTCCGTGAATATCTTACTAGCGACATCTGATCCAAAGAAACGATATTCCTTTAGGCGATTACCATAATCCGGAGTCATTCATTCGTTCGTGCAATGATTATCCAATACATGTATCAAAAAATAGGTTGTGCCTGCTTTGATAGATTGTATACGATCTTTGCAATAGGTACTGTATTCTTTTTTTCATGGAGACAAAGAATTTGCATCGAAATGATCAAATGTTTTATATCCATGGGATACTAAATTATCTACGGAGTCATCGCAACCATAAAACCAATTTCACTTGCCGTCTCAAGGTCTTGATCTAGCCAAAAATGGCTGAATAGCAAACCTATCTGCTACTTCTTGGTAGATAGGAAAGAACTTTTCATGAAGTAAAATTCACATATGTGAATCAATGTGTGAGATGTTGATGCCAGTGCTTTGTGCAATTTTTATCTGATTTATTATTTCTTCTTTTATCTCTTCAGGGTCTGCCTTGGCTAATACATCATCGACGTTAGATCGTAGATATCACTCGGTATCTATAAGAGACGGGACTTCTGATCAGAGAAGCGTTGGTTTCCATTTGAGAAATGGATGATCCCATTCTGAAGTCAATGTGAGATGTACTCATATATCTATACTTGTGTTTTTTCTTACACAATCAATTGCCTCTAAAAATCATTTCCCTGGGACCATAATGCTTCATGAAGTCGCGGATCCATTTTGCAATAAAGAAAAAGCCGCTCTATTTGCATCTCTAGAGGATCCTATATCATCGACATGTATGACCACTTTTTTTTCCATAAATACTTATTTCCCAGATAAAGAATTAAAATATTCTCTATACATATCCGCTCATTTGTTGTTTTGTGATAAGAACAAATATTTTTTCATACAATCTAATCTATATATATCAGATACTCCGTTAAAGTGGATGATACTTGCCTTATCAGCTATAGCATTATTTTTAGCGTGCTCTAATAAACGATGCTGGAAATTATAAGTAAAGTCCTTTTGTATAGGAATATTATTTTTGTACATCCGAATATTAAGTATCGATTGGTCTGCCCGTTTGATATACGGGGCATATCATGATAATAATGATATAATATCATGGTAATGCTCTGGCGTCCTATATTCTGGAGGAAGAAGGAATACTCCTCCGTTACTCGCCTTATTCCCAATGACAAGATTGTCCCTGTATAATTGTTTTTGTAGCTGTATATCGTTATGATCTTTAAATATTTTATCCTCTCCCTGATAAGCTTCTTCTATTGCATAAAATATATTCTTGGACATTAATTGGTCTAGATTTCCTACTACCAAAGTATCTGCATCCAAGTGTAAAATATTATTATAATTATTAAATATTCCTCACTTCCGTAGGAGGAATCTTGCGTAAAATACCTTTGGATCTATACTAACAGGGAGATGTCACATAATAGGTCATATCTCTTGTGGTTCTAAATTATTTTTTATAGGAATAATTTTTTCTGTTATTTGGAGTAATTCCCTCAATTCTTTTTGAATAAGATCTGTATGACAGAGGATAATATCTGGATGGTTGGGATAGTTTTGTAATATACTTAAGAGACAAACTTTTAGCGTTTCCAAAAAGTTCCTATTGATAGATATGAATATGCCGTTTGGTTTTACCGTGTCCATATTATGATATAATTATAGGATAATGTCCATACGTGGATTGTATGGATTCTTTGATATCTTCTGGTATGACTTGAGTCTTTATTATACAATTATGGTAACTGATATAACTATTTGGTGTGTTTTTTATCAGACGGATTTCAATTTTATTTTTAATATCCCATTTTGATAAAAAGTGTTGAATTGATCATCTACTATTTTCTCTCCCATGATGTTTTTCGTAATTTTCGTGGTCAACAACGACAGATTCTTCGTATGCAACTGGGAGCTTTTTTTGTTTCATAGTAAGAAAAAAGTCGTCATGTTCTCTTGCATATTGTAGCTTTTCATCCCATCATCCTATTGCTCTTATGGTATCTGTTTTTCAAACAAAGAAATTGAACATGGTATCATAACGTTGCGTTACGGGATTTTTTCTATCTACAAAATGATATAATGTATCTCTCATGATGGTATAATAACCATGGAAATCGTACTGTTCTGATCAAACATTGTGTATTTGTCCTCAGACGATTGTATTCCCTTGCTGTATGCGAGCAATAAGTTTTTGGATATCTGTTTGATCTGTACATATATAGTCATCATCCAGTAGTAAGAACAATGGTGTACTGACTTGGGACAAAGCCTTATTTCTTTTTACTGATATACCCGGATTATCGGCATCTAATATGTGCACAATATCATTCCTTACATTAACTTCTCTGGAAGAATCTACAGCAATTATTTTCAATTGAGGATAATACTGATGAAACGAATCTACCATTTCACTAAGTGCTTTTTGTCTCTCATGTGTAGCCACTATTGCGGTTACCCTATCCATAAGTTCAAAGATACAAAATAAAAGATTAGCACTAGTATGCAAATTCATAAGGTATGATAATTGCATTATGGTCTTCCAAAAGTTTTGCTTGTGTATCTGAAAATCGTTTTTCCATCCTGAAATTGATTTTGACTTCAAAATCGTCTTTTACTTCTTGATAATACTTTTGTCATAAAGAAATATAATTAAATGCCCTGATATGATCTCACAATCATTGATATATCGATGAAATAAGCATTATGGCATTTAATATTTCTACAGGAAATCTATGATTTCTATTTTTTATAATAAATTCAAATTTTTCTATTGCCTTTGGTAGTTTATTATTTTTAAAATAATAATATCACAGAAATCGATAGAATCTCAAACAGCCTGGGTTCTCCTTTATCCCATTTTCCAATTGCTCTATATATTTCAGTTTATAGGCTCTAGGTTCTGTATGATGATGGAGGGTTATGCCATTGAGTCGGAGTCAGATTCCATTATTGTCTCTGACATAGACCTGGGGACAGGCATGAACATTGAAAAGGAACCTAACATGATTCTTGTTTATCAGACACATCTTATAGTCATCAAAAGGCTTATCATACCTATAATCCTTTCGTTTTATGAAGTATCATGATACATCTTTTTGGAAATAATCCGGTTCCATGCTCTTGATCTTCAACAGATCTTCCCTTGAGATCTGTTCATCTCAATCCAATATCAGGACCCGATTACATGCGTTCTTTTCGATCGAGAAATTCCTTGCGTCTATCAATCTTGCATCTGTATGATTGATCTTATAGGGTATAGCCTGTATTCAGATATCTTTCAGCAATTTTAACGAGGCATCGGTAGAGCCAGTATCCACGATAACAATATCATCGAAGAGATCATAAATCTCATAGAGATAATTCTTTATGTTTTTCTCTTCATTTTTGATGATCATGCTGAGTCATAGTTTCATAATCGTGGAGAAAAAATAAGAAGAAATGGATGTTCGATTACTGTTCCATGCCTATTCATTCATGAAATGCTATCTTTTTGGAGAAATCGATATCATGCGTAAAATTAGTGTCATGGGATACTACGATCAGCATTCATGTAAATTCGTTCAACGCTTTCTTGAGCGCTTCCTTGATCTCAACGTCTATATGGTTTGTGGGTTCATCAAAAATCAAACAATTACAATTCTTCAGTGCGAGAAGAGCAAAAGTGAGCCTAAGCCTCATCCCAGGGCTCAAGAGCTCTATATTTTTTTGTTTATCTTCATCATCGAATCACATGCTCCCGAGCACAGCGTGGACATCAGTTACATCGAATCAAAGCTGTCCATTGAGGAAATGGAGTGGAGATACACCTCTCGGTAAACTTTCCTGCTCTTGGGAGAAATATCAGATATTTAGTGACGAATGTTTTTTTATTAATCATGAATCCGGAGATAATTCACCTATAAGCAATTTCAGGAACGTGCTTTTACCTCCACCGTTTCATCAGCTTATGAGCAATTTATCCTCACTGGAGATTGTAAGGGAAGATAAAGTTAGGTTGAATGTTTTATTCCCAGCATATGAGAAAGCTAAATCCTCGATATGTATTCATCATAGTGGTTCTTCTGACGGCATGAAATGCAATTGTATAGGCTTTTTGACTTTCGGCTTCTCTACCTTCTCCATCCTATTCACCCTATTTTGGATGCTTTTGGCTGCCTTAGCTAATTTTTTCTCGACCTTTGCAGCTCAATCTCATTTGTCGTTATCCCTAATATTTCATCTATTCCCTATAGAGGACGCTTTTTGCTTTATCTCTTGAGCGACTTTCTTGATGCGTATCTCCTCTTCTGTCTGTCTCTCATAAGCATCAACACTTTGTTGATATGCTAACAGTTTCGCTTTCTCATAAAAATCGTAATTCCCGGAATATTGGACGATGCTTTTATCATTGATTTCGAAAATTTTCCTGACAACATCATTGAGGAATGCCTTATCGTGCGAAACTATGAGGCAAGATGCGATGGATTCTTTAAGGAAGCTAACGAGTCACTCTATGGATGAAGCGTCCAGATCATTCGTAGGTTCGTCGAGGAGAAGAAGATCTCATCATTTTATGAGAGTTCCGCATAACAACAATTTTCTTTTCTCTCATCAGCTGAATGCGTCTATAGTGGATTCCAATCAATATTTTCAGAGACCGATCTGATTGAGAAGCTTTTCGATCTTATGTTCGAATTCATATCCTCACATTTTCTCGAACATTTCATAGACCTCTCAATATTCTTCAAACTTTTCCGGATCATTGAGATCATTGATGAGATCATCTAATCTTTTCTCGATCACGTCCATGCCGGTATACTGTTTCATAAAATCTAGGACAGATATATTCATGGCCTCGATAGACATCTGTTGTTTCATATATCAGATAAGCGGGAATGCAGAATCATGAGATATTGTTCATTCGAATTCCTCATCTTCTCATGATAATATCTTGAACAATGTAGTTTTCCCTGATCAATTAACCCCTACGAGCCCTGCTATCTCTTTTTTTCATAGATGTAATTCAGCTCATTCGAAGATTTGCTGAGATCCAAAAGATTTATTTAGATTCTTTACTTGCACCATGAGATTGGTATTTCTACCAAATAAAACTCTGATTTTGACACATTACCATACTTATAAACAAATTTGCTATAAATGCAATATATATTTCATACAAAAAAAAATAAGTAAACTCTATCTGTTTATGCATAAAACTCACTAAATAAGCATTCATGTTCCTTGAGATATTCAGGATGCCATTGAACTCCAAGCACCTTTCCGTCGTTGCTTTCTATAGCTTCTATGACTCATTCTTTGTTATGAGCTACTATGTTTAATCATTCACCTATTTGTTTAATTGCTTGATGATGAAGAGAATTTACTAGCATTGTTTTTTTTCCATAGAGTTGAAACAATCTAGATTTCTGATCTATCTGAACATCGTGAATAACATCAAAACTATACTGAGTATCTGGGATGTTCTGGATAAGAGATCCTCCTAGAGCAACATTTATCAATTGCATTCCTTTGCAAATTCACAAAAGCGGTTTTCATGATTTTATGATCTTATGAATAACCTCTATAATTAATTTATCATTTTTTATATCTACATTGTTGCTAGCTTGATTCACTTCTCCGTAGAGTTGTGGATCTACATCTGAATGCCCACCAGGGACAAGAAAACCATCTAATTCTTGTATATACACATCTGTATTTTTTGAGCTACAAGGTACTATATATACCAAAGCGTTTGAATTATTTTCAATGGTCTTAACATAAGCAAAAACAACCTTATCTATTTCATTTTCTGGAGTATACCCAGCTATGATTCATATCTTTTTCATTTTCCTGTAATTAGGGATAAATATTATTTAGATTAGAAGAAAATAAGCAAAAAACAAGAGAGTTTTATTTTATATATCTTTATATATTATCCTTATATATACCTCTGGTACTCCTCTATCCCATAACGAGCATAATCTAGAAGTTCTAACTCCTTTGCTGGCTGATTTAAGAAACTAGAGTGTTTGAGTCATTTTCGGTCGGCGTACCATACATAATATCAATGCAGAATTCAGAATTCAGAATTCAGAATTTAGCATTCAGAAACATACAGAAAGTACCTAAGCTATTAGGTATTTTTTTGATTGAAAAAGGCATCCAATACGCTATAAGAAGGCATTGAAATTTGCCTCTGCGCGATAATTATTTATCATGAACCATCATCTCTATGAAACATCTCGTGATCGTCGAGTCTCCAGCGAAATCGCAGACCATCAAGAAATTCCTCGGAGAAGGATTCGAAGTCAAAGCATCCTTCGGCCATGTCATCGATCTTCCTCAGAAAGAGCTCGGCGTCGATGTCCAACATAATTTCGCTCCGAAATACATCATCTCTCCAGAAAAGACCAAGGTCGTCAGCGAACTGAAATCCTTAGCCAAGAAAGCGGAGAAGGTCCGGATCGCAACGGATGAAGACCGCGAAGGAGAAGCGATAGGACGGCATGTGGCCAATGTATTGGGATTGGATGTAAAGAAAACAGCAAGGATCGTCTTCCATGAGATCACCAAAGAAGCCATCGACACCGCAGTAAAGAACCCAAGGACCATAGATATGAACCTCGTAGATGCGCAACAAGCGAGAAGAGTACTGGATAGATTGGTATGATTCGAATTATCGCCTGTCCTCCGGAAGAAGATCAAGATGGGATTGAGTGCATGAAGAGTGCAGTCCGTCGCTGTGAGATTGATCGTGGAAAGGGAAAGGGAAATCCAGAAATTCGAGTCAGCATCGTTCTTCAAGGTCATAGGAAGTTTCGTGGGCGATGCCAAGAAAGAATTCAAGGCTGAGCTCTCCAAGGATATCGCCACTACCGATGAAGCCAAGAAATTCCTCGAATCCTGCAAAGACGCTACCTATACGATAGAGAATGTGGAAGTGAAACCAGGAAAGAAATCCCCTTCCGCACCGTTCACTACCTCGACGCTGCAACAGGAAGCAAGCAGGAAACTCGGATTCTCCGTAGCGAGGACGATGCAGGTCGCCCAGAAATTATACGAATGAGGATATATCACCTACATGAGGACCGATTCCGTGAACATCTCCGATTTCGCGATAAAAGCCGCTCAAGACGTGATCACCCAGAAATACGGCAAAGACTATTCGAAGCCTACGCATTATGTTACCAAGTCTAAAGGATCGCAAGAGGCGCATGAATGTATCAGGCCGACTCATATGGAAAATCCTGTCTCCGGCAATGACGCCGCTGAGAAGAAGCTCTACGAGCTCATCCGGAAAAGATCATTAGCGTCTCAGATGGCTCCCGCAGAGATCGAGAAAACCAAAGCTACGATAGATATCTCCACCGACAAGAAACTCAAATTCATCGCCAACGGCGAAGTGGTCAAATTCGATGGATTCCTCAAAGTCTACTTCGAATCCAAGGACGAGGACGATGAAAGCGAACAGTCAGGCATGTTGCCTAAGCTCACCAAAGGCGAGCAATTGGCGATGCAACAGATCCTTGCAAGCGAGAGATTCAAGAACCATCCACCGAGATATACGGAAGCTTCGCTCGTCAAGAAGATGGAAGAACTCGGTATCTGACGTCCTTCCACCTACGCTCCGACCATCTCTACAATCCAGAAGAGAGGCTATGTCGTCAAGGAAGATAGGAACGGCACCGAAAGGAAATATCAGGAATTCACTTTGAGGCTCGGCGTCATCAAGGTCGCCGAGAAGACGCAGACCACCTGAGCTGAGAAGCAAAAGCTCTTCCCTACCGATATCGGCATGGTCGTCAACGATTTCCTCTGCGATCACTTCAGTGATATCATGGATTACAACTTCACCGCGAACGTGGAAGAGGAATTCGATGAGATAGCGTTGGGCAAGCTCAAGCGAGTCCAGATGCTGAAAGAATTCTACGGGCCATTCCACAAGGATGTCGATCAGACCTTGGAATCCGCCCAGAAGAGAAGCGCAGATAAGGATCTCGGCATCGATCCAAATACCGGCAAACAGGTCGTAGCAAGGATCGGAAGATTCGGCCCTATGGTACAGGTCGGCACGGCCCAAGACACTGAAAAGCCGAAATTCGCCTCGCTCAGACCATGACAGACCATAGAGACGCTCACCCTCGCAGACGCTTTAGCATTGTTCGCATTGCCTAAAGTCCTAGGGACCTATCAAGGCGAAGGCATCACGGTCGCTGTAGGAAAATTCTGACCGTACCTGAAATACAAGACTTTTTTTGTCTCCATTCCCAAGACGCTCGATCCGTATACCATCACCATGGAAGAAGCGACTCCGCTTATAGAGAAGAAGATCGAAACCGAGAAGAACAAATACATCAATACCTTCGACAACAAGGGCAAGAAAGTAGAAGTCTTGAACGGCCTCTACGGCGCATATATCAAATTTGACGGCAACAACTATAAGATTCCCAAATGAGGAAAAGATGCGACTGATCTCACGTTGAAGGATTGTCTCGCTATCATAGACCATGCTTGAAGCCCAAAGCCTAAAGCTTGAGGAGGCAAAAAGGAACCAGTAGCGAAGAAGACTGCTACAAAGAAAGAGAAGAAGCCAGCAGCGAAGAAGGCTGCGGTGAAGAAAGTAACTAAGAAAAAATAAGTATATAAGCCCCGCGGAAGCTGGGTTTTTTTTAGAATTTATTTATTAATACAAAATGCACAGAAATAATATTATAAAAAGAATAGAAATTGATGATTTCCGTTCCTTACATAAGGTAATCATAGAGCCAAGTCCAATTACTGGATTTATGTGATTAAATGATGTTGGCAAATCAAATGCACTAAAAGCCTTAAATTTATTCTTTAATAATCAAACAGATTTTTTAATAAATTTTAATTTTTCTAGTGATTTTTGTAAATTTTGATTAGCAAGTTCTCAAATAGCTGCGAAAAAGAAACAACAAATAAAGATTAAGATATATCTTAATCCTCCTGAGAACTACACTTCATTTACAAAAAAAGAGGATATATATATTGAAAAAATATACTCTAGAGATAGTAATATACCTCGCCTAGTTTTTTCACATGAATGATGAAAAATATGAAGATCATTAAGCACTCTATATTGAAGGTTAAGATATGTTTATATACCCGCATTGAAATGACCAGATGTCTTAAAACATCTGATTGGTTTAGTTTGATGACTAAATATACTAGATTCTTCAAAAATAGATGAATTAAACAATCATATTAAAGACAAAACTAAAGATTTGTCTAAACTTATAATTGATTCTAAAATACCAATTAGTGCAGAGTTCTGATTGCCTTCTACTTTAGAAGAGTTTTGGCAAAACCTTAATGCCAACACTCTTGTGGATAATTTTAAAGAATTGCCAAATCTAGTTAAGAAAACTGCTAAAAGTACTAAAAAAAAATTAGAAGAAAGAGACTATCTTATTCCGTTATCTAATAGATGAGACTGAATCAAAAGCAAATATATACCTCCATTGTTAAAATGGATTGAAGAACAGCAAAAAGGCAAGATATATATATGGTGAATTGATGAACCAGAAAATTCTTTAGAGTTTAATGCAGCCGAAGATGTTGCAAAATTATACTATAATTCATACGCCGAATCAAATCAGATATTTTTTACTTCACATTCATTGGCTTTTTTAAATCCTTGAGAAGATAATAAATATGCACCTAAACTCTATCTTTGTTATAAAAATGGTTCTTATACTGAATTAGAGACACCTGACACGTTACTTTCTAATATGAATAGACAAGAATTATTTGAGAGAATGTGAATACTTGAAGTACAGAAAAGAGTCATGACTCAATTTAGAGAAGAAATAGCAGTACTTAATAAAGAAAAAGAAAATCTAAAAGAAATAAATAAAAGGCTTAACAATGCTTTCCCTCCTAAAGTTTTTATCTGTGAAGATAGCAATCCAAGAACTATTAAATTATGGGGCATAATATTTGAAAAATATGGAATACCAGATATCCAAGTTTTTCCATCTGGATGATGTATGACAGATAGTCAAGAAGATGCTTTTTTTCACAAAAAAAACTATGACGGACAAAACAATTACGATCCAAAAATCATAAGACAGGTTGATCGCTGATGACTAAATGATGATCACGTAAATTTATTAAAGCAACAAAAAGAAAAAAAATATAGATGACTAAAATATAAATTTTTAGCATTGCCTGTTTATGAAATAGAAAACTTTGCGGTTTTGATTGACAACATTATCTTTCACGATATATGGAACAATAATGAAAAAAAAATAAGTAACGACACAAATGCTGAATTATTTAGCAGACTTAAAGAGATACAAAAAATACCAGACAATTGAATTAAAAATTTAGATTTTGGTTATACTGTCAAATATAGCAAGATACTAGATAACAATCCTTTAAAATACCATGCATGAAAATGTTTTGTCTCCTTAAAAAACAATTACAATTGGCATAATACTATTATTAATTGCGATATTGAGAATCGACCAACAGAACTAAAAGAATATTTAGATGAAATTAAATCTTTCTTTAATAATTAAGCAAGTCCATCCCTCGAT